>NZ_BATR01000165.1 GCF_000739655.1 Verrucomicrobium sp. BvORR106 | reverse complement strand
ACGCGGAGAGCGAAGTCCACGAGTCCGTCACGCAGCACTTTCTGCACTGAGCGTGCTGTTGTTGCCTTGAACTCCTGAACTCGTCAGGCCCGACCGGGTGGCTCATCGAGCCACGCCAGGTCCGGGCCACGCGGCACGATGCGGGTGGGATTGATGTCGTCGTGGGTGATGTAGTAGTGCCGCTTGATGTGATCAAAGTTCACCGTGTCGGCGATGCCCGGCTGTTGATACAGATCCCGGAGATAGCCTGACAGGTGGCGGTAGTTCCGGATGAGCCGCAGGTTGCACTTGAAATGCCCGTGATACACGGCGTCGAAGCGGATCAGGGTGCAGAAAAGACGCCAGTCAGTTTCCACGAACTTGGGCCCGAAGAGGAACCTCTGGTTGCCCAGGTGCTCGTCCAGCTGGTCGAGCGCATTGAACAGCTCCCGGAAGGCCCGTTCGTAGGCGCTCTGGGTGCTGGCGAAGCCGGCGCGATACACGCCGTTGTTGACGTTCTGGTAGATGAACTCGGACAGAGCGTTCTGCTCCTGCTCCACGGCGG
>NZ_BATR01000166.1 GCF_000739655.1 Verrucomicrobium sp. BvORR106 | reverse complement strand
CCGCTCATTGCCTGCGTCGGGCCCACCTCGCCCCAGTAAACAATGCCGGTCCGGTCATCAACCGACATGCGCCAGGGGTTGCGACACCCCATGACATAGATTTCCGGCCGGGTGTTGGGAGTGCCGGGGGGGAACAGATTGCCCGGCGGAATCTCATACGTGCCGTCCGCCTTCACCCGGATGCGGTTGATCTTGCCATTGAGCACGTTCGTGTTTGCCGCCGACTTCTGGGCATCCCACGGGGAACGGTCGGGCCGCTCATCCAGCGGGGCGTAGCCCTGGGAGTCGCCATGGGGATGGGTGTTGTCCCCCGTGGAGAAGTAGAGGCAGCCATCCGGGCCGAACTCGACGGTGCCGGCGTGGTGGCAGCACTCCTTGCGTTGTTCCGCGAACCGGAGGATGACTTTTTCACTGGCGAGGTCGAGGACGTCACCTGTGATGGTGAAGCGGCTGAGCTGCTGGCCGTCAAAGTCCTTGGGCGAGTACAGACAGTAGATCCAGCCGTTCTCAGCAAACTTGGGATCGAGCGCAAAGCCCAGGAAACCGTTCTCCTGACCATTGAAGACCTGTAGGGCACCCGCCTGGGTGAGCTGCCGGGTGACGGGGGAGTAGATCTTGAGCGTGCCTTTGTACTCGTTGAAGAACAGCCTGCCGTCCGGGGCCAGTTCGATCTCCATGGGCTGGGCAATGTCCTCAAACAAAGTCTCCACCTTGAAGCGATAGTCGGGCGGGGCTGCGTGGGCGCGCCCGGGAAGCAGGGCGGGGCAGAGCGAAGCGAGCAGAACGGCGGGAAGCAACAGAGAGCGCATGGAGAATCGGGCAACGGATCAGGGCAGTCTTCCGATACGGGCCACGCAGGCGCGATTGTGCAAAGGGACGTCTCCTGCCCACCCCCGACTTTTCGGGGGGCGAGAAACCTTCACTCTCTCAGAGAAGGTCGCTGTATTCCTTGTGCCGGGCCATGTAGGCCGCGACATAGCTGCACTGCGGCACCACCGTCCAGCCCTGCTCACGAGCGTGCTCCAGGGCCTCCTGTACCAGCTCGGCGGCGATGCCCCGTCCGCGCAGCTCGCCAGGGACATAGGTGTGGGTGATCGTCATCTGACGCCCATCCAGCTCATAGTCCAGCACGGAGACGTGTCCGGATTCTTCCAGGGAGAACCGGTGGGATTCGGAGTCGTGATCGATGTCCATAGATGAGGCGATTCCGCAGGACAATGCTACCTGCGAAAACAATACGGTCACGCCAGCCACTTGGCCGGACGAAACGAATTGTCCTGCGGCAGTCGCTCCCAGCAGCAAAGGAGGATGGCTACTTCTTCAGCAGGATCTCCAGGGCTTCTTCCACCTTGGAGTTCGAGCAGTCGGCCACCACGAGCTTGCCGGTGCGGTCGATGATGTAGTAGTCAGGGTAGCCGTTGACGGCATAGTCTTTGCCGGCCTTGCCGCCGGTATCTACGGCGACGGGGTAAAGGATGCCCTTTTCCTTCACGGTCTCGCGCATTTTCTCAGCCCCTTCCGGGTGGCACACGCCGATGAAGACCACGTCGTTGGCGTACTTCCTGTGGATCTCGTTCGCATGCGGGATGCTGGAGATGCAGGGGCCGCACCAGGTGGCCCAGAAGTCGAGGACGATGATCTTGCCTTTGAGATCTGCCAGCGTCAGTGGCTTGGAGTTCTCCCACTTTTGCAGCTTGATCTCAGGCGGGGTGGGACTGTCCTGGAGGTCTTTCAACCGGGCCCGCTTGGGGGCATCCCCCTCAAACACGGAGGTGAGATCTGCGGCCGTGGTGACGAGTGGCAGGGCCAGTGCGGAGAGGAGCGTGAGAAGCGGAAGTTTCATCGCTGGGATCGGGTCAGGGTGGTTTGAGACGGAGATTCCGTGGCCGTTTTACTCTTTTGGCCTGCGGTGCACAAGACAATGTTTGGCCTGCGGAATCTCCGACAGGATGCTGCCGCAGAGCGACGCAATTTCACCCGAGCCTTATCAGGCCCGCAGCCCGAAAGCCGTGTCCATCTCATCGGACACGCCCTTGAGATAGTCTTGATTACCGCCTCCCACTTCGGCGGCGAGCCAGCCGTAGAAGTTGATCTCAAGGAGGGCCTTGCGCACGTCTGCGTAGTCGATATCGCCCTGGCCGATGGGAGTGAACTTGTTCTGAGCGCGGGAGAAGCCTTTCACATCGAGTTTGTAAACGCGCTTGCCCAGGGTGCGGATCCAGCCGCCCATGCTTCCGTATTTCCAGTGGTTGCCGATGTCGAACTGCATGCCTACCCAGGGGGAGTTGAAGGCGTCAACGTACTTGGCCCACTTGTCAGCCGTCTGATCAGATCCGCCATTGTGATCGTAGAGGAACTGGTTCCAGACGTTCTCAAGCACGATGGTGACGCCTTCCTCCGCAGCGATAGGAATGGCTTTGGAAATGTTCTCCACCGAGCGGGCCCAGATCTCATTCTCAGGACCGTCCTCCCCTTTGCCAGCGACGAGCAGCACGGAGTGTCCGCCCACAGCGCGGGTGTCGCGCAGGGCCGTCTTGAGGTCCTCCAGAGCCTTGGCCCGGGTGGCGGCATCGGCACTGGTATGGCGGATGGTCCAGTGGCTGCCACAGACGGTGCCGTCCACAACAAGGCCGGATTCAGCGATGGCCTTCTTGGTTTCCGCCACATCCATGCCCGGAGCATTCATCTCCACACCCTTGAAGCCTGCGGCGAGGGCGCCCTTGAATTTGTCCGTCAGGCTGCCGTCCACTTTGATCATGCCGATCTTGAGCGTCTTGTAGAGCCGGCCAGCCAGGGCATCGGGCGTGCCAGCGGCAGCGGCTGCCTGACCCCAGGTGGGCAGCGTGGCGGCTCCGGCGAGGGCAGTGGCATGGCGGAGAAACTGGCGGCGGTTCGAGGAAGTAATAGAGCTCATAATCGTGTCGGAATGGGAGGCTGGATACCTACGGGGTGGTCGGGCGGTGCTGACGATGAAAATGTCCCTTACTCTGGTGCTTTTGTGAGCGCGGTGGCGGAGTGGAGGGCGGCGATCTCCTGTGCGCTCAGAGCGCGCTGGAAGACGGCGAGGCCGCCCAGCCGGCCTCCGAAGAAGTTCCCGGGCTTGCCCCGCACGGACACGCTGCCAACGGTGAACTCGGCCCCATCCTCACCGCCATCGAAGAGCCCCTCCGCATAGGGGAAGGGATTGCTGCCTTCCGAGGCGTCGAACTTGCCGTCCAGATACAGGCGCACCTCTTTGGCGTCATAGGTGAGCGCGAGGCAGTGCCATCCCTCCATGGGCACCACGGAGCCGCTGGATGCGTAGGTGATGCAGAACTCCTCACCGGGCGTAGGACCGCCCACGCTGGACACATGGCCCTGGAAGAGGTCCTTGCACGGTTTGCGTTTCATGGTGCGGTGGTCGGTACGGGAGGCAGCATTGAGGAAGAGGCAGTACTGTCGCTTCTTGCGGGACTCGTCCCACACGCCGGCGATGGCCTGCCAGGCGTGAGGTCGCTCCCGCCTTACCCATGCCATGACCGTGACCTGCGCACTGGGACCATGTATGTTCAACGAACCCAGCTGTTCCCTCGGGATGCGGAGCCACTGGCCGGACTTGATGAGGAGCGCGGTGCCGAAGGGGCCTTCCGCCTCCCGGGCCACGGGGCCGGCCATCTCCTCCAAGGCATGCGCGCCGGGGGCCAGGGAGAGGCGTTTGTTTCCTTGATCCTCGCGGAAGTCCCAGAAGGCTGCGAGCCCAGGTGTCTCCAGCACGGCTTGCTGCGGATTCTTTGCTGGAGTTTCTGCCGCCTTCTTGTTTTCAGGGGGCGCAGCCTTGTCCGGCTCTGCACCGGTGGCGTTTGTATGCAGGAGGCAGAGGCCGAGGGCGGCCAGAAGGGGAAGGTGAGGCAAGCTCATGAAGGCATTCAAGTGGGGTGGTGACGCGTCTCCTCATATCGGGAAAAGCATCCATCAGGGAAGTGTCGGACGAATTGATAGAAAAGAGGACCACTGAACAAGCGGTTTTGTATGAGAAAGAGAAGCCTCCATCGCTTCGATGCTACCCAGGCTGGACATGACTCCTTGACGGTCCTGCTTTCGGCACCGCAGGCCCTCGCGGTGGCCTCCCGTCTGCTGCAGCATTTGCGCACTGGCTCGCCCGTGGTGGAGATTCATCTGGCAGGAGCTCAAATGAGCCTGCGCCCACCGGCCGAGGCGCCGCCCTCTGCCCCCGTGGTGCGGCGAGCAAGGCTGCGCAAGAAAGATCCCGCCTTGACGGCTGTGAGTGCAATTGCACCCACGCAGCTGACGGGTGCCCTGCGATCTTAAAATGTGACCCCCAGATAGCCGCCGACCACCAAGCCCCGAGTCCATACCGTGCATCCTGCATGATGAGACGGGTGAATGCGTGCTTTTTGCATGATTTTCCGGCCGGAGAGGGGAGTTGTTGTTTCGCGATGAAATCGCGTAAATGATTCATGGTGAGTGCATTGCGGCTTTGGTGAGGTGGGTGGTATGCAGAATGCAAGGGAGAGGGGTAACCATGGCGGGGCACATCCAGCCCTGCCGCGAATCTCTCAAACAACTCTCCCTAAGACTCATGAACACCATCCTCTTTCCCTCCCCGCTGGCTGAGAATCTCGTTGCGCTGACTGATGAAGAACTGATGGACCGGATCGTCGCTGGCGAGTCTCAGCGGGCGCTGGAAGAGTTGTATCGCCGCCATCGTGGTGTGCTGCGCGGGGTCATCACCCGGGTGCTGGGTGTGGAAGCTGATTCGGATGACGTGCTGCAAGATGTCTTTATCCAGGTCTGGAAGCACGCAGGCACTTTCTCCTCCCACAAGGGCAAGCTTCTCGGGTGGTTGATCACCATTGCCCGTCGCCGCGCCCTTGACCGTGTGCGCCAGCTTTCCGCCTATCAGCGTGCGACCAGCCGCTACGAAGCCGCCTCCCGTCCGGAGGTGCACCGCCTGGAGTCCACCTCAGTGGTGGATCAAGAGGTGCGTCAGAATGAGCTTCAGGATGTGCTCAATCGCCTGATCCAGGATCTGCCCAAGGAGCAGGGGGTGGCAGTGCGTCTCACGTTCTTCAAAGGTCTGAGCCAGCGGGAAATCGCCGCCAGACTCTCCCTGCCTCTGGGCACGGTGAAGACGAGGATTGAGCTTGCCGTGCGCAAGTTGGGCCGCTCCTACATCTGTCAGGAGGCGGCATAAGGTATGTGCTGGGCCAGCATCAGCATTGAGGCATCACACCCTTCCCGGCCAAGGCGAAGTCCTGGCTGCGAAGGGTGGATGGTTTAGCGGCTGGCTGGTGATGACTCCTTGCATTCTGCCCGGCGTTGCCCGGCACGGCTGCGCGGCGTGATTTAAGCACGCGGGCCAAACGTCACAGACGTATCCCGAGAGAACAAGGCTTGGGGAGATCGCATCTCAGCATCACTTGGAGCGAATCCCACCGCCGAGCAGCTTTCGTTTTTTTCAGTAGTAGCGACTCCGACCATTCGCCGCCCCCACGAACTTGAACATGCCCGTTACATCGTTTCCCCCGTCAGACCAGCACGTTGTTTCCATAGCCGTGGTGGATGACCATTCCATCATTTGCGCGGTGTTCCGCAGCATTGCCGAGGACTCCCCCGGCCTTTCCTTTGCCTGGAGTGCACCGGACGTACGCCAGGGAGCGGCAGCTCTGAAGCGGGAGCTGCCGGGCATCCTGGTGGTGGATGTGAATCTGCCGGACGGCAGCGGTTACGAACTGGCCCGCCAGACACTGCAGGAACATCGTCATCTGAAAGTGTTGGTTGTTTCCACGAACGAAGGGAGGGTGTACTCCGAGCAGGCGTACAAGGCCGGGGCGCGTGGCTATGTGAACAAGAACACCTCTCCAGATGAGCTGTTGCACGCGATCAACACCATCCGGAGTGGAGGCACGTACTTTAATCCGGCGTTGAAGGAGCCCGGGGGGATCTGACCGGGTGGGCGGACGAGTTCACTCGAGCTCGCGTTCTATTTCCTCGTCCTCTTCTTCGAGGTCCCGGAGCTCTTCATCGGCCTCATCGAGCCCGTCTTTGACAAGGAGTTCAGTGCACTTGATCTCGTCCTCCAAGGGGATGCGGGCAATGCGGTCGCCGTTTTCAACGCCGGCCTCGTCCCACGAGTGACTCATCAGCAGGGCGTTTTGAGACACCTCGGGATATTCCTCCAAAATGGTCTCATCTCCAGAGGGCATGAAGTCCTGCTGACTCAGGTCTTCGACCAGGCTTTCCACTGGATCTGAAAGATCGTCTTCGAAGGGCGGAGAAGGCTCCGCCCGGTGGGGGAGGTGAGAGGTGGCTTTGGATTTCACGGAGGTGTCAGCTTTCTTCTGAATCGTAAGAGCCCTCCCGAATGCGTGCCTTACTTGTGGGGAAGGGTCACACGGCCCCGCCGGAGCCCTTCGACCGCCATGAGTTCATGTAGGCGGCAATGCTGGCCATGATATGATGCAGTCCTTCGCGGAGAGAGGCGAAGGGCGATGGCTGCAGGAGCGTGGAGCGCTTCTCAAGCAGTTCTGTGAGGAAGAGCCTCTGACGGCGGGGACTGCGCCACCAGGAAGGATTGGTGCTAGAGAGAGACTCCATGGTCACTCGGATGTTGGACGGCGTGAGGAGCCCAGCGGCATCAGGCTCCTGGCTGCGCACGTAGTTGGACAGGATCTCTGGCAGCTCGGAGTGGTAGTACGCTTCAAACTCGGCCGCGAAGAGCTGGGGATGCAGGAGGAAGCGGTCCGTGTGCCATTCGTTCTTCTTCTCCACCAGCTGCCGCCACTGTTCGTAGTCGGACACTGATTCGAGGCGGGCGATGGCGTTGTCAGCCTCACTGTCCGAGAGGGAGCTGCGCAAGGTCGCCCCCATGTAGCTCAAGTAGGCGAGCTTCTTGGGCGATGCGGGGGCTGCGATGGAAGTGCTGGAGCCGGAGTCCATGGATGGATGGAGATTCAGGCGATGATGGGCGGAACCGATGGTGGCTCCGAAGGAGAGGGATCGCCAGGCTGCGGAGCAGGTGAAGGAGCGGGAGGCTCGGGGGCTGGCAGCGGTTCCGCAGGCGTCGGGTCCGAGGGCATCGGCTGGGGCGTCTGCGGTTCTGGGTATGAACTGCTCATGGTGGATGGGGTCAGGGTTTCACCAGAGATCGGGTGGTGCGGGCCGTTTGGCTGCATCGCACTGGTGGAAAAGGCCGAGGCGGGCAACCGCCGGGGTGCGTGGCAACGATTTCACCATGAAGCTCGAAAGGAGAAAGGTTCCATGAAAAACCAGACAACATTCAATCTTCGCATCCCCCAGAACACATCGCGTGCGCTCGATGTTGCCGCAGGCCGGACAGGCCTTACCCGGCAGAACGTTTGCCGCCTGGCCATCTCACTGGGATTGAGCCAGTTGAAGAAAGAGGGGTTTCACATCGCCACCGCTCTGCAGCATCGTGCCGAGGCTGAGAATCCGCCGGAAGCCGTGATGCTGGCGCAACGCGAGCGTAGGGTGCCGGGAGTGGACTTCCCTGAGGACGGTTGAGGCGGCCCTCGGTTACGACCGCAATGACGGACTGCCGCTGGAAGGAGCCCCGTGTTGTGGGCTCGGCACGTGCAGCCCCTGTGCCGCCATCTCCTCCAGCACGGAGGCGGCCACCGTCATGGCGCGGGACTTGGGCACGACGCCGGAGCCGAACTTGCGTGCATAGCACTTGGTAAACTCCGCCCCGTAAAAGAGGATGCAGGAGGAATAGTACACCCAGAGCAGGAAGACGACGATGGAGCCTGCCGCGCCGTAGCTGGAGGCTACCCCGCTGGTGCCGAGATAGACACTGATGGCGTGCTTGCCAATGTTGAATAGCCCCGCAGTGACCACCGCCCCCAGCCAGACGTCACCCCAGCCGACGTGCACATCTGGCAGCAGTTTCAGGATGAGGGCAAAGAGCACGCTGATGGCCACGAGAGACAGACCGACGTCCCACCATCCCAAGAGTTCCGGGTGCATGGGAACCCACTGGCCAAAATAGCGCGTGGCCGCCGCGACCGCGGTGCTCACCAGCAGGGAGGTGAGCAGCAGGAAGCCGATAACGAGCACCATGGAGAAGGAAAGGAACTGGTCACGTAGGAGTGTGAGCACCTGCTGACCCGGCCGGGGGACCACTCCCCAGATGGTATTGAGCGCCCCCTTGAGCTCGCCAAACACCCGAGTGGCGCCGAAGAGCAGCACGGCCACGCCGATCAGGGCCTTCCAGCCGTTGTCGTCCTCCTGCCACGCATCCAGGATGAATGCCTGGATGGAATGACCGGCATCTTCACCCGCCAGGGAGGAGATCTCTGCCACGATCTGGCCGCGGGCCGCCTGCTCACCAAACACAAAGCTCGCCAGGGAGATGCAGATGATGAGGAGGGGGGCCGTGGAAAAGGTGGCATAGTATGCCAAGGCGGCACTCAGGCGGGAGGCATCGTCTTCGATCCACTCTCGTGCTGCGGTACGAAGGAGGGACAAGAAGGCAAGAGGACCCATAACCGGACTTCGCGGAAGCCGGGGGTGTCGGCCCTCTTTATACGGTGGCGTGGGTGAGTTTTTGCCTCCATCACGGGGCTTGCCAGACGGTGGCAGATTCTGGTAAACTGAAGGTCAATCGAAGGAATCCTATGAATGCAACCCTCAAAGAAGGGGCAGATTCTGGGGCCGAGCCCGGGCCCGTCAAGACCGCAGTCTCCGCCGAACTGGCCCGCAAGCGACGGCGCTCCGCGATCGAGAGCTGGCTGTCGCAGTCACCCTTCTATGAGCCCTTCCGGAAGGTGACGGCTCCGTTCTTCCACTGGCTGGCCCAGCCCACGAATACCATCATCACCGTGCTGCTGGTGATTCTGGCGCCGTTCATCGGGCTGCTGCTGCTGCCACTCTTTTTGATCCTGATCCCGGTGTTCCTGTTCCTGGCGGTGCTGGGTTCCATGGCCACAACGGTGAAG
>NZ_BATR01000167.1 GCF_000739655.1 Verrucomicrobium sp. BvORR106 | reverse complement strand
GTGAGGATGATCTGGAGCAGCTCCCGCCCATGTTCCGCGAGTTCTTCCGTGATTGGATGGAGCGTCGTGGTGGTGAGCCAGGGGACAACAACAACCAGCCAAGCCCTGGTGGCAGGAACCGCCAGCGTCCCCAGCAGCCCCGCCAGACTGGCCTGGGCTCTGGCATGATTCTCACGGGGGATGGCTACATCCTCACGAACAACCACGTGGTGGAAAACGCTGACCAGATCAAAGTGGTGATCGCTGGTCGTGGCAAGGAGTACGAAGCCAAGGTCATCGGCACTGATCCCCAGACGGACGTGGCCCTCATCAAAATCGAAGGCGCGGATCTCCCGCATGCCACCTTTGGCGACAGCTCAAAGCTGCGTGTGGGTGATGTGGTGCTGGCGGTGGGGTCGCCCATGGGGCTGACCCAGTCGGTCACGCAGGGGATCGTCAGCGCTCTCGGGCGTAGCCAGCTGGGCATCATTGGCCGGCGCGGGCAGGCGGGCTATGAGAACTTCATTCAAACAGATGCTGCGATCAACCCGGGCAATTCCGGGGGGCCACTCGTGGATGGCTTGGGTCGCGTGATCGGCATCAATACCGCGATCGAGACCCAGAGCGGCATGTTCGCGGGGATTGGCCTGGCCATTCCGATCGACATGGCTCTGAACATCGCTGCTGACCTACTGGACGACGGCAAGGTGGATCGCGGATTCCTTGGCATCCAGATGGATCCAGTGGACCCCAGCATGGCCGACTTTCTGGGGCTGAAGGACGAGGAGGGGGTGACGGTTACTCGTGTGGTCGAGAACTCTCCGGCCGCCAAGGCTGGCTTTGAGGAAGGGGACGTCGTGGTGGGCGCCAACGGTGAAAAGGTGGAGGAGCCCTCCAAACTCCGCCTCATGGTGAGTTCCAAGCGCCCCGGCGAGACGGTGAAGTTTGACGTGGTGCGGTTCAATGAGCAGTCCAAGAAGCCGGAGCGCATGGAGCTGAATGCAGTGCTCGAAAAGCTCGATACCGACAAGCTTGCTGCTGGTGGCGGAGCTCCCGGCGGGAAGCAGGCGAAGCCCACAGGCTTCCTTGAAGGCGTGCGCATCGAAGATGTGACCGAAGAGCTGCGCAAGGAGTACACGATCGAGGCAGATGTGACGGGCGTGGTCGTGACCTCGGTGGAAGAAAACAGCGCCGCAGCCAAGGTGGGCCTCCAGGAGGGTGACGTCATCCTTCAGGTAAACCGCCAGCCTGTGAAGACGGCTGCTGAAGCCAGATCCCACAAGGGCGACGCAGGAGCCGCGGTGCAGCTCAAAATCCTGCGTGCCGGCCAGACGAAGTTCCTGGTGATCCGGAACTGAGTATCTGCCCTTAAAGTTCCTACTCTGGCCGGGCTCCTCGGAGCCCGGCCTTTTCTTTTTCGCTCTCAGGCGGGCCGGGAGGCGGGCATTTCTTGACCCGTGCCGCTTCCGTGCTTCCTTGAGCGCCCTTTATTTTAAATCATGGACACCCATCACGATTCCCACGAAAGTGGCAGCTCTTTCTGGAGCGCTGTCAATGTTCTTATCGGCCTGGCATTTGGAGTTTTTGCGCTCGGTGCCGGTGCGGTGCTTATTGGGGGAGGCCTCATCAATTCGCTCAAGGGCAAGAAGACCCCAGAGGCTGCTCATGCTCCTGCGGCAGGTGCGCCGGCGGCGGCTCCCGCAGCAGCAGCTCCAGCCGCAGCAGCTTCTTCAGTGAAGGAAGAAGGCGGAGCGGCAGTGGTCACGCTGAAGCCCGGGGCGGCTAACCCCATGTCGTTCGATGTCACCAGCTTCACCGTGAAAGCAGGACAGAAGGTCAAGGTGACGTTTGACAACGACAGCACGACCCCGCTGCAACACAACTGGGTGCTCGGCGTTGCCGGCTCCAAGGACAGGCTGATCGCCGCTGCCAATGGCATGATGGCTGAGATGACCAAGTGGATGCCCCGCGGCTACGTTCCAGATGGTCCGGATGTGCTCGCCCACACGAAGCTTCTCAACTCCAAGGAAAAGGAAACGGTCGAATTCACCGCCCCTCAGGAAAAGGGCGACTATCCTTACCTCTGCACCTTCCCTGGCCACTCGATGATCATGCAAGGCACCATGAAGGTGGAATAGGCCTGCTTTTACGAGACTGATTCAATTTGAAAGCTTCCCGGTGAGAACACCGGGAAGCTTTTTTTTGACCAGAGGGGAGACTACTTCGGTGCGGGTTCTTTCCAGGTTCTGCCCCGTCCAGTGTGAATGGCGGCCATCACGCTGTTGTAGAGCGAGCCGAGGGCGGCTTCCGTTTGCAGCGCATACTCCACCGTGTGAGCGTGCGTGGAGGTCGGATAGTTTTTCACCACTTGAAGCTTTCCTGCGGAAGGGGCTACCCGGCTGGCGACCTGATTCTTCACCTCCTCCGCCCGGTTAAGGAGCATCTGGCCGGCGGCGATCGGGGTATCGCGCAGGACCGGTTCGAAGAAGTAGAATCTCGCGACCACCTCCGAGGAGGTGCCGATCGTCACTTCCACCACGCGAGCGGCAGCATCGGAGATGTACTCGTGTTTGGAGGCGCTGATGATGGCGCCCAGTTTCACAAGGTAATGACCGCCATTGCCAAAGGAGGCCTGCCAGAACTGGGGATTGCTATCCACTTCGTCAGTGGCACTGGCATTGGTGCTCGGGGCTGCTGTCTGTGCCGAGGCACTGGAAATGAAGCCTCCCTGCAGAAGGGCGATGGAGCCTAAAGTGAGAAAAAGTTTTTGGGTGACATTCATGAGAGGGCGAATCGTTACTCTGCGAGACTTGCAGATTCTGCCCCACAGGGAAAGTCCAACTTTTGGCGACACTCTTTCAGACGCCGTGTCCAGGACCTGTGTGGAAGGGGCCTCAGCACAGATTGCCGGGCGATTTCGCAACCGCTGGACACAACAAAGGCCCGGCCGCTCCACGCGGTCCCGGGCCTTTGTCGTTTTCCTTCGGTGTGCTGCGTTGGAAAATTTGAGTGGGTCTCTGAAGACCATGCCCGCTCACTTCATGAAAGGGCCAACCACAAGGAACAAGATTGCGATCAGGCGGATGACACGAAGCGGAGAGGTGATTTGCATAAATGATATCGTTTGCGACTACGCTTCGCATTATAGAGATGCTTATTCATCGGTCAACTCGATTTATAGCAAATATGCAAATCTATTTTGATTTGAGCAGATGGAGAATCTGGTTCCAGTTATGGAATCATCTCAAATATGAGATGTATTCAGTGAGTTTGGGCCCATTGCGTTGGCATGAGCGCCCGGCTCAATAGGTTGCCATGCCCCATTCGGAGGGGTGAAGAAGTGGTGGGATCGAATCGGCCTGTTTGCCGACCAACAGCTTCGGGCCGATGTCCTAATTCTGGCCGGTTACTGTACCGGCGTCGCTTTTGGGGGAACCCCTTCGGCCATCAACTGTCTGGCAATCCGCGTCTGTGCGCGCCCTTCAGTGATCATTTTACCCGTTTTCGGAAACAGGGTGACCTTTGTCCCTTGTTCAGCAGCAATCAATTCCTGGCCTTGTCCCTGAACCTTGGGCCAACCTGTGAGGAGCAAGGTGCCCTGTGCGGGAGTGTAAATGGCGGTGTTGGACTGACCGCGATACTTTTTCTCATCCGGCACGCCCGTGAGCTGCACATTCACTTCTCCTTTGGCCTCGGCGAACTTGAAAGACTTCTTGTCCTTCCCAAGGTGGACGATCAGCTGGGTGGCGGAAAGGTGGAACTGCGGGCTGGTCATCTTGACCTTGCCATTGAACACCACCCGCTCAGCCTGGATGTCCATTTTGGTGGCTTCATCCGCCGTGATATGGAATCCGGAATCGCTGGGGACGGTCTGGAAGATGGAGGTATCCTCCTCAGGGGCAGGGATATAGCCCGGAATATTCTCGAGAGTCTTCCCACTGGCCTTGGTCGCGACGTGACTAGGCTGATCAAGCCAGGGGACGGCTGCGCCTGACTGCCTGGAGCCCAGGGGGCGACGCAAAATATTGTCTCCCAACGTCGATCCGCCCACTGAGGGGTCAGTTTGGTCCCAGCCAAAGCGGCCGTGGTCCAATCTCGCGCCTGCGTCAGGCTCCGCATGCTCGCCTTTGTCAGGAAGAGGGGCGTGTCTCGCGACCTGCTGGATGTGCGAGGTGCGCGGAGAAGCCGCGAAACTGGTGTCCTGCATCCGGACTACCCAACCAGCTGCGGCAACGATGCCCAGCGGAACGGCAAGAAGGTATGACGATGGCGACACAACGTGGGCAATTTAGAAGTAATCCTAAAGATATCCTAAATATTGTCAATAGTTAGATGATGTCGCCCCCTCAAAATAGGGTCTGATGATTGAGCCTTAAAGATCACAATTTGTGCAAACTAAAGCACATCCCTATTGGAATCTCGCCAATCGGAATGGCTGGCTATCCGAGAGGTGTAAGGGGGGTAGGAAAATTCTTGTGGTCAGCAAAAAATTTATCTTGCTGGCACAAATGAAGTGGAGTGAAATCGGCCCAAATCCTCACCATTGAATCACTTGAGCAATACATTGTATATTTGCGATGCACCCGGATACCTGCTTTTTCAAAGCGTCCGGGAAGTGATTGTCTCCGCGGTGGGAGAGAAGTAGAAGAGATGATTTGGCCGCGTTTTCGAAACTCCTTCAACATGAACAACCTGAATTGTGGTTACACTGTAATGTTTTTGCAGCCTAAAGCCCTCCTTTTGGGAGCCGAGGCCAGCTGAGTTCAGGTTCGTGTTGACGATCATCTCTTGTTTCTAAATTTTTCGTTTCAAAAAAGACTCATCCAAGTTCGTATGCGCAAGTCCAGCCCACTCCTTCAAACCATGCGTCGACGCCTCGTCGTGCCGGTGAACGCTGCGCTGTTGGTCTGTTTTACAGCTTGGAGCTCAAAATCGATTGGAGGTGACGCCACATGGAATCAGACGTCATCCGGCGTGTATGATTGGGTTTCGGATGCAAATTGGAACCCGGCGTTGCACCCTGACTCAGTGGGGGCGACGGCCAGATTCACCCAGGCTTTGACTGGAAGCCAGACAATCGATCTGAATGAAGAGATTACCCTCGGGCGCTTAACCTTGGGAACGTACGGAAACCTAAGAGGCTACACGTTCGAGACGGGGGCCAGTGGATCGTTGGTGTTTGACGGAGCAGTTGTTGGGGGGACGGCTTTCTTGGAGCGCACCGGCCTGGGTACGGATGTCATCAATGCGCCAGTGACGTTGGTGGATTCTTTGACTGCGAATATTGGAAGCAATGTCAGCCTTTTGAACGCTGCCACTACGGCTGGTGTTTTCGACTTCTCAACTGTTAGAATCAATGGGGTTATCAGCGGTGGGTTCACCAGCACCTCAAACGCCATTATCAAGACGGGACGCGGTAACCTCATCCTGGCTGGAGATAACACCTACACTGGTCGCACGCTCATCAACCAAGGTGCGCTCACTGTATTGCATTCGAATGCGCTGGGTGGCGATGGAACGACCGTATCGGCCAGTGGGGCGCAACTCCGAATTGGTGGAGGTATTACCATCGGAGAAAACATCACACTTGCATCCCAAGCAGCAAACATTCGTCAATTCAGTGACGGTGGTTTGGTCAGCGTAGGGAACAACTCTTTGACCGGGACTCTGACTCTGACCGCCAACTCGAGAGTTTATTCCAATATTGGAACGCTGTCCCTCAACAACTTGGCGCTGGATGTGCGGCAAGTCATCTTCAATAGTGGTGGCAATGCCAACGGAAACGTAGTGCTCACAGGCAATGTGACCGGCACTTCGACTGCCGAAATTGTCAAAGAAAGTGGCGGCACGATGGTGTTGAACCCGGCTGATGCCACTGGATATGCGGGGCTTATTCGAGTCAACGGTGGAGTTCTGCGCGTGGACTCAGCGGCTGACCTGGGGACACGTACGGGCATTGATGCCATCCGGTTTAGCAATGCCACGTTGGAAGTTCGCTCTGACTCGCTCTCCACTGACACGGGCTTCGCCAACAAAGGCGTGACTGTGGATGTAAATACGGTGGGAACGATCTTCGTCGATCGAGCCATCGGTGGGACGGGTGTGAAGCAAAACATTACCCTCGCGGACTTGCAGATGAATAACCGCGACATCACCATGAATGGTCGCAACGGATACTCTGCAACTTTCGTTGACAGTGCAGATGCCGATACATGGGTGGCACGCATGACGGAAACTCGCACGTTCACCAACAACATGAACGGCGTCTTGACTCTTCAAGGTGACTTCTTGATGGACAGCACCGGCACTGCAAAAGTTGTCACTGCCGCGGCGACCAATGCGAACATCATCCTGACGGGTAACTTCATTCAGACTGCAGGTACAACGGTGGCGCATTCACTGGTAAAATCAGGCAATGCCACCATGATCGTACAGGGCACCGCGTCACAGTGGACGGGTACCACCAGCATCAATGCGGGCACACTAGAAGTTTCATCGCTTGCGGCACTTCCGACTGGGGCAATCAATATTGGAACAGGAACAACGGCTGCAGGGGGCACTTCGGCCCCGGCTCTTCGCTACGTGGGGGCTGGTGGAACGTTCGCCAGTGCTATCGTTCTCGCTGGAACGACTGGCAATGGTCGAATCGATGCCAACGGTACCGGAGCGCTCACCCTGAGTGGCAACATCACCTCAAGCGGAGCTGGCGCCAAGTCTTTGGTTCTCGGGGGCACGAATGTAGGAGCCAATACGATCAGTGGGGTGATCTCAGACAATGGTGGCACCAACACCACGGGCTTAATTAAGGTTGGAGCAGGAACCTGGGTGTTGTCTGGCAACAATACGTATACAGGGCTGACGCAGGTGATGAATGGCACGTTGCGGATCAATGCCAACGCAAGCGTCACCAGTGGTCTGGCAGCGACCGCTCTCACTTTCGCCGCAGTCGGTACCGGGGAAAACACGATTTTGGCACCAGGACAGACTGCCGGTGGAAAGTTTGAGTATGTCGGGAATGCGGCTGGTACGACGGAAAACTTGGGTGTGCTGACCTTTGCTGCTGGCGATGGCAGTGTCTCGCTTGAGCGGACCGGTGGAGCAACGGTGCTCGTCTTCTCAAACTTGGGAGCTCGTACGTCGGGTGCCACAGGAAACTTTGTTACCAGCGGCGGGGCCAATGGCACGGATGTGTTCCTCCGCCTTACTGCTGGAGGTACCAACGCCACCATTCTGAACAGTGGAATGTACTTTGGGGGAGCTGATTTTGCGGCCTACGACACCTCCAACGGGGGCTTCATTCGTGGGCTGGCCTATGGATCAGATGTGGGAACTGCAGCGTTGAACACTGTTGCAGCAGCCAGCCACGTCAAACTCACGTCGTCACCAGCCAGCCAGGCCTCGATCTCACTTTTGACCTTGAACCTGAGTGGCGCAGGAACCGACTTCGCCTTGAATGCTTCCGGAGTGCTCACTTTGAGCACGGGAGGCTTGATCAAAAGTGGAGGGGGGTCCAGTTCAATCACTGGCGGAGCCGGGGCATCAGTCACGACAGGTGGCGCTACGGAATTGGTCGTTCGAGTCGATCTCTCCGGGGAGACTCTCACCATCGGGTTGCCGATCACAGGGAGCACCGGTGGTTTGACCAAGTCCGGAGAGGGTACACTGATTCTTGAGGGGGCGAACACCTACACTGGCACGACAACCGTAAACAGTGGTACAGTGCGTCTTTCCGGTAGCGGAACCCTCGGTGCTGTCGCAAATGGTTTGACCACTCGGCAAGGGGGTACGGTTGACCTGAATGGGCTCAATCTTGGGGTAGGGGCGTTCGCTGGAAGCGGCACCATCAGCAATGCTGGTGCGCTGGCGACTCTTACCATTGGGAATGGCAACGGAGCCGGATTGTTCACAGGATTGATCACTGGCAACCTTGGCGTGTCCAAAACGGGAACGGGTGCCATCCGATTCACGGGCAACAACACCTATACCGGTGCTACCGTTGTGAACGGTGGCAACCTGGAAATCTTCACGATCGCAAACGGCGGCGTTAGCAGTGGAATCGGGCAATCGAGTAATGCTGCCTCTAATCTCGTGCTGAGCAATAGCGGTGCATTGGGATACTATGGCGAAACAGCCACGACAGACCGTCTGTTCAGCTTGGGGACCACTGGGGGGCGAATCAACAGCTTCACTGGGGCTCATCTACTGGGAGGGACAACCACCTATCAAGGTGCACTGATCTTTGCGAACACGGGAGCAATGGGCTTCGAAGGAAGCGGTAGTCGACTTCTAACTCTTGGCGGCGGTTCCTCTGGGGATAACGAAATTCGGCTGGCAATTGGTGACAATGGCGGTGAGGTGACTTCCATCACGAAAGTGGATGGCGGTTTGTGGATTCTTTCTGGAAGCAACACTTACACGGGTGCCACAACCATTAACGCTGGGGCATTGAGGGCCGTTGACGGTCAGGGCTTGTCAGCAGGCAGCGGGGTTGTGCTTAACGGTGGCGTGCTTGAGACGGACGGTACGTTTAATCGGGCCTACGGTACGGGTGCTGGCACAGTGCGCTTCACCTTGAACGTGAGCGGCGGCTTCGCGGCATGGCGTGACAAGCTGGTCGTCAACCTCGACACGAACGCCTATCCCTTTGACGTCGATCAGCTGATCTGGGCTGACACACTGGGAACTGGAGCATTGCTTCTCAGCAGTTCCACCGCGAACTATGAAACCGAATTCCAGAATCACCTGGAACTGGGTGGAGCCCAGCGCACGGTTACCGTCGGCAACAATGGCTTTCATACCATGGACTATGCGACCATCTCCGGAAACATTTCCGGTGAGGGTGCCATTCTCGCGAAAAACGGAACTGGTCTTTTGGTGTTGAGTGGGAGCAACAGCTTCACCGGCCCTCTGTGGATTCAAGATGGGCAAGTTGCAGTGAATACAATTGGAAGCACGACTGGCGCGGTCTATGCAACCAATGTTGGGGCTGCTGGTGGCGATGCTCCTATTGCCAGCATTCGGATCGGAAATGGCGGTACCGGTGCCACGTTTATCTACACGGGTTCGGGGGAGGTTACTGACAGGGTGTTTGACATGTTCGGCAGCACGGGTGCCGCTGTGATCGAGTCGTCCGGAACAGGGGCTCTCGTCATTACCTCCAATTTGGCTGTCTCGACCGCAGGTGCCAAGACGCTGACCCTTCAAGGTTCCACTTTTGATGCCAATGAGTTCCGGGGGATCATCGGAGACAGCACCAGTGGTGCCACAAGCCTGGCCAAGTCTGGCGCAGGATCTTGGATCGTCAGCGGAGCAAACACATTTACGGGTGGATTTACCTTCAACGGCAATGCTGGCACTCTGATCTTTGGCCACACCCAGGCCCTCGGTCTTGGAGCAAAGACGCTGACCTTCAATGATCAAACGGTCCTTGGGGCCCTTGTTGATTTCGCAATCACGTCAAACCAAACCGTGACTCAGGCGGGCAACATCTTGCGTTTGGTGGGGAACAAGAACTTCACTTTTGACGGTCTCTTCAACATCACTCGTACAGGTGACAACACCACGTTCGAAAACTTCCTGGAATACGGTGCAACCACCACCTTCAACAACACAATCACTTTCTCAGGAGATACCACGGCTCGCACGTTCGCGATGACCGGAAACGGCACGACCTACGTCAATGGCCTGATTCGCGACACCGCTGGCGCAGCGGATACGTTCCAAATCGCAGGCGGAATTTTGGTGCTTGGTGGTTCCGTTGCCAATACTTATGGAGGTACTACTCAGATCTCCAACGGTAGCACCTTCCTCAGAATCATGAGAAGCGGTGCCACCGATCCCATGGGGACCGCTGGCGTGCTTCAAATGGACAGCGGCTTCTTTGAGGCTGGCGTCAACCTCAGCGGTGCCAATGCCGTCAAAAACCAACTTCGGCTGAACGGCACTGGTGGTATTGTGGGGGCTGCTGATGTTGATTTCATCGCTGCTACCACAAACAGCGGCGGCGATCGCCGTCTCAACAGCAACCTGGCCGCAGCGAACAGGCTGCAACTGTCCGCCATCAACCTTTCCAACGATGCCACGAATCGCACTTTTACCATCGGTGGATTTGGCGCAACGGTGATCAGCGGCGTCATTGCAAACGGCGGTGGTAGCTCCGCCAGCGCGTTCACGTACAATGGCGGCTTGAGCGGCACGCTCACGATTGCCAACGGTGCGACGGCCAATACCTACACTGGGGCCACAATCATCAGTGGTGGCACGGTCATCCTGACAAATACTTCTGTGGACCAATTCGGAACAGGCACGCTCCAGCTGAATGGTGGCACGACAGGCGGTTGGCTCCAGTCCAATGTGGTCGGAGGTTCTACGATTGACAACGCCACCTTGCTGAACGGAGGCAACACCTTCTCAGTGAACGGTGCTCAGAATGTGACGTTCACCGGTGTGATGACCAACAACGGTGGGAACAGAACCCTCAACAGTGACATTACTGGCGGCAATCGGCTGACACTGGCGGGCGCCGTCAACCTTAGCCAGGACAATACCGGCCGGACACTGACTATTGGCGGCGCTGGCCTCACTAGAATCACAGGTGCGGTTGTCAACGGCGGGAGCGGAGCTGGTGTCTTTGTCAAAGCAGGCTCTGGCACTGTGACGATGCTGAACGACAACACGTACACTGGAGCTACAACAGTAATCGGCGGTGAACTGGCGCTGGACTACTCAACGAATGCAGCGACCAAGCTGGCCAGCGGTGCGGCATTGACTCTCGGAAGCAATACGTTCCCAACAATTACTGCCGTGACCAACTCCAACCTCGGGTTGGCCAATCCGACACTGCGGCTTTCCGGCAACACGTCAGCGGTCACTGAAACGGTCAACGGCCTGACCCTGAACCAAGGTGCCGCCAGGATCATTGTTACACCAGGTTCGGCATCACTCACTCTCGCGCTGGGTGCCATCACCCGCGGACAGACTGGAGCTACGATGGATGTTGCCTATGGCCCAGGAACTGCGGCCGTGACGACGAGCAATACGTTGACCAATGGCATCCTCGGCGGTTGGTTGACCGTAAACGGCACCGATTATGCCAAATTGAGCGGCACCACGATTGTGGCTCTGGCTGCGGGGGATTACACTACCACCAACAACGTGGCGTCCTGGGTAACTGGCACGACGAACATGACGAACAATGCGGCCTTTACCGGCACCATTGGATCGAGCATCGCCGTGAATACGGTGAGGTTTGGAGCCGCCGCTGCATCCACGATTGATATTGGAACCAACGCCACCCTTACGATTACCAACGGGGGGCTCCTGGTCAGCAGTGGTGTGGGTGCCAATGCCAGCAACATCACGGGCGGTTATCTTGACGCCGGGGTCGGAGGCGAATTGCTGATTCACCAGCACAACACTGCCGGTGATTTGACCATCAGTTCGAGGATTGCAACCGGCCGGGTCACGAAATCTGGCGATGGCGTCTTGGTGTTGTCGGGCGGGAATGCTTACTCTGGTGAGACCGTCATCAATGAAGGTACGGTTCGTGTCGTGGGCGGGTCGGGCATTGGTGACTACTCAACTGTTACTCTTCGCAACGACAGCACCGCTAAACTCCAGCTCCAGGCAAATGAAACGATCGGCAACCTCCAGGGTGGTGGTGATGTCGGTGGGAATGTTGAACTTGGTGCCAACACTTTGCGGATCAACCAGTCGGCGGTTACGAACTACGGTGGCGCCTTTGTCGGCAGCGGCCAGATCGTCGTTCAGGGCATCGGTCAACTTAGAAGCTTTGCGGCTTCGGCAGGGTTTACTGGCACTCTCTCATTGGATGGCCAGCAGGCTCTGTTGCTGCAATTGATGGGCGATGGCGTCCAGAACTTTGTCAACGCCAGCACCATCAACGTGAAGAACGCTTCACTGTTGATTGACAACAACGGCAGCAGGCCGACGGACAGGATCGGCAACACTGCCGCTCTCAAACTTGACAGCGCTCGCGCGCAATTTGGAGGCATTCACACTGGCCTCTGGGTTCGCACTGACCAGTCTAGCGCAGCCTACAACTGGAATCAGGCTGCCAACACCGCAGATTACACCAACCTCATCACCGAAGACGTGGGTGTACTCACCTTGGTGGCGGGTGACAACTATGCCCGGATGGAAAGCACGGGGGGCGGGGTTCTGCGATTCCGCGCTGACAGCCTGGTCCGTGGCGCTGGGGCCACCTTCGTCGTCAGGGGCACGAATCTTGGGCTTGGGCCAAACACTGGGGCCAACCCGAACACCCAACGTGTCATTTTTGGCTTCACGGGTACTGCGCCGACTGGCTCGCTCATTGGTGGAGCGGGAGCTGCCAACACGACAACCATCAGTGTTCTGCCATGGGGCATTGGTGAATCTGTCACTGGAAGCATCGCGGCAACGAACAGAGGGAACTCTTTCCTCACCTATGATTCAGTGACCGGCTCATTGCGCCCGTTGAACCTGACCACGGAATACTCTTCGAATTTCGATGGCCTCACCACAAACGTCCGATTTGCTTCAACAACCGCTTCGTTGAGCGCAATTCCCGGTGGTAATAACTCGGCGAACGTATTGGTGCTCGACAGCTCAGCGGGTGGAACGGTGACTGTGACCGGAGAGGCTCTTCGCTCTCTTACCCTGAACGCAGGGGGGATCCTCTCGACCTCACAAGGAGGCACGGCTGCGACGAACATCGGCGGCTTCTCCCAGATTCTCACCAACAGCAGCGAATATGTGGTATTCACCCAGGGCGCTCACACGCTCACCGTAAGCTCGGCACTGGCAACGGGCGGAGCTGGACTCGTTAAAGCTGGTGAAGGCCGTCTGATTTTGAGTGCCAACAACAGTTTCGGTGGGGCAACCTACGTGAACGATGGCGTACTCGAACTTGATGGTGCCATTGCCAATTCTTCCTCGGTCACAATCAATGGTGGAAGTCTGGTGGCTGATGTGGCCAATGCGCTCAACGACGCTGCGACCGTCAATTTGGCGGGATCTGGCACGACTTATTTCGTGAACGAAAGTGACACGATCGGCAAGCTCACCGGGGTCGCCGATAGTCGTGTTACTGTGGCCGCTGGGAAGATCCTGAAGGTGGTGGACAACACTGCTGGAAGCACGTCACTCACAACTGCAGTTTCTGGTGCCGGCGGATTTGAGAAGGCGGGCACCACCACGCTGGTGTTGAATGGAGAACTTCAGACTAGTGGTGACGTCATTGTCAGCAATGGAACCATGGTGCTTGGCAGTGGGCAGCCTTATCCAGAACAGATTCATGACCTTGCATCTGTGACGGTGCAGACGGGCGGCACTCTGGACCTGAACAATATCAGTGAAACCATCGGCTCTCTCGCCGGTGTTGGTGGCAATGTGGTGTTGGGTTCTGGAACCCTTACCGTGGGGCGCAATGGATTGAACGGGGTCTACGGGGGCACTATTAGCGGTTCCGGCGGCTTGATCAAAGTAGGCGCGGGAAGCCAGACCTTGTCTGGCACCGGGTCATTCACCGGCCCAGTCCTTGTCCGTGGAGGCAAGTTGGTCCTCAGCGGGGGCAGTGCCGTTGCTGACGGAAATGACGTTACAGTCTCCGGCTACGGTGCAACCCTTGAACTTAATACCAGCGAGACCATCCGCCTGCTCTCAGTGGCAGACGGCGCGACGGTCAACCTCGGCAGCGGTGCAATCTTGACCACCACAAACACTGGTGCGGCAACGATTGGGGGCTTTATAACTGGCCAAGGTGGTTTCACCAAGAACGGGGCCGGTGTTCTTTCCCTCGGTGGTACCATGACCCACAATGGTGCTACGACGATCAATGCAGGTTCTGTGGTGGTAGGTGTGGCCAACAAAAACGCGAACAACGTGCTCAGTGCCACGTCTCGTTTGCACTTTGCTGCAGGCACATCCCTGTCCTTCATCAATACCAACCAAAACATCCGCGGCTACTATGCTGTGGGGTCGCTGACAGGCGGTGCTGCCACAAACAACAGCATCAACCTCGTGAACGGCAGCAACGTCTCAACTTTGGTGGTTGGGGCTGACAACACGAACTTCAGTTTTGCTGGTGAGATCTTCGGTGACAACGCGGAGACCGCAGTGATGAAGGTGGGCACGGGCATCTGGGAAATCACCGGTGGCTGGGACGGTTCTGGCAATGGTTATGATGGTATCTTGCGAGCTGAACAGGGTACCATTGCCGTGAATACCGGAGCTATCGGCCTTGATGGTTCGAACAAGCTGGTTCTGAGCAACCAAACTGGAGTGAAGGTTACCTACAGCGTGGGCAATGCGACGGACACCATTACTGACATCACTGGCGGTGGTCGTGTGGTTGGCTTTACGCCCTACTCGCTCGGCGGCAATGCTGGCAATGCCAACTACGGTGGCAACTATCTCGGCCTGACAGGTGGTGAAATTGAAATCAACAACGTCAACACGGTGTTGTCGGTTAACTCTGCTTCTCCACGAGTGTTTGGTGGCGTTCTTTCGGGTATCGGTACTTTTGCCAAGACGGGCGCAGGGGTGTTGGATCTCTGGGGGGCAAACACCATCTCCAAGATTCGCGTCGATGGTGGTTTCCTCCGCTTGGGCGCTTTCGGCCAGGCAACGGGCATCGGTGGATTGGCTGCATCGGGCACGGGATCTCTGTCCGCCAATACAAATTTGACGGTGAATGCCGCCGGCACTTTCGACCTGAACGGTGCGACCCAAACTCTCAATACACTGACCGGAAGCGGAGTGGTCTCACTCCAAAACGGAACTCTCATCTTTGATCACGTGAATACCTCTATCGTATCCACGAGCGGGGCCTTCAGTGGTAGCATTCGTGGGAATGGTACGTTGATCGTCAACGGCACTACGGTGAACGGCTGGGATCTTTCCGGGGACAACACGTTCACCGGCAACTTGATCGTCAATGGCGGTCTGCTGCGGTTGAACCACACGGGGGTCCTTAGCACTGGGGCCGTCATGGATTCAGTGGTCGTCACGGTAAACAGTAGTGGCAACATGGTGGTGGTGATCGACGAAGCGATCGGCGCGCTTCAGGGGACCGGTGAAGTGGAGCTTCAGGGGAGGCTCACACTCACAGACGGTCGCGGAGCAGTGTTTGCGGGGATTCTCTCCGGCGGCGGGGGGCTGACTTTGAGCGGAGGAAGTCTGACACTGAACAATGCAAACACCTACGGAGGGGTGACCCGTATTGAAAATGGGGCTACCATCATTCTCGATCGCGGAGCCTCTGGGACAGATGTGGTGAGCAATTTTGCTGATTGGGAGTTGAGTGGGGCCACGGTGATTGTCGCTGGTTCTTCTGTCGGAACTGAGGAAAAAGGCAATACTGTGCTGACTGGCGGAGCCAACCGCATTGCTCAGTCTCTTGGGGTCAATGGAGTACCCAACTCCGGCGGTACTTTCGCGCTCAATGCGATTACCCGGGATTCCGAAAAAGGAGCGACGTTGCTAGTCGAAGGGGCGACGGCAACCACCGACACTTCCAACAACTCCACAGGTATTCTTGGGGGCTATGCTGTCTATAACAAGAACACTTGGGCTGTCAGCGATGTCGCTGCCAGCGACACGCTGATTACTGGACTGGCCAACAGTGCCTACACCAAGACTTCTACCCTTGGAGTTACCGCGCTCACTGGTGTGGAACACCTGGATGTTGACTCAAACTACACGACCCCTGGTGGAGACGGCCTATTCTTCGCGGATGATGCCGCGGCAACCATCCGGTTTAACAATGCGGCTTCACGGACGCTCACCATCATGTCGGAACTGACGTTGACTGGGAGCGGCATTCTCGTGACCTCGAATGTGGGAGCGAATGATTCATTCATCTCTGGCGGACGCTTGGGCGAAGCTGTGTCGCCCAGCGGAGGCACCAACACCTTGAACGAACTGATCGTGCATCAGTACAACGCCAAAGGGGACCTCATCATCAGTTCCGAGATCGGTGGAAATCTCTCGATGGACTTGACGAAAGTTGGCCAGGGGAAATTGATCCTGTTGGGTGACAATTCCTACGGCGGCACCACCTTTGTTCATGAAGGCGTGTTGGTCGTTGGTAATGGTGGAACCCAAGGCACAATCGCTCAAACGACAGATATTGTGTTGGGTGGCGTGCTGGACATCAACAAGAGCAACAACATCAGTCTCGCCGCTATTCGTAGCAGCAATCCCGGCACATCAGTCCCCGCATACCCCCGCGGATGGCTGCGCCAACTCGGAAGTGGTGTGACGGAACTCAAGTTCAACAACGCTGACTTCACTGGTCGGATCAGTGTGCGCAACGGCGTCTTGGATGTGCAACACTCTTCAGGTCTTGGCAGAAGTGGTATTGAGTCCGGTCAAACGACGGTGGAGGCTGGCGGGAAACTCCGGTACTCCGGGATTGCAGGGCTGACGATCGCCGAGAACATCTATTTGAAGGGCGGTACCCTTGAAGTTGCTACTACGGGCGGCCTCACCAGTGAGCAGTCAGGGGCTGTGGCTCTTATTGGCGCAACCAACAATGTCACTGTCGCATCTGGTGAGACACTTCGGATCACTGGCAGCATCTTGGGTTTGGAAGATACCAGCAGCGCCGTTGGCATGCAGAGCGCTGGTGTCGTCTTCGGTGGTGGCGGCACTGTTATTCTTGAGGGCACGAACTTGTACTATGGTCCTACGACCGTTGATTTGGGAACGACCCTTCGCCTGGGGAACAACTCGGCAGGCGGCAATTTGGGGCGCGGAGATCTCGCGCTGAACGGCACAATGATCCTGGATCGGACCAATGCCACGCTCTACATCGGGAACAAAATTTCTGGAGCAGGATCTATCAACGTGAATCGCACTGGTGTGTCCAACGTCGATCACCGCGTCTATTTCACGGGCGATCTTACTGGTGCCACCGGGCGTCTGAACCTCCTTGGGACAACCGGCCACACGGCGGTGACACTCGGCAATAACAGCTACATCGGTTCTGGTGTCACCCCAGGTTTCTCTGGGTACGACATCACAGGTAGCAGCACTGGGAACGTGGGAGTGCGCATCAGTTACATGGACAACGTGCAAGCAATTGCGGCGGACATTTTGATGAAGCCGGTCAATGATTCTGCTGGGACCAACAACCGGCTCAGCTTCTTTAACAAGACTGGTTTCGGCCTTTTGGAGCTGTCCGGCAAGATCGCTGGTGAGTTTGCCAGTGGTTCAACGGACGATCGTGCTTTCTTGCAGGTGGTCACGGGCGTGATGCGCATCAAAACGGATCAGGCGTCAGGCAACTACTTGATGGGGCTGACGGGTGGCAATGCTGACGGTTCCAAGGCCTTCGGAGGAGAGATCTCCCTCGCTGGAAACAACTCTGGAGCCCACGCCGCCACGAACTACGGCTATTTTGAGATTGTCGGCGATGCGAATCAGACCATCTTTGCCAACATCACGGGTGGCGGAGACACCAACAACGGTGGTATTTTCGTGTACAACAGCACGGGAACGACGGTGCTCACCGGCAACAATACGCTCTTCAACGACCGCAACCAAATCAACAAGGGTACGGTGGTTTTCCAAGGTGGAAATGCATGGCGTAACGACGGACGTATCTCAGTGGGGGCAGGTGCCACCTTGAGAGTGGACACTTCTGAGACCACCAACTACTCCATCATGCGTGGAGCTACGCTTGAGGTGGGGACTGGAGTGACCTTCAACAACAACGGGAATACGGGGGCATTCATTGGTGGCATTGTCACTGGGAACGGCGCGCTGCAGTTCAATGGCAACGTGACCAATCGTCTGCACTATGAAAACAACACCTATAGTGGTGGGACTATTCTCAATCGAGGCAGCATCCAATTCACTGCGGGCGGTTCATTTGGAACCGGCTTGATCAATATTGATGCGCTTGCAACGACGGAGGCTGAGGACAATCTCCTGCAATACGTGGGTGTGAAGCCTGGTACCCAGACGGTCACCAACGCAATTACCTTCAACGGAAGCAGCACCACCCGTCGTACGGGGTTGGCTTCCTATGGTGTGGGCCAGTTGATCTTCAGCGGACCCATCACCCTCAACCGCAATGCCTACCTTCGTGGCTCTGCCACGGGCATCAGCCCGAACTTGGCCCCGTTTGGCAACTGGACTGCAGGCACCCCAACCATCTCCGGATTGATCACTGGCGCGGGCGGTATCATCAAGGAAGATGCTGGCGCGTGGCTTCTCAGCAACGCAGGGAATACCTTCACAGGAAGCATCAGCCTGAACAACGGCAGGCTGGAAACCAACAGCATTGGTGCGCTCGGCGGTACCACAAAGACGTTCAACCTAGGATCTGGAGGGAACAGTCCGTCTTTGGTGTTCACCAGCGCATTCACAGGGGGAACTCTTGCGACCACCGTGGAGATGAACCTCTCTGGCACCGGAGGCACCACCCGCATTGTGAACCTGGGCAGCGGCGCTCTCACCATCGCAGATCCAACCTGGACTTCCACCGGAGCCGGATCGAAGACGCTCGCTTTGGGGCGATTCGATGACACGGCTGGTTTCGTGAACGTGATTCAGGGAGCCATCGTCAACAACTCCGGCACGAACATCACCTCGCTGGTCAAGGACGGGATGAGCACCTGGAGACTGAATGGGGTCAGCACTTTCACCGGCTCGCTTACCGTGAACAATGGTGTGTTGCAGCTGGGAAATAGTGCCGGCACCACACTCGATAACGCGGTTGACGTCGTCCTCAACAATAGTACCGGCCGCGGAGCCACCCTGGAATTGCTGTTCAATGAAACCATTGACCATCTTCAGGGCAACGTCGGATCGACTGTGGTGTTGGGAGCCAACCGGCTCACCATCGGGGCCAACAATGGTGCCGCCACGTTTAACGGTGTAATCTCCGGCACCGGTGGGGTAACCAAGACGGGCACGGGAACGATGACTTTTGGTGCAGCCAGCAGCAACGTTGGTCTTTTGCAACTTGGACAGAACACCTATACGGGTGCCACGCGCATCGAAGGCGGACGTATTGACACCTCAACGTTTGCCAACGGTGGTGTTGCAAGTGGTTTTGGGGCTTCCAGCAATGCTGCCAGCAATCTGGTTCTTGCTGGTGCAAACAATGTCAGCGACATCGGGATCCGTTACATCGGCACGGGACCAGCCTCGACAGACCGTTTGCTGACCATCTCTGGCAGTGATTCTGCCACCAGAACCAACAACAGCATTTGGGCGAGTTCCAGTCACGTTCTGGGCATCAACGATGATGCGGTGGTCAACTTCACCAACACTGGCAACATTGCGTTTGCTTCGGCGAACACCGTGAGCACGCTCACCCTGCGCGGCAACGAGACCGGGGCCCTTCTTGACCACACCTTTGGGTTGAAACTGGTCGACAATGGAACGGCGGCCTTCCACCTCAACAAGGTTGAGCTTGGCCTTTGGGTCATCACAAACGCCAACACTTATACGGGTACGACTACAGTCAGTGGAGGCACCCTTGCCATCACGAACAACACCGCCCTTGGGTCGACCACCGGCGGCACTACACTCAGCGGAGCTTCCGGTTCGGGCCTTCAGCTCCGTGGCGGCCTCACCATCACGGGTGAGACGCTCACCATCGCTACCGCTGACGCCTCATTGGTGGCAAAGACGGGTGCCAACGTTTGGACGGGTGGAGTCGTCTTGAGTCAAAACGGACGGCTTTCGGCAGCCACTGGCGCTTCGCTTGATGTTTCAGGTGTAATTAGTGGCTCAGGGCAGTTGTCCATCTTTGACACTGGTACCGTAGTGCTTTCCGGAGCGAACACACTTTCGGGGCAGACCAACCTTGCTGGCGGAACGCTGCGCTTGAACTACGCAACTGCCACGGGCAGTAAACTTGCAGATGGGGCGGCACTCGTGTTTGGCGGCGTCAATGTGGCCACTTTGGCTGGCGTTGATGACAATAACTACACGCTGTCATACCAGGTGGGCCTTTCAGGGGGGACGCTCGAACTCTCAGGCGGCAGCCATACCGAAGTGGTTTCTGCTACCACTATCAATGCTGGTGCCAACCGGATCATTCGCACTGGTGGCACTTCTGTCGTAGCGCTGAACGCCATCACCCGGGCTCAGGGTGGGACCATGGATTTCGGTGCTGCCAGCATCGCTACCACGGACACCAACAACACCAATGGCATCCTCGGTGGGTGGGCGACGGTAAACAAGACCGACTGGGCTCAGTCGATCAACACTGGTGCTGCCGACACCGCGATCACTGCGTTCACTGGATATGCTGCTAATACCTACACCTCGGCCAGCAACACCGATGTGACGACATTTGGGGCCGTGACGGCAGGCTTCACCACCAACAGCCTGCGCTTCAATGCCGCTGGTGGTGGCACGATCACTCTCTCAGGGACCAACAACCTGCAGAGCGGAGGTATCCTCATGACCGCAAACTCTGGTGCAGTGACCATTGGCGGTGGGGCGGGAGTGACGCTTCGGAGTGCGACGTCGAGTTCCACGGCTAACGCATTGGACGGACTGATCATCCACAATCACAGTTCGAACGATCTCACAATCGATGTTGTGATCGGACAAAACGTCACGGGTGCTGGCACACAAGGGATTACAAAGACCGGCGACGGCAAAGTGATCCTTACTCAGAACAATACGTTCCAGGGTCAGGTGTACATCACAGGTGGCATTCTTCAGATTGGAAACGGTGGCACTTCAGGCAGCCTGGGGACCGGAGGATCCTCCTTCAACCAGATCTTCATCCACAAGGGGGCCACGCTGCTCTACAACACGACCAGCACTTCCGAGTACAACTTCCAAACCCTCAGCGGGGAAGGTACTTTGAGACTCGCGGCCACCCACTCGCAGCCATTGTTGCTGGATGATGACAATGCCAACTTCGTCGGCAGTATCATTCTTGATGGAGGGATTCTTCGAGTCCGCGGGAATAACAACGCTCTCGGAAGCGGCAGGACGACGGTCATTGTGAACAGTGGAGCGAACCTCCAGGCGGCTGGAGCAGGGCAAACCTTCGGGGCTCTCATCACCTTCAATCAGGGGGCGACACTTTCGGCCATCTTTGGGAATGCCACGAACTCCACCGCAACCTTCAGTGGTCGCTTGGACTTCAACAACACGACTTCCGCTGGAATGACGGTGTTCACGGACCTGTCCCAGAACTTGACCATCAGTGGCATCATCAAGGGCAGCAACGGCTTCACCAAAACTGGGGACGGCACCCTCACCCTCAGTGGTCAGAACTTCTATGACGGTGCGGGGACGCTGTCTGGGCAAATCATTGTGAGCGGCGGGGTGCTCAACCTCGGAAACGCCCGTGCGTTGGGATCGTTCGGCATCGGCAACGAGACCATCGTGCAGAGTGGGGCGAGTCTCGACCTCCGTGAGCAGGATCTGAACATCGGCGACGATAGCAGCCCGCTTCGCGAGATCATTCATATCGCCGGTTCTGGATATCTTGGCACAGGTGCACTGCGCAACACGAACAGCACGTCGTCTGGTACCGTAAGCATCATCAAACTTGATGCAGATGCGTCCGTTGGCGGCAGCGCTCGAATTGACATGTCGGCCTATGACACTGACATCACTGCTGGCAACGTCGCCGTTCGTCCGACCATCGAAGGCAATGGCCACTCCCTCACGAAAGTGGGTGTGGGTGATTTTGCAGTGTTCGAAGGCGAGTTCAGCGGGCTGGATGAACTGATCCTGTCCGAAGGGGAGTTCCGCGCAGAGACGCGCACGCAGTTCCCCTATGTGGTGAACTCTCTCACTACCAATCCTAATGGTATCGGTGCGCCTGGAGTGGGGGGAGGAGCAACTCCGCTTACCGCCTATCCTCATACGCTGCTTTCACACACCACCATCACGGGCGGAGTGAAGGTGGTGTATGGTGGTCAAACAACTGACCCCAACAACGTGGCGATTCTGAACGCCATGGTCGGGGCACGGCTCGAGTTTTACCGTCAACACGGTGCCCACCACACGGCGGCGATTACCGCGTTCGGCCGCTCGGCTGCTTCTGGCGGCAATTTCAGCACCACCAGCTACATTGAGCTCAACTCGGACACACTGTCGAAGACCTATACCTTCTACGACGGCAGCATCACGTTGACTGGTCTTGCTGACGGCTCCAACACCTTCTTCAACATTGAAGGCGGTGGTGCGGGCACCAATCTTGGTGATGGTATCTTGGGCACGCAAAGCCCTGCGGGTGATCAGGTGGTGAATGCGCAGTCCATGCTGATCATTCAAGGAGCCATCACCGGGTCAGGCGGCTTTACGAAGTTGGGAAGCCGTGAGCTTCGCCTCACTGGCAACAACACCTACACGGGAGACACGGTGCTTACCCGCCTCACTGGTACGAGCCAGCCGATCGATCCTGACCAGGCAGATGAAGCACGTGTGGACTTGTTCGGGACCACTCTTTACGGGCAAGGTACCATGGCCAATACGGCGAATTTGGTGTTTGAGCGCCGTGGGGTGCTGCGGGTGGACAACACCAGCGATCTGGATGGGGCCAACATCACCTCGACACCTGGAGGATTCGGCAACACCAACATCGGTGCCAACTTGAGCAACCGCATCAATGACAATGCGACGCTGAGGATGCGTGAGGGCTACCTTGTGTTTGACAGCGGTTCCACCAATGTCACTGAAACTCTCGGTACCGTTAGGGCGGAGATTGGTCAGAACTACATCACGGTGAATCCCAAGAACGGATCCAACGCAGATACCCAAATCACCATCAGCAAGATTGAACGTTTGGCTGGTAGCACCTTGGTGCTGAGCAGTTGGGATTCCACGGCCACGTTCGGCCTCACAGATGCTGCTGCTGATGACAGCGTGCGGTTCCGTTTGCTGGACAGCAGTGGTCTGAGCTTCTCGGGTGCAGCGAACACTCAAACCAACAAGGCAGTGGCAAAAGGCCTGTTTGGTGGATTGGCACCCCTTGCAAACGATGAAGCGCACCTTTGGGGGAACGGTCAGGCTTCGGCCCAAAGTCGCAACAACCAGTTGTTCTCGGGACGTCACTTCATGACGCTTGATGGCGGTTATCTCCGCCCTCTGGATGATTCAGAGTACTACACCAACACTGCCAACATGGCGGGAGCGGCAGGGCAGAACCTCAATTTGAGTCTCCCCGCCACCATGCTCATGGAAAATCTCACCGTGAATTCCCTGAGATTCGGCAACTTGGATGACAACCTGAATAACAATGCTCCGGGATCCACGGTGCCAGGCACTCGCATGGTGGGCTGGCAGCAGTTCACTCCCACGCTGGTCATTGATGACAATGCCACGTTGAATATCACATCGGGTATGATCCTCTCCGCGAACATGGGGCAAGGGGTCAACCAGGACATGCAGACCTACATCAACGGCGGCACCATTAACTTCGGCGACAAGGAAGGTCTGATCGTCAATGTAAACGGCTGGTACAATACCTCCAGTGGCACCTACGCTGGTAACGCGATGTTCATCCGGTCCACTATTGCCGGAACGGTCGCTGCGAACGAAGTGGGGATTACCAAGGCAGGCTTCCAGGAAGTGTTCTTTGACGGCCGCAATACCTATTCCGGTATTACGAAAGTTACCAATGGCTCGCTGAGTCTGCGCCATGACCAGGCGCTGGGACAAGGGGGAACCGGCCATGGTGTCGTTGTGGAAGGTTCCGGACAGATCACCATCCGTGCGGGGATCAATATCGGTCACAAGAATGGCAACCTCAATGCCAGCCGCGAGGACATCTACGTCGGCACACTTGCGATCGACAACCAGAACGTCATCAGCAACATCGACTCCGTTAACCGCTGGTATGGCAACATCACCTTCGACAACATCAGCAATGGTGGTCAAACGGTGAACGCCACGATCGATCCTCGCATTCTGATTGGTGGCAACTCGACCCTGGTCATGGCGGGCAACCTGGGTGGTGGAAATACAGCTGTAACCAATGACACCTACTACATCAATCCCCGCCAATGGACACTTGATGGTGGTAGCAACGGGTGGCTCATCCTTCAGGGAACTGTGGGTGACAAACTCGACGCCAACGGGAACGCCATCTCGGTAAACGGGCCCATCTCGAACAAGCCCACGGGGACTGTCATTGGTGGCACAACCTACACCAACGAGAACGAGGTGCTGGTGTCGTGGCTCGGCGGCAGCGACGAAATGAATGTTGAGGCTCAGCAGCAGTGGAAGGCCGTGGGGCGAATCGAACTCATGCGCGGCTTCCTGCGCTACACGGGTGATGGGAGCTTCTACGACGCCAATACCCTGGATCTGATCAACCGCTCTGAGGCGGGGAATGGATTTGTCGGGTTCCAGATTGGTGGCAGTAACTACAAGACCGATCCTGGTGACAACTCCATGGTGAACTTCCTGCTGACAAAGGCTGGACAGTCGCTTGGGGTGAACAACTTCACGATCACCACCCACGCTAACGCCAACAACGGCGCGGTGATGATCGGCGGGGAGAATGAGTCTGGGGTCGTCACCTTCGGGGCGATTACAACCGCCACGAACAGCACGATCGCCTTGGGCCGTGATGTCCGGCTGTATGCTAACGCAGGTGGTACCGTGGAGTTCAACAGTCGCTTCACTGGTGGCAGCATCAGCAAGGTTGGTCGAGGCATAGTGTCGCTGAACGGCAGCGTCGTCGGAGCCTCCACTACGGCTTCATTCCTCATCAGCGGTGGCACTCTGAAGCTTGACTACACCACGCAGAATAACGTGCGATTTGCCGACAGTGGGGCGTCCAACTTCAATGGTGGTACCTTCCAGGTGGTGGGGAACACCGCTGCAAATACCACGCAAGGGTTTACCAACGTGAACAACGGCGCGCTCAATCTGCGTCCTGGAGCGACGGAGATTCTGGTGGAGTCCAGTGCAGGGCGGACCACCACTCTGAACCTGGGGCGACGTGCTTCGGCCACGGATGGTGCCAACATCAACCGCACCGCTGGCAGCACGATTAACTTCGTGGAAGCCAACAACGGCGGCACATCTGCAATCACGCTGGCGGCAAAATCATCCAACTGGGTGACCAACGTTCTCTTGGGCGGATGGGCCACTTACAGCAATACGGCACGCCAGGCTGCGGACTTTGCGATGATCAATGCCACCGGAAATGCGATCCAAGGGCTTACCCGGGTGGCGTCGGAAACTCAGAACGATGTTTCCAACTGGAGAAGCACGCTCGAGACAGGGGCCAACGTCACTGAAAATGGCACCGGCTTCACGGGGTCGCTCGGCACAGGTAGCAACCTGACGATCAACTCCTTGAGATTCGACACGGCATCTGACAATGCCATTGGACTTGGGACGACGACGCTTAACGTCTCGAGTGGTGGTATCCTTGTTTCCAGCAACGTGGGTCAGTTTAACAAGACCATCTACGGTGGCGTGCTGACAACTGTGAATGATGGCGAGCTTTATCTGCACCACTACGGGCAGAATCGACTGACCATCGCTTCGCAGATCGGGGCTGCTTCACTGGCCCCCTCGGTGGTGGTGGTGACTGGACCCAGTGTCACTGGAGCTGCTTCACTCGCCAACTGGGCCAATGAAGGAGCGCGTCAAGTCATCTTGACCGCAGACAACTCTGTCGCTGGCAAGGAAATGAAGTGGCATTTGACGGGCTCCGTGCTTTCCGTGAGCAACATGAATCAGCTCGGGAAGGTGGACTTCGCGGCTGCGACCAACGATGCCATCTACATGAATGGTGGTGCATTCCGGTGGACTGGAGGCACTGCTGATCTCGATAATGAGCGCAACGTTACGATCGGGGGCAATGGTGGTGTGATTGACATCGTGGATGGCGATGCCGTCTTCACCATCAAGGGGAACATCATCTCTGAGAACAACTACGCCTACGTCAACGGCTCGGCGAACGCAGGCTCGTTCGTCGGCGGCGATTTGATCAAGATGGGAGCTGGCACACTGGGGATCGAAGGGGAATCCGCTGCCAACGGCAGCTTTACGGGGATGATTGACGTCCGCGAAGGGACACTCCGATTGAATGGTGACAACACTGCCGCAACCAGCGGCACTCAGACCATTGCCATTCTGGGAACCAACCGGTCCTTCCTTGATGGCACCGTCTTCCGTCAGGGCACCAATTTTGAGGTGTACCTGGGTGCAGCCGGTGGTGGTGTTGAGTGGAGGATTGAAGAGTGGCTGCGCTTTGAGGGGAACAATACCATGCGCATCGGGCAGACTCCGGTCGCAGGGGTTACCAACCGGACGACGCACATCAACGGCGTCATCGACGTGCAAGGCACCCTCACGGTGGATGTGGCCGCAGGCCTGACTGCCCGTTTCAACCAGAGCAGTGGTGGGTATCTCACCGGTACTGGAGACATCATCAAGTCCGGCCAGGGCGTGCTGGAATTCCGTGACAACAACTTGCTCTGGTCTGGGGCGTTGAAAGTGGAGGAAGGTGTCATGCGTTTGATCAGCACTGGGATGGTTGCTGGCGTGGGCACCCAGGCCATTACTTTGGGAGCAAACAACCGTCAGGGTGTGGCCGAAATCCAGATGTACTGGGAGCAGGGCATCCCAGGTGCGGTTCATGAGGTGTTCCAGGACATCAACGTGATCTACAATCCGCTGCAAACGAAGCGCATCACCGCGGTTGCTGAAACAGCTGCTGGACTTGAAGCCTACTTCCATGGGGACATCACTCTTAGTGACAACCTGGGGCTCTATACGCAGCAGCCGTCCCGACTCAGTGGTGGCACCTACTCATTCATGTACTTCACCGGTGGGTTCAAAGACGACCTGATTAACGGTCGCTCCGGTAACCTTTCGCTGCATGTGGATGACACCAACAACGGCACTGCCAACAACCAGCAAGTGGGTGAAGGCATTGGTTACTTCGTGTTCCGCGGGGACAACTCGGGTTGGTCTGGCGATGTCATCCTTGGCCTGAACCAGAGCTGGGATCAGGACGAGCAAGTGGTGTTGCGCCTGGAAAATGACAAGGCCCTCACGGAGTTGAATGACGTGACGATGAATGGCTCGTCCAAACTTCAGGTGGCGGGTAGCAATGTCACCATCGGCAGCCTGCATACGAACAACGGTCCCCTGGGTACGACGACGCCCGGATCCGGCAACGATGGCCTGGGTAACTTCCAGGGAGTTGTCGGGAGCTCTGCATTCATTGAGAATGCCAGCACCACGGAAGGAACGCTGACGGTCACCCAGACGACACCCTCAAATACTGAGGCGCTTTGGGATGTGCATTTCCGCAACGGTACCTTGCCCAACCACCTGATCAGCAACAACACGGCGGTTAGCGCTGCGTTGCACGTGGTCAAAGCAGGCAATGGCTGGGCTACAATGACACTCGATAACGACTACACTGGCACGACCACGGTGAAAGCTGGTGTGCTTCAGATTGGTCGTGGCGGTGTGGGTGATACTGGAGCTGCAAATGCCCAGGGAACGATTGTAAAGGGTGGGGCAACTGTTGCTGGTACCGGATTTGTCCAAGGTGGTCTGACGTTGGAGCTAAATGGTCTCCTCAAACCAGGGGACAATGCTGGCAGCTCCATGGGCACTTTGACGATCAATGGCAACACCCTCCTGGGAACGGGCTCAGTCACCCAGCTCCAGATCCAGCGCGCCACCTACAACAACAGCTCGTATCTCGACTATCGCGATACGGACTATGCAAGTTGGGTGGCGGGCATCACCACTGACGAATTCTCCCATGCACTTTCAGATCCAGTCCTCGCCAACCAACACGACAAGTTGGTGGTGAATGGCACCCTGACCTGGACTGCTGGAACGAAGATCGAGGTGGTCAACAATGGGTACACCGCTACCGCAGGCGATGTCTTCAATCTCATTGATTGGTTCGCTGTGAGTGGCGGGATCAACACGGGAAGCGCCATTTACGCCGGCGGTATTTCCTGGAATGATCTGGTGCTCCCTGAGCTTGGCAATGGCTTCAGGTGGGACACGAGCCTGTTCAACAGCCAGGGGATCCTGTTGGTTGTTGCCCCGGAGCCTTCACGTGCTCTTCTGCTGATGCTCGGATTTGCGCTTCTCTTCATGCGCCGCCGCCGTCGTTAAGAGTCGACTCTACATTGACAGCTCCAGTGAGGATTGGCCTAAATGGCCCTCCCCTGGAGCTGTCGCTGTTTTGGGAACAATTGATCAACAAATGTGAATCTTTCTCTGCCCGGAGAAGGCGCAACTTCTCTTTTTTGTGATTTTCTTAACTTTTGCGACCCGGGTACTTCGACTTTTGCGGAAATCTCCCCGTAGGCACGTGTCTTTGTTGGTTTAATATCGCCAACTCCAACGAAATGAAGACTCTGCTTAATGAAAATCGGGAAACAGCTTGTCATTGTCCGCCAAAACGGAGATAAAGAGACCACTTCGTATTTACAATGAAAAATCCCCGTTCGTTGCAGATCCTCAAGTCCTGCTCCACAGCCGCTGCTTTGGCCCTCGGTCTTTGCGGTTCCGCTGCATTTGCTCAAGTAAGTTTCACTGAATGGACCGCAACAACTGGCACGCCAGGTTGGGGTACGGCGGCAAACTGGAGCCCCGGCGTCGTGCCGTCTGCGCCAGGAGCCATCGTCAACATCAATAGTAATATTGGTGCTGCTGGTTTGGTGATTACGATCCCCACTGGCACCACTGAGGTGGTTGGTGTGCTCAGTTTGGGAGATCTCTCTGGAAACGAAGGAGCGTTTACGATCAATGCAGCGGGGGCGGGTGCCACCCTGGAAATGAACGGCAATGGCGGATGGGCGTTCATCAATCGAATCACGGGCGCTTCATCCGCTGCAAACGTGATCAATGTGCCGATCACCTTGTCCAGCCTGTTGAATGTCAACATCAATACGGCGAACAACAACGCGGGGTTGACGATCAACGGAATCATCTCGGGCAGCAAAGGCCTCCTGCTGTCAGGTGGTGGCAGGCTTACGATGACCGGGGCCAACACTTACACCGGCAACACCCAGATCGCCAATAGAGGCTTTGGTGACTCGGCCAACCCGAATTTGATTCTTTCAAACGTGTCGGCAAATGTGGCTGACAACGCCATTGCGGGTCACTTGTTGATTGGCAATGCCAGCCGTGGTGGCACTGGATCCGCTGTCGTTCATTTAGGGGCCAGTGAGCAGATTGCTGATGACAAGTACATCCGCATGGATGGCACGAGCGGGAACAACGGCTTTTTCAAAATGCTCGGTCACGAAGAGACCGTACGAGGCATCATTGACCACACCCGAGAAGGTGTGATTGAAGTAACCCAGGATGAAGGTACCCCGACTGGAACTGTCGGGGGAATTGGGGCACAGGCGAATTCAACCCTCACCCTCAACACCCAGGCGGGGGACGTTTTTTACTATGGAGGTTACCTTAGGAATCGCAGCGGTGGCTCCAGTACCGCGGTGTTGAATTTGATCGTTAAAGGGGCCGGCACCCAAATCCTTGCTGGTGACCGCATCAGCTACACTGGGGTCACTCAGGTGGATGGGGCCACCTTGGTTCTCTTCGACGTCCGGGACGGCAGCAGCAACAACCGCTTTTCAAGCGATGTGACACTCTCGAACAATGCGACTCTTGAGTTTCGCGTCAATAACACTTGGAACGGGTTCAACCGCATTGTCTCAGGCACAGGGAACATCATCCGCACGGGTGACACGACGGCGACTCTGAACTACACCTCAAGCGTCACGGTGGCAGGGGATCTCACCATCGCCGGGCACGCGGGGGCGACCAATTTCAGTGGCGCAGTGACCTCGTTTGAGGACTTTAGAATGCTCAGGCCGCTCCTGAACATGGCGGACAATTCGATCGTCAGGTTTCAAGGGGCTAGCGCCACTTTCAGCGGAAGTTTCATGGTCGAAGGCCCGCTCTCGCAGGTCATCGTGCAAGGGGCGCTGAGTGTTGCAGGAGATGTGACCCTGAAGCGGAGCTACATGTCCATCCAACCAGGGGCTTCTGGAACGCTGACCGCCAATAAGATCTCACTCTACGGCCGGCCAGGGGTCAACGAGGGCTATCTTGAGATTCGAAATACTGGCTCAGCGAATCTTACCGACCGTGTCAACGCTGCCCCAATCGACTCCTATGGCGGGACGATCAGCTTTGCTCACGATGGAAGTGCCAACGCGTTTTCTGAAGGGTTGGGCACGCTGAATCTCATTCGCGGATCGAGTCAGATTATTACCACCAAAGCTACTGGAGGCACCAGTGCACTGAGCTTCGCTGGAATTACTCGTACCGCGGGATCTGGTGCGACGATTGACTTCACGGGGACTGATCTTGGTGCAGACCTGCAAAACCGGATCCTGATCGGTGGCGCTGTGCCCTCAGATGACGGCATCATTGGAGGCTGGGCTACTGTTAACGGGAATGAGTTTGCCGTTTACGGTGCCAATGGAGTGCAAGCACTTAACAATGCGGGCACGAACCAGGACGTTTGGACCGCAACGACCGTGAACGCCAAGATGATTGCGTCTCAGTCGGCCACGGTGGTGAAGACCATCAACTCTTTGAATATTCAGCAGACGAGCGGCGCGCTGACGCTGACTCTGGGTGCCGTCGCAGGAGCTGATTTGATCATCGAGTCGGGCGGTCTCCTTTCAAGCGGCAATAACCACGTTATCGCTGGTACCAACAGTGCCTCCATCACCGCTGGTAACGCGGTTGGAACTGCGAACGACGAGTTCTTCATCAACGTGCTTAACAACACGCTTCGAATTGATGCTTCGATCGTTGAGCGGAGTGCGGGTTCAACATTGAGTCTCGTAAAGAGCGGCGCTGGCACTCTTCAGCTGAACAATGCCAACACCTATCGTGGGCCCACCAGGCTCAACAATGGCATTCTGAGCATCAGCAATCAAAACCAGCTTGGAGCGAATACTGCGGACATTATCTTCAATGGCGGTACGCTTTTGGCAAATGCGGGTACTGTGACCATCAATGATGCGGGCCGTGACATCACCGTAACTGAGGCTGGAGGGACACTGCGTGTAAACCAGAATGCCACGTTGACGATCACCCGGCCGATCAATGCTGTCGGTGCCGTCGTGTTCGATACGACCAGCGGGGGGACGGGGCCAAATACCCTTAATCTTAACGGCAACAATACGTTTGCCGGCGGTCTTGAGACTATCAACGCGATTACCACCGCAGTGATGAACGTCACTGGGAGCAATACCATGAGCCACATTCGCGTCATTGGTGGCTCGGTAAACCTGGGCACCAACGGGGTGAGCACCAATACCATTGCCGGGGACATTCGGGTGGAAGTGGGCGATCTGACATTGTTCGGAACCAACAATTTCTCAGGGAAAGTCGTGCTAAACGGAGGGAGACTCATTTTGGGTGGAGCAAATTCGCTCACTCATACCTCAGGAAGCTTTGCACTGCAGGCTACTGGTGGCTTCAGCCTCAATGGAAACACTGTTACTGTTAACGAGCTCACCGGGGGATCGACCACCAACGGTAAGATTGACAACGGAAGCGCCAGTGCGGCGAAGATCATTATCAATCAAGAAAGCAACACCACTTATGCTGGTGACATCATGGATACCGCTTTCAGCCAGGGGACAGCAGGCAAGCTTAGCCTGACGAAAACTGGGAATGGAAACCTTACCCTGACAGGAAATGGTAGCGACTACAGCGGGGTCACTGAAATTCTTGGCGGTACAATTACGGTCAACAAACTTGGGCTTGGTGGCTATTCCGAGACAAGTAGCATTGGCTCAGGCTACTTGGCCACAGATCTCATCCTCAACGGGGGCGCATTGCGGTTTAATGGAACCAATCAATCCGTGACCGACCGATCCTTCACATTAGGGGTTGGCGACGAGGCGGGATTTTTGATCGCTGATGGCACAAGCCGCAATGCGATCCTCACTTTTGGTGATTCTACGTACTCCGACGCCGTGAAATTCACGGGGAGTGGGGCGCGGACATTGACATTGGGCGGATTTAACGTTGGTGACAACACCTTCAATCTCGTGCTTGGAGATGGTACGGGAGGGCGCACTTCGCTCAACAAGACCGGCAACGGCACTTGGATCTTGACCCGCGCCAATACATACACAGGCAAGACCGTCGTGACCGGCGGCGTGCTTGGGGTGACAGCGAACGGGGCGCTCGGGGCCGCAGCTGGTGATGCGGTGGTACTGATGGGGGGCCAGTCGGTGAGTGGTTTCCCAGTCGGAGGAGTTTTGGATCTGCGCAACGTCAACTATTCAGATGCGAAGACAATTGTCCTGGAGGGGGGATGATTGCGACCACGACGGGCGATAGCACATGGGCGGGCAAAGTGTTGGTAGGCGTGAACTCCAACGTTTTGGTCAGGGCAGGGGCGTCGTTGACTTTCAGCGGGGCTTTGGGAGGTCGTGGCAGCATCACCCAGTACGGTGAAGGCACCGTCGTTTTGGCCGGTAACAACATCATCACTGCTGGCGACAACGTTAGAAACGTGAGCTCCGCCAGCTATACCGTGCTCACTGGCACCTTGCGGCTTGACTACACCAACAATGCGGGCGGCAAGCTCGCGGATCAGGCTGACTTGACGCTCGGGGGAAGTCGGCAGGGTGGCAAGGTTGAACTCAAAGGTGGCGCGGCGGGGACTGTGGAGACGATCGCAAGCCTGACTCTTAACGCCGGCGACAACGAAATCACGCGGCTTGATGGTGGTGCCGTCTTGCAGTTGAACACGATCAACCGCAACGCTGGGAGCACTATAAACTTTGGCCAGGACGACATTGCATCGTTGGATCGCCTGAACGTCAACGGGATCCTTGGAGGGTGGGCGACCGTAGGGGGCACTGACTGGGCCATGAACAGTGGTTCTACTATTGTGGGCGGGGCCAACGGTGCGGTAGATGGAAACGGTAACGTGATCGGTGTCCTGGATGGCTTTGTCCGCAAGTACACCAATTACACAGTGGACACTTGGGGAGCGACAAGGAACACCACTGTCCAAAACAACAATACCCAGACCAATGCGACGACCAATACCCTTCGCTTTGGGGACGTCGGTCCGCGGACTGTCACCTTGAATGGCGTCAATACCATTTCAACCGGTGGTTTGCTGGTGACCGCTGCTGTCGGGGCCAACGATATCACCATCAATGGATCTGGTACTCTTACACCTGGCACTTCCGCCGCGCTGGCCAGCGAACTGGTTCTGATTCAGAACAACGTCGCAGGTGATTTGGTCATCTCGGCTGTGGTCGGCAACAACACGTCGGGCGGGCAGTTGAGTGGAATTGACAAGTTGGGTGATGGCAAGGTCGTGCTGGCAGGCTTAAACACCTTCACTGGCGTCACGACCATCAACGCTGGCGTGCTCTCAGTGAACACCATCTTCAATGCGACAGCCACCGCTGGCACCACGGCAAGCGCTCTGGGTGCCTCCAGCAATGCGGCATCCAACCTGATAATGAATGGTGGCACGCTCCAGTACACAGGTGGGACTACCAGCACAGATCGCGGTTTCACCATCAATTACGATGGTCGCTTTGATGTAACGAACGAGAATAGTAGCATTACCTTCACAGGCCAGATGGCTACTCCTGGCACGGAAGGGGACTACATTTTCACCAAGATGGGTGCCGGGACCATGGTGATGAACCCGACGGCGAGCACAGCGATGACTGGGTACGGCATCACTGGTTACAATGTCGTTGGTGGACGTCTGCAACTGATGATGCGGATGACCGGCACGGACGTGAATGCTGGCGGAAACAACAACCGATTTGCTCGTTCGGACATCGCGACCCTTACAGTGGGTGGAGGCACTTTCGAACTTGTGGGGGCGGCAACCGCCAACTTGCAGCAAGTTCTTCCAGGGCAGTTTACGGTGGGTGAGGGAGCTTCCCAAGTATGGGCAACATCTCAGATTGGAGCCAGCACCTCCCTGTTCCTGCAAGATGCAGTGGAACCAAAATCGGTGGTGCGCCTTGCTGGTGGAACTGTGACCTTCGTTGAAAATGCTTTCCGTGAAGCTGGGACGGCCAATATCTTCCTCCGTAACCTTGCGATCGAGCAGAACAAGGTGCTGTCATGGGCAACCTACTGGAACCGGACCGATCTGACCAACCTTAATGACTTCGTTGCTCCTGGTGTAAATGACTTTGCACTGGTGTCTAGCACCAACAATGACATCGTGGATGCTGACAGCCAGTCAGTATACTTTGTTGCCGCACCTGCTTCGAATGCGGCCAATGCCGCCAACTGGGACTTGGTGCCAATTGCCCAGCGCTATTTCTCTGAGGGTTCTGCAGTGTTCTCTGGCACTACTGACCCAGGCGATCTGACGATTCAGCTTCTTCGCTACTACCGTCAAGAGGCGAGCACTGTCAATATCTCGGGTAAGCTTATCCTTCAACAAGGTGCAATCCTTGCCGCAGCGCATATTGGCAACTTCAATAAGACGATCACTGGAGGGCAATTGACGAGCAACTTCCTCTCGTCAACAGGAGCCGACTTGATGATGCACAACTGGAATCCGGCTGCTGCATTTACGATTGGATCAACTATTGTCGATCCTGGAACCGTGTCACGGACCACATTTCAGATTGGCGATACAGTTCTTCAAACTCTTCCTACTGGTTTGGTCGTGGGCATGCCGATTTCTGGCACGGGCATTCCCGCTGGAACGGTGATCGTAAGTATTGATAGCGTCAATGGCTATATATTCCTTAACCAGCCGGTCAGTATTCCATCCAATCCTTCCGGCACTGCTGTAAACTATGGCTCCGGAAAGCTGAATTTTGTCCACACCGGTCTAAGCGTGAGCAATCAGACGCAGGATGTGGTCGTTACATCCACGACAATTATCGGCAATCTCACCAACGGGAATGCTACGGTGAATATGACCTCGGTAGATGGGCTCAAGATCGGGATGAAGGTGCTGGGTGCCAACATTCCGTTGGGTACGACTATCCTTGATATTGACACGGTCAACAACACCATTCTACTGAGCCAGAACCCCAACTCTACGATCGCGCAGGGGTTGAACTTCTATGAGATCGCCACTATTGGCTCTTATCAAACGGGGGTGGGTACGACGATCCTTACGGGTACGAACACCTACACCGGGACCACATTCTTACACGGCGGTGTGTTGCGCCTGAACAGTGCGGGAGCGCTTCCGGGTGGTATTGGGACCACGGGGGGACCAGTCACATCAAGTTCAACGGCGGTGTTTTGGGCCTTGGCTTCAACAACTTCACTCGTGGGCTTGGGCTTGGGGATCATCAGTTTCAATTCACGGGTAGCGGTGGATTCGCTGCTTATGGCGCGAATCGCTCGGTGAACATCGGGGGCGCAAGTGCGGTGATGACTTGGGACAAGAATTACTTCGTTCCTGCTGGGGGCACCTTGATTCTTGGTGCTCCGGACTCCGGATTCACGATCGATTTCCAGAACCCGATTAATTTAGGGTCTTCGGATCGGGTGGTGCGTGCTGACAACAGCTCTGCCGATGTGGACGCCATCTTGAGTGGAAATCTCACAGGTGCTGATACGGGGGCATTTATCAAAACTGGCCTGGGAACTTTGAGTCTGACGGGAACCAATACCTACAGAGGGGGAACGATACTTGGAAACGGGCGGCTCCTCGCGAACAATCCCGCTACGGCTTTCGGTACTGGCAATATCCGGATGGGTGATACCAGTGACTCGACGATTGACGATTTCATTCACCTTGATCTCGGTGCAGGAACTTTGTCCAACAACATTGTTGTTGGCACGAGGAACAGTACTGGCGTCTCCTTGTTGAGCGGTACGGGCAACGTCAATTTCAACGGAACCACTTCATTGGGCCGTAGGACCTACATCTCCTCCAGTGTGGGTGGGAAAAACACATTTAATGGTGTGGTGAGCGGCGCAGGTGGTATGACCGTGATTGGCGGTGGGACTGTAGAGTTAACCCAGGCCAACACCTACGGAACTGGGATGGGAACTGTCTCGGCGGATGCCATCAATGGCGGAACGATCATTCGATCTGGTACCGTTCGTGTGGGGCATAGCAATGGACTTGGAAGCAGCGTGGTTGAGTTGGGGGATGCAATTAAGCCGATCGTCGCCCCTGCTTCTACCGTGGATCGGGCAACGAATGGCGCGTCCATGACTTTAAAGGGTGGCGTCTTCATGGCCGATCACAATGGAGCTTCCACCACGCCGGATGGTGCGGGACCTGGCGCTTTTGTGGGGGTTGACCGAACCGTTGATGGCAACCTTTATACTGCGGCTGATGTCGGAAAGAGAATCCTCGTCAAGGATGAGGGGGGGAGCCCCGAGCAAAATGGTGTTTATGAGATCGTGAGCGTCACGGGCAATACCATGAACCTTCGGCGTGTGGCAGATCCTGATGGTTCTGTGAAGACCAAGTACGGCACCACTGTGCTTGTGCTCAACGGAACCAGTGCGAACACCACCTACTTTGCCGCTACACAGACCGTTAACAACTTGAACCGTGGCGATACGGATCCTGTGGTATGGGTGAAGGACGCGAACGCCAGCAATGTGGCGCTTCTCGCCTCGGTCAGTGGTGTCACCATCAACAACCTGGTGGATATCAATGCCAACGGCACTGCAACTTCAACCATCGGCGGCGCGTCGGACATGACGGGAACAGCGGTGTTCAACGGCAATGTCACCATGCGTAGCCTGGCAGCAGCGGCGGAGACGGAGGAACTGTTCCTGACATCCAGCTCCAACACTGGCAACGGAGTCACCTTCAACGGGATTTTCTCCGAGTCAGATTCCTTGGACATCTTGGCGCTGACGAAGATTGGAACTGGGGTGGTGACATTGAATGGAGCCAACACCTACAAGGGGCAAACCATCGTGAGCCAAGGGTTGCTTCGGATCAAGAGCAACACTGCTCTCGGTGCTACCACCGCAGGCACCAAGGTGAATGCTGGTGCCGGACTTCAACTCGACGGCTCAGGCGGCAATCTCAATATTGTTGATGAAAACATCACCCTGAATGGTGACGGCGTTTTGGGCAGCGGTGCACTTCAGAACATTGCTGGTAACAACGTCTACACCGGTGTCATCACTCTTGAGACCAACTCCGAGATTCAGATGGAGTCTGGATCCAGTTTGGAAATCGCTGCCACCAGTAGCATCACCGGGGTCAACCGGGATCTCACAGTGGATGGCGCGGGAAATCTGAACATTAAGGGAGTGATCTCGACTGGCACGGGTGGGCTAGCCAAGAACGGCAGCGGTAAACTGACATTGTCAGGGGCCAATACCTACACAGGGAATACCTTGGTGAATGTTGGTGAATTGGTGGTGAACAATCTCATCGGCTCCTCCGGAACGGGAACTGGCGGGGTCACCGTGGCTCAAAACGCACGCATGAGTGGCACAGGTTTCATCACTCCGGCTGCCGCCAAGACCATCCTTGTTCAGGGCACTCTTGCGCCAGGAGATGGCAATGTTGCTGGTAAACTGACCATCAATACTTCAGCCGCCGGATCCACGCTACAGTTTGCGAATACTGGGGTGCTCACCTTCGACCTGTTCACCGCAGGTGGTGATCAAACGGGGAACCTCGCGGCCAACGACCGACTGGCCATTACTGGTAATCTTGATATCCAGAGTGGTGCCAAGTTGCAGGTTAACACTGCGCTCGACTCGATGACATTTGTCGCAGGGGACTCGTGGAAGTTGTTCGAATGGGGTGCCGTCACACGTACGGGAACGGACTTCACCGTGACTCCCACGTTGGATCTTCCTCAGTTGAGTGCTGGATTGTCCTGGAGCTTGGCCAATCTCTATACCGCCGGCACGATCACGGTGGTGCCTGAACCAGGGCGCATGATGCTCATGTTGTTTGGACTGCTTGCTATTTTCGGCCGTCGCCGGAGGTAGCTGGTTGGTTCAGGTCCCATCTAGACGTGCCACCATCCGTCATCTAGTCTGCCAGAGGCTTTGGAATTGAGCATTCCTGATGGCGATGTATTGACATTGTGTGGCGGATTGCTATGCATTCTGAAAAGTTGGTCACCCTGGGTAATTACAAAGTAATTCCGTTGACTGCTCGCTCCAGATTTGATTGAATCGTGAAAATTATTTAGAGCCACCTATGAGATTACTTACATTCAAGCATGCCGTGGGGCGCAAGGGAATGGCCCTCATTACCGTTGTATCGGTGCTGGCTCTGGCTACCATCCTTTTGTTGGCACTATTCTCCAATGCCGATAACGAGTTCAAGTCGACTCAGGGGTATGCTGCAGGACAGACTGCGCGACAATTCGGTGATATGTCGGTGAATGTGGTCATGGGGCAGCTCCAAAAGGCTGCGCGCCAAGAAAGCCCGACGGTGAGAATGTTCCACGTCACCCAACCTGGCGGAGCCAGAAAGTACAATGCCAATGGTCAGTTTGCGGCAGGATACAAGCTGTTCTCTGATGCTGAAATGGAGGTGATTCAGGCGGGCGCAGCAGGGGAGAAGAGGTTTGTAGCGGGGAAAGATGGTGTGCCTCTGCCCACTGACTGGAATGGCCAACCCAATCGATTTGTGGATTTGAACGATCCTGTGGTCCGTTCTAAAGCCAATGGGTCGGGTCTGGATGTGTTTTTCCCGGTGGTTGATCCACGCAGTTTCACCACCAGTACCACCAACCCGTCAATTGAAGGGTTTAGCTACTCCAGTCAGTTTCCAACTGTTGGGGGCACCGGGGGGGGAGCATTGGCGGCGTTGTGCTTCCAGGTGGTGCCGCGACACCAGAGGCGCAGCGAGTGCCGATGCCCGTAGAATGGATTTACGTTCTCAAGGACGGGACCATGGGAACACTTTCGTCCAGCAACATCTTCATCCCGGCTCCAGGGGCGAGTGCTCCGACTGTCGACAATCCAATTGTGGGTCGTATCGCATTCTGGACGGATGACGAGAGCTGCAAAGTGAACATCAATACCGCCTCTGAGCCGACATTTTGGGGCGTGCCACGGTTCTATCATGAGCGTGAACATGAGTGGGCAGAAAAGCCATCGACTGCCAGAGAATATCAGAGATTCCCTGGGCATCCTGCCACTGTTGCACTGAGTTCGGTGCTCTATCCCAACCCTCAACAAATCCCTGCACGTGATCTTGTTGATCTCTTTGGGCGGACTTCTTCAGAGCAACAACGGATCATCAACATTAAGGAAGCCATCTACACGATGATCCCCAAGATCAATCTTGGGGGCTCGAAGTGCGGAACCCTGGTCTTTGCGCAAGACTCCTACACCGGTACAGAGGCCGCCAAGGTCGATCTGAGCGGCTCTTCACTGGAGCGTCTGTTTGCGTCCCTGGACGAACTGCTTTTCACTGAAGACCGAAACGGTGTCCGTCGTCGTGTAAACAATATCACGGATTCCAGTGGCAACGTGATCTTCGATGAGTCGGTGTTGGAACGTTCCCGCTTCTTCCTGACTGCACAGAGTCGTGCTCCGGAATTCAACATTATGGGGCTGCCCCGGGTCTCTATGTGGCCCATCAGTACGCAGAACAACGACAAGTACCGGACTCCTTACGATCAGCTTATTGCCTTCTGCTCCACTTTGAATGGCGGGGCGGGTCCTTCCGGATCGCATCCTTACTATTTTCAGCGGGAGCGTGCCCACGACTCCAATTTCGACATCAACATCACGAGGAATTCGAACCTGATGCTGTATTTGCTTAAGCTGATGCAAATGCAGCTGCCGAACACCGGAGCCGCGGGATCGTCAGCTAAAGCGTCATTTGAAGCCAAGTACGGTGCGGACAACGCGCGGCAGATCCTTGTGCAGATCTTTGACTATGTGCGTGCCACCAATCTTTACGACGACATTCTCTCAAAGAACAATAATTCCATTCTGGCTCCTGGTGCCGCCAAAGACGTTTACAATCAGTCTCCCAGTCAGTATTTCACCTATACTAACCCCTTGGCGCTCCGCAACAGAACCGCCGATGGGAGTACCACGGTAGCTGCCAGGAATGTGGCGGACAACGGATGGCCTGGGCATGGTCAGGTAACGCCATCCCACTGGAAGCCTGGCGGTGGCACGCAGGCCTCCACCTACATGGGATTTGGGCGCAACTTCACCATCTCAGAGGTGGGTATGCAGTTCATCTGTACCGCTGATGGTCAGAATGACGCCAATAGCTTCAAGTTTCCAGCCAACGACCCCGGTGGAGTCATTAGCGGTGGTGGTACCGCAGAGCGGATCAACGTAGATCTCGTCAACCAGTACAAGAATGAAGGCAACGGCCAAGCCTATCCTGCTTATCTGTTTCCTGATGGCGTTGCGAACGCCTATTGGTATTCCAACTACCCTCCCTTCCCCACTCCCGGTAAGTATGGTACCAAGTATCCAGCGCCCCCAGTTGATCCCAAAAATGCCAACAAGCATCCTGGCTACGATCCTCGTAACTGGAACTGCACTTTGGCTGAAGACACGGAGCTGAAGCCAACTGAAAAACGCGTCCAAGCGTTGCTCAATTTGGAGCTTTTTGTTCCGATGGAAGGGTGGACGTTGATCCACCCAGAGTATACCATCAAGCTGGACGGTGACTATATCAGTGCCATCACGGTGAACGGGCAGCCCATCTTCAGCACCGCCAAAGACACCATCGTCAAGTCTGCTGGCAACGTGTATACCCCGTCGGGCGTCCACCGCACAGGTGGTGTCTCGCCTCCCCGAGCACTATATAGTGGATTCAAACTGAAGGGGGCTGATCGCATGCCACCCGATACGGGTTATGACACGACTGACAATTCCAAGCACGGAAAATTAGTTAACTGCGACTTGGTTTCGAGCTTCTTTACCGTCGACAACACCAAAAACATGGAAGTTGTTTTCCCTGCGACTGGGGGCATGAACATCGAAATCTATGACAGTCACGATTGGGAGAATAAGGTGCCAGTTCAGAAGATGACTGTCAATTTTGCCCAAGCCTTTGGGACGGCCAAAATGAGTACGCCGGCGCCTACGCTTGCTAAGCGTGCTTGGAACAAAAGAGAGGATTATCCAAGTGGTCGTAAACGGATCATTCGTGCTGTGGAAGGACCGCGTTTCTGGGCCTTTAACGCTGATGGTGCCCTTGGTCGGTACTACCGCGAAGGCGCTTATAATCCATTCCATCTGAACGTGAAGGAAATGGGGGCGACAACCGGAAGTGTCACTTCAGATCCCAATGGCTTTGGTGAGCGTCTGTTGGGGCGTTTTACAGGCGTGGAAAGTTTCTCCACTCTCTATAGTGAACTGAGCACGAATCTCGGATCTGACGTCGTGAGGACTGTGATTCCCGCATTGGGCGACTATCGCATCATTGCCGCACGTTATGACGTGCCAGCAAGCATCTGGCAGCCCCACCGCTACTGGGCAGATGCTGGCCGACCGAATGCCCACAATTTCACCGCCCACAATGGAGATGCCGAGGCTGGAGTTGACTTGGGCAACGACAACACACCTGCTGCTGGTGCGTCTGCGGGCGGCACTCAGTTTGTGAAAGTTCTCAAGAAACGGTACCTGAACAGCAAGGTGCCAGATATGCCACGTACCGCTGTCGCGCTTCAGGCGCTTAACAGCTTCATGGACTATGACAACGGTGTCGGAAGTTCCCGCGATGGTGCGTTCGTGAACAAGCCCGACGAAGGCAACTTCAGTAAACTTAACTTCTGGCGCAATCCTCCTGGTGCCGAAAAGGAGCTGCGTAATGCCTATTTCACCGACAGCTGGGAGATGGAGCCAGATAAAACCAGCGATGATCGATACTTTACCCCCAACCGTTTGATTCCGTCCCCTGGCATGTTTGGATCCCTGCCAACCGCGGTGTTCAACAGTCCAACTGGTGGTGTTACCGGATACACTGGTCCTGGAAGACCTTGGCAAACCTTGTTATTCCGTCCTCATGCTCCGATGCCCAATCTTGCGGAGTCCGGAACCACGGCAAAAGATCACCCTGGTGCACAGAATCCACCTGACCACTTGATCATGGACATGTTCAACATGCCCGTGGTGGAACCCTATGCTATCAGTGAACCTTTGTCCCAAGCTGGTAAGATCAACGTGAATCAACAGATTGTGCCATTCACGTACATCAATCGCACGACTGGCTTGTGGGCGGTGCTCAAAGGTGAATTGTTAACTGCTGTGAATCGTTCCGCTGCAGCTGGAAAACTGGATGGAGGCCATGATGGTACGGCTCACTACAAGGGCTATTTGAGCGGGACTTTCCCTTACACTTTCTGGACGGAAGGGGCTGCTACCACGAATGCCTATTGGCATCGACGGGTGAATGTTGAGGAAACTGTGAAGCAGTTCACTGAACGGTTCAACTTCGATCCCGATGTGAAACCTGAAACTCGTCAGGGACTGCTGAGGTCGCCTACTCAGATTTGTGAGCTTCACTTGATCCCGACTTCGGTTACTGGAAGCAACATTCCTGCTACCAATGCGGCCAATCGGGACTCGGTTATGGGAGCGTTCTGGGAGGAGCACGCGCTGACTGGCGATAACTCAAAGGAGCGGGCTTACACGAACATCTATCCTAAGTTGACCACTCGCTCCAACACCTTCCGTGTCCACTTTAGGACGCAGGTGATCAAGAAGGCTCGGTCAATTGCTCCCTCCGAGTTCGCTGCTGACAAAGACTCCATCGCTAGCGAGTATCGTGGTTCCACTCTGATCGAGCGTTACATCGATCCGAATGATACTGCCAATCCATTGCCCAACTATGCCGATGGAACTAGTCCGTTGTCCAAAACACCGTTGGACAGTTTCTATCGCTTCCGTGTTCTTGAGCACAAGCGCTTCGCTCCTTAATGGGCGGTGCACGACAGGCAATAAGTTGACTTCAAACTTTTAAGGTATGAAAAATCCCAATTTTCGCAATCCTGGATCAGGTGGGTTCTCTCTTCCAGAAACTGCGCTGGCGGTTGCTATCGCTTCTCTAGGGTTGCTTGCTATCATGGGCTTGCTTCCGCAGGGGCTGGAGCTTTCCCGAAAAACAGGGAACTTGGCTGCAGAAACGCGAATCGTTCAGCAGATCTCAGGGGAGGTCCAGCAGGTCAACTGGTCGGACCAAACCACAGCGTTTCCTGTGGGGAATACCCCGAATCGTTATTACGATGATCAAGGGGTGTCCGTGGAAGGCAGTGAGACTCTTCGTATTGCTTATGTGGCCCGTGTGGAAGTGCCGGGAGAAACGGACAGCACTGTTTCCACCGTGACGATGCCTGGATCGAAGGACAATAAAGCTCATCCTTTCCTGCGGCGTCTCATTGTGAAAGTAGCGAGTGTGCCGAACACCAACTTTGATTTCGGGCCAAACAACAAGGCTCGTTACTCGATGCACAGTTTTCTCATTGCCAAGACCAACTGATCATCATGTTGCTTCGGAAGTTTCCTATGAGACCTACCTTTAATTGGCTTGCAGATGGACGTCGGCGCAAGTGCCTTGGATCTGCCAGCAGTGGCTTCACGTTGATCGAATTGCTGGTGTCTATCACCATTTTGGCGATTCTGATGACCATTGTTGCCGGCGTTATCGGTGAAACGCAGAAGGCCTGGAAGTATGCTTCTGGACGTGCAACCCAGTTTCGGGAAGCCCGTTTTGCATTCGACCTGATTACCAGGAGCTTGAGCCAGTCCACATTGAACGCCTACTGGGACTATGACCAAGGCGGTGTGACTGCTACCAATCAGATTCCCACACGTTATATCCGACAGTCAGAGCTCCAATTCGTTTGCGGACGTGCCGCAACACTCGTCAAGGGGGCGGGATCGGGCACGGGAGACGCGTCTCGATTGCCTTACCACGCAGTGTTTTTTCAGGCACCACTTGGAGTGGCGGAGCTTCCTGAGCACACGCAGTTCTCCAACATGCTGTGCGCGAGAGGATATTTTGTCCAGTTTGGAAACGACGCGGCTATTCGACCCCCGTTCGTGACCAAAGATAAGTTTCGATACAGGTTGATGGAGTATTCTCCTTCAGCAGAGCGCAACATGATCTACTACAACCGGCGTTCGGGGGCTTCCACGTTGGATTGGTTTTCTGATGCCGGCACGGAGTTGAACAAATCTGCTGAGGGGGGGGCCGTGAGCACTGGCAACTCGACGACGCGTGGCCTTACCCGCCCGGTCGCCGAGAACATACTGGCCCTAATTGTGGCCCCCAAGGTTTCCCGTGCGCCTTCAGCCACGGTGAACAATCCTTACTGGATTGCTAGTGACTACACCTACAATTCTGCGGTGGCGGCGCCATCAACCGCTACTTCCTTGTCACCCCAGGGAACTCAGCACCTCCTCCCTCCTCTTGTCGATGTCATCATGGTGGCATTAGATGAAAGTTCTGCCAGCCAGTTGGATTACAATCACGATTCTGCGCCGATTGATTTGGCTGGTACGGCTCCTTTCACCACGGCAAGCGAGAGTGCGATTGCGGCTGACTTGAAAAGTCTTGAAGTGCGGCTGGTGAACGAAAAAGTAAACTTCCGTATTTTTCGGACTACTGTCGAACTCAGGGGTTCCCGCTGGAGCCTGTGAGATTGAGTTGAGTTTGCTCGACAAGATTTGATTCCTCGCATGAAACTTAGCAATTTTAGTTTGCGTGCTCAATTGCGCAAATGCCGCTCCGGGTTCACCTTGATCGAAATGATCGTAGTTATCGCGATCATTGGGCTTTTGGTGGCTCTGGCCACTCCTGGTCTGATCGGTTCGATGAAGGCAAGTCGATTGACTTCTGCCGGTCAGAATCTCCTTGGACGGCTCGCCCAAGCTCAGCAGGCCGCGGCGTCAATGAACCGTCCGATTGAACTGAGGTTCTACAAATTTACTGAGCCAGATGATCCGCAGTATGGTGAGCAATTCGGAGCCTACCAATTCTTTAGTGTAGACGTGGCATCCAATGCCTCTGGCGTATCCACGGAAAATGTGAAAGTGATGGGGGCACCCTTCATCTTGGAGTCAGGAGTCATTATTTCTTCCTCAAACATTGCCAGTTATCCCGCGTCTCCGCTCCTTGCTAGTGACAAACTTCAACCTGACGGCTCTGGAGGGCCCGGAAGTCCGCGATTTGAGCGTGCAGAGGCCAAGTACGTTGCGCTTCGGTTCTATCCAGATGGGGTCGTCAAGCGGGTGGCATCAGGCTCTCCAGGTGGGGCTGGCACAGCGGGTATTAAAGTGGCTGAGTCGCTCTTTCTTCCAGATGCCTACCTCACCCTCGTTGCGACTTCTGATGCCGAAGGCGGTGCAGCGGTAGCAAACTACTTCGCCATCCAAATTGATCCCTATACTGGCCACTCGCGCACGTATCAGCCAGAGTTGTAGCGTTGGTACAGAGGGGCGCAATCGAAGTGAATTTGTGACCACTCGACAATTGAGAATGCAGAGTGTTTAGGGTTGTGATTTGATGAAGGCCCTTATCGGCCGATGATCTCCTGGTTCGCCCGCAATCACGTCGCTGCCAACCTCCTCATGCTCGCGGTGGTGGCGGCGGGGGCTTGGACTTTGTTCTCCGGAAAGATCCCGTTGGAGGTCTTTCCGGATGTGCCTTCCCGGATGCTTTCGGTCAGTGTGCCCTATCCAGGTGCCACACCGGAAGAGGTGGAGGAAATGATCGTGCTGAGGATCGAGGAGGCGATTCAGCAGGTTCAGGGCATCAAGCACATCAATTCCACCGCCAGTTCCAGCGGGGCGAACATCAGCATCGAAGTGGAGGAGGGGAGTGATCCCCGTCAGGTCCTGGAGGATGTGAAAATCCGCGTGGATGCGGTGCCGCAGTTTCCCGAAGAGGCTGAGAAACCCGTGGTGCAGCTGGATGACTGGTTCATGTCCGTGATCACCGTGGTCATCTCGGCAGAGATGGCGGATCGGGACCTCCGTCGGTTGGGGGAACAGGTGCGGGATGAAGTGGGGGCGCTGCCAGGGATTTCACACGTGTCTCTTGGCGGCATCCGGCCGCTGGAGATCAGCATGGAGATCCCAGAGGCGACGTTGCGCAAGTATGGACTCACGCTGGAATCGATCAGCCGGGCCATTCAAAGTGCCGCCATTGATCTCCCTGCTGGCGTGGTGCAGACGGAGTCGGGTGATGTGGCTATCCGTACGCGAGGCCGGGCCTACAGCGGTGATGACTATGCAAAGGTCGTGGTGCTCACCCGGGAAGACGGCACCAAGCTGACCTTGGGCGACATTGCGATGATCGAGGACGGGTTCAATGAAAACCCGCTGGTCGCCAGACTGAATGGCAAAAAGTGTGTGGTGGTCAACGTCATGCGCGAGGGCTCCCAGAATGCCATCAAGATCGCAGACGATGTCAAAAGCTACATTGAAGCCGCCCGCGGCAAGTTGCCGGATGGCGTCACCATCGAGTACTGGAACGACCGATCCAAAATCGTCAAAGGACGCATCGATCTCCTGCTGGGCAATGCTCAGAGTTCCCTGATTCTGGTCTTTCTCTGCATTGGTCTGTTTCTGCGGCTGGACTCCGTATTCTGGGTGGCATTGGGGCTGCCGGTGGCCTTTATGGGGGCCTTCGCCCTCATGCCGTGGCTGGGTATTACCATCAATACCTCCACACTGTTCGGGTTCATCCTCGTGTTGGGAATCGTCGTGGATGACGCCATCGTGATCAGCGAGCATGTGGACAAGCTGCAACGGCAGGGCATGCCTCCCTTGCAGGCAGCCATTGAGGGGACTCGGAGGATGGCAGTACCGATTACCTTCGGGGTGCTTACCACCGTCATGGCGTTCCTACCCATGGTGTTTGAGAAAGGGGATTGGGCGCGGATGTTCCAGCCGATCGCACTCGTTTTTGTGACCGTGATGCTGATCGCGCTGGTGGAGACAAAAATCATCCTGCCCGCTCACCTGGCGCACCCCTTCATGGAGCCGGTGATGAAGTATCTGGCGCCGTTTTACAACTTCACCGATGGCTGCCTGCAATGGGTGATCACCCGCCTCTACCGGCCCTCCATCAAGTGGAGCCTGCAGAATCGCTACACCGTGCTGGCCATATTCTTTGGCGGCCTGTTGGTTCTCTGCGGCTTCTTCTTTGGGGGGCGCATTCTGTTTGTAAAGTTCCCGAGGATCGACAGCGAGCGGATCGAGGCCCGGCTCACTATGCTGGATGGCACCCCGTTTGAGGTGACTGACCGCCACATCGCCAGGATCTATGAAATCGGCGAGCAGCTCCGGCGGGAGTACGTCGGGCCAGATGGCAAGCCAGTCATCCGCCACATCCTTGCCACCACCGGGACCACTCGACTCACTGGCAGTACGGGAGGCAGTGGGGGCGTGTCTCACTTGGGTGAGGTCAACATGGAGTGCTACGGTCCAGAGGAGCGCAGTCTCAAGGTGCGGACCCCTGACATCGCCAATGAATGGCGCCGCCGTATCGGCCAAATCGTTGGTGCAGAGGAGCTCAATTTTCGGGCGGAGATCCTGCGCAGCGGTGATCCGATTGACGTTCAGCTTTCCGGCACCAATCCGCAGGAGTTGCTGGCCCTTTCCAGCCAGATCAAAGAGAAGCTGGGTCAGTATCGCGGAGTGTTTGATATCGCAGACTCTCTCGACTCCGGTCGCAACGAGATCCAGCTACGGCTGAAGCCTGAAGCCCGGCAGTTTGGCGTGACAGTGAACGACCTTGCCCGCCAGGTGCGGCAGGCGTTCTATGGGTTCGAGGTGCAGCGCATCCAGCGCGGACGCAATGAGTTGAAGGTCATGGTCCGCTCCCCTCGGAATGAGCGACGCAACCTCGCCACTCTGGACACCATGAGGGTTCGTCTCCCGGACGGGCTGGAGTTGCCCTTCTCGAGCGTGGCGGAGATCAAGGTGGACAAGAGCTTCACCAACATCCGGCGGGTAGACCGTCGCCGAGCGTTGAATGTGACCGCGGATGTGGACAAATCCAGCACTGACGTGGCCGTGGTGCGTGCCGGCCTATCGGAGTATCTGACTGACCTCATGGCGGCGCACCCTCATGTGCACTGGAGCTTCGAGGGCGAGGCGAGATCAGAGAGGGAATCTGCATCGGCCGGCTGGATGGCGCTGATCGTCGTGGGGCTGGGGCTCTATGCGATGATGGCCATTCCGTTCAAGTCCTACACCCAGCCCCTCATTGTCTTGCTCGTCATACCCTTCGGGGTGGTGGGGGCCGTGCTCGGGCACTTGTTTCATGGCATGCCCGTCAGCATGATGAGCCTCTTTGGGATGCTCGCTGTGTCCGGAGTGATCGTGAATGACACGCTCGTCCTGGTGGATGAAATCAACTCGCAGCGGGACGAAACCGGGGACCTCCAGCTGGCCGCACGGGAGGGGGGCGCTGCGCGATTCCGTGCCATCCTGCTCACACAGATCACCACGTTCTTTGGACTGGTGCCGCTCATCTTCGACAACAGCCCGCAGAGCACCCACAACCAGTTCCTGCTACCCGTGTCTGTTGCCATGGGCTACGGCAGCCTCTTCGCCACGGTCATCACACTGTACTTGGTGCCCTTGTGCTATTTGGCGGTGGATGACTTACTGGGGCTCTTCAGGAAACAACCGCGCAAAGCTGCTCCCGTCAACGCTCCGGCTGACGATAGCGGAGCGGTGGTGGGAGCATGAATTAGATGAAAGGGAGGCGGGATTTTCAATCCCGCACTGGAGCGGAGGAGGGACGTGTGGTGGTGGGGCGACTTCCGCTTGGCCTGCGCGCTCTGGGCTGCTTGCACGTACGGGGTTGGAACCCCCTGCTCCTTTTCGTTGCGAAAGGACGTGGGGTGGGGTATGGAGAAAACATCTTCATGCCCCCTGAGTATTATCATCCAGAGGAGCCCGTTGCCAAGCATGGCCAAGTGCTGCCACATTGGCAGCAAGGAGAGGTCTATGTTTTTGTGACTTGGCGGTTGGCTGACGCGATTCCCCAGTCGAAACTGCGTAAACTGGCTGAACACCGTCGGATCTGGCTTGATCTGCATCCCCAGCCTTGGGCAGAGGAGGTGGAGGGTGAGTACCATCGACGCTTTTCCAACGAAGTGGACCGTTGGCTTGATGCTGGAAGTGGAAGCTGCATCCTCCGAAACTCTGAGATGAACCAGTTGGTTGCTGGGGCACTACATCATTTTGATGGATCGAGGTATGAACTGGACAGCTATGCGGTAATGCCAAACCACGTGCACGTGATCTTCCGCCCACTTTATCCGCATAAACTTGCGGCGATCTTACATAGTTGGAAACGGCACACGGCGCGACAGATCAATCACATTCTCGGCAGAAGCGGAGAATTGTGGCAGGAACGCTACTGGGATCGGCTTTTGCGACATCCCTTGCACCACTTGCTGTGCAGGCAGTATGTGCGAGACAATCCCGTAAAATCTGGCCTTCGTAAGGGAGAGTATTCGGTTTGGGAACGATCATTCCCATATAGCGATTCAGACTCTGAAAATGTGAAGTGAACGATGACCTGCGTGGAGGCGGGATTCTTAATCCCGCGCCCCAAGCTGAGACATATGTGGAATGGAATGACTGAAACGGGGTTGAAAACCCCTGCTCCTGTCGTCGTGTCTTCTGACACGCACCTTCTGTACTACTTCAGCGTCTTGATATAGAGAACGAGGGACTCGATTTGTGAATCGTTGAGGATCCCGGCGTAGATGGGCATCCCGGCGTCGAATTTCTCAAAGCCCTTCACCACCTTCGCGCTGGGATTGAGGATGGACTCACGGAGATAGGCTTCATCGGCGAGGGTCTTCTTGCCATCCTTGAGCAGCCGGTCACTGCCAAAGAGGCCCTTCCAGCTGGGGCCCACCTTGCCTACCACGCTTCCATCCGTCGAGTGGCAGGCCATGCAGCCGATCATCTGGTACAGCTTGAACCCTTCCTCCACGGTTGGCTTGGCTGCCTCCACCACCAACGCCTTGCGGGGCGTGAGATCCACTGTAAGCGACTCGAACCCTTCCTTTTCGGGTTCAAACTTGGTCAGCTCGTACGGGGTGAAGTAGGCGTTGTTGTGCGCTTCCAGGCCCTCGCTGCCCTTGATGCCCCATCCGGTACGCATTTGCATCACCGGCTTCATGTCGGGGATGCCGACGAAGACTGACTTGCCATCCTTGGAGAGATAGGCGCTGCTGGGCATCATCCATTCCTGGCCGGGAGTACCGTCCAGCTTCAGGTGGGGGGAACCGTAGTCAAAGGTGCGCTTGTAGTTCCAGCGCTCCACGCTGTAGCTGGCGGGATCCGTCGCCGACTTGGAGTCCAGCGGTTCGTTGAAACGCAGCAGCACGCCCTTGTCCATGGGCACCAGACCGGTGAGCAACACCCGGCGTCCGCCGGTGTAGTGGACGCGAGCGAGCCCGCTGATGCGCTTGGCCGTGGTGCCCCAGATTTGGAATCCCGTCACATAAAACTGACCGTCTGCCGGATTCACCGCCCCGTTGAGAGGCGCGAAATCCAGGTCTTGGGTGAAAGGCACCACGGCAGCCTGGGGCTTGGGCGCCCGGTCGTTCATGAGCACGCGGAACAGTTCCGGCCGGTTGTAGCCAATGTGGATCATCTCATCATTCAGGGGGCCCATCTTGGCACCCACCAGCCAGGTCTGCGTCACCGCGCTCGCATTGACGGGGTGGGGGATCCAGGTCAGAGGATCTGCGATGGCGCCGGGGTACTGTTCCTTAGGGGCGATGGTGGGAAGATGACCATAGAACTGGTCCCCCTTGATGATTTGCAGCGGAGTGGAGGGCACGTAGTTGCCCTGCTGGTCGCTGGCTGTCACGAGGCCCGTTTTGGGATGCACCCCAATGAAAGGCTGGCGCAGTCCGTGGCCCAGCACTTCGAAGGACTTCCCGTCCGGGGAGATGCGGATCACCGTGCCATTGTGCTTGCCATAGGTCGTCCCCTCCTGGCCGCCTTTGCTGATCACAAAGGAACCGTCCGGCGCCAGCTTCATGCTGTTGGGGAACTCACGGGTCTCCGCCGTCTGGCCGAAGAGGTCGCAGAACATCTCGTACTGGTCCACCATCCGGTCGCCGTTCGTGTCGCGTAGTTTCCAGATACCGTTGCGATCAAAGACAAAGAGCTCACCCTGCCGCGCCACCAGGCTCATGGGTTCGTGCAGTCCTGAGGCGTAGCGCTTCCAGGTCACCGCTTTGAGGTCATCCTTGAGACCAGAGATCAGCCACACGTCGCCATCCATCGTCACGGCCGCTGCATTACCCTGGTCGTCAAGGAACGCCAGATCTGCCACGCGGACATTGCGCTTCCACGGGTTCGGGTTGGGAAGGGGGATGTCCTCGATGGCGTAGGCATCCTTCGTGTTGGGATCGACTTTGCCAGCGGTGGTGATGGTCTCGGTCCAAGTGGTCGCCTTGGGGATGCTGAAAGTTTTTTCAGGCGTCTCCTGCGATATGGCTTTCGCTTCATTGGGAGCCACCTTTGAGCTCAATGCATAGTGCACCTGCAACGTCACAGGGGTCGGGCTCGCCGCCAGGGTCACATAGTTGACGCCAGCTTGGTTCGAGTGCTTGACGCTCCCGTTTCCCTGAATAGACGCCGAAAACGATGCCTCTCCCTGCTGACCCGCGACCAGCGTCAGAGACTGGGCGTGTGCCGGGACGAGGAAGTGCCGCTCCACCTTCGTCTGGCTACCACTCTGTGTGATGTTGATCCACTCCTTCAGTTCCACCCCGCCCACCACATACTTCAACACGGGACCCGGATTGCTGAGCTCAATCCCGAGGAACCGGCCCAACTTCTCATCCAGCGGCCCACGTCCCACCTCCTCCGGGGAGTTTGAGGGAGATCTGGGATCCTTCAGTTCAGCTTTGTCCCCCACCTGCCAGCCCGGGTAGATGCCATTGGCCACCCAAGGCTTGCCAATGGGTTTCACCAGATCCTCCTGACCATCCTTGGTCTTCTGTCCTGCCAGATGGTAGGAGCCGGTGGACAGCGCATTTTGAGTCATGGGCGGCTGTCCCTCCTCCCCCTGCCAGATCAGAGACACACGGAGAAGGTCCGTGTCAAAGCAGGCCCAAGTGTTGGAGCCCAAGTTCAGCACGATGCCACGAGGCGTGAGATTGTCTTTCGGCCAGCCTTCGCCCAGATCTCGGGCGTCCAGCACCGTGGAAAAAAATGGGAAGTCGGCCTCGACCCAGTCCCCGTAGGCAGAGGTTGCGCGGGCGGTCTGGATGGCTTTTTCCTTCTGCGCTCTGGCCTTGGCGGCGGCTTCCGCCTTTTCCTGTTCCTTGTCCTTGGCGCAGGAGACCGACGCCAGGGACGCGAGCAAGGTGGTGAAAAATGCAGTCTTCAGGATCATGGTGGCCATTGATTACGTGTGAATGGGAGAGCTCCTTCAGGTAACGGAGATTCTCCAGCCAGCGCAAATGTCTTCAGAATGGAAATGGTTAAAGGTTGCACCCGGTGCCGACGTTTGATGTGATCGAATCTCCAGTATCGTTTTTTCTCTGGTCTGCCTGAATCCCTTCCCTCCGTCGCCATGAACCGTTCGTTGCTGCTCCCCTTGCTTACCCTTTCTGCCGTGACCTTCGCACCTATGGGAGTCCGGGCCGAGGAGTGGTCCCGTTTTCGTGGGCCCAACGGCAGCGGCGTTGCCGATGCGACCAATCTGCCTGCCACCTTTGAGGGAGCCAACACAGCCTGGAAGGTTGCGGTCGGGCCGGGCTGGTCGTCTCCCGTGTTGTGGAAGGATAAGGTCATCCTCACCGCTGAGACCGGGGAGGGGAAGCGCGCTGTCGAGTGCCTCAATGCCTCGGATGGCTCAGTGGCTTGGAAGTTCGAGGTGCCGTACCACCCTCACAAGCAGCACAAGTTCAATGCCTTCGCTTCCTCAACGCCGTTTGTCGATGCCGAGCGCATCTACGTGAACTGGACGAATGGTGACGCGGTGGAGGCGCTTGCCTTGGATCACCAAGGGAAGCTTGTCTGGCGGAAGGAGAACCTCGCACCGTATGTTCATGAGCATGGCTCCGGGGCGTCCGCGGTGGTGGCGGAAGGGGTCATGCTCGTCCGTTGTGAATCAGAGCTCCCCGAGGGAGATGGCGGGGGTACTAGCTGCCTGCTGGGGTTGGACGTGGCCACGGGCAACACCAAGTGGAAGCTGCCGCTGCCCAACAGCAAAAATCCCTACAGCACCCCCTTGGTGCGGAAGACTGCCAAAGGGAGCGAGTTCATCATGGCCGATACTACCAGCGGATTCTTCGGCGTGGACGCCGCCACGGGCAAGATGACCTGGCAGCACAATCCCGGCTTCACCCAGCGCAGTGTCGGTTCATTTGCGTATGCCAAGGACATCATCTTTGGCACCATGGGGTCTGGCGGCGGCGGCAAGGAATCGGCCGTGCTCAAGCTCGGCGCGGACAAGCCGACAGAACTGTACCGCCTCGTCATGGGCATTCCCTACGTGCCGACCCCCTTGGTCATTGGCGATCTGATGTACCTCCTCGGCGACGGCGGCATCTTGAAGTGCGTCAAGCTGGAGACGGGTGAGGAAGTGTACAACGAGCGTGTCATCGGTACCCAGGGTCGCAGCACCAAGTACTTCTCCAGCCCTGTCGCAGCAGACGGCAAGATCTATTGCAGTTCCCAAACGGGAGACGTCGTGGTGGTCAAGGCGGGACCTCAGTTTGAGATCCTGGGGACCAACAAACTGGATGGGCCCATCAACGCCACGCCGGCCATCGGGCATGGCCGGGTGTACGTGCGCACAGACACCTCTCTCTGGGCTCTTGGGGCCAAGGCTGTGACGGTGCCTTGATTGGCGCAGCGCGAAATCAGTTGGAGCGTGCGGTGATCCGGATCTTGTTGTCCGGGCCCGTCACCGCCACGAAGCCGGTCGTGGTCTGCGGGCGTCTTGCCAGCAGCCACAGCAGGCCTGCCGCCACCGCATAGACGATCGCGAATTCTGGGGCGGCAAACCAGCCGAACTGATTCTCCACGCCGTTAGGGGTCAGCTTGTACGCGTGCATCAGGCCGATGGCCGAGAGAATGGCCGCCGCCAACATCCACGCGGCTGCCTCGCGGTATTTCCGGTCGATGACAAAGGCGATCACAGCGGAGTACACGATCGAGGTGACAATGAAACCCTGGCTCAGGGCGATGACACCTCTCACGTGCAGGGCCGAGCCGAAGAGATCCACCGTGTCGTAGAGTGTTTTGCCCGCCACCCGCAGGGTCTCTTGGATCTGGACCAGCAGCCATGCTGCCATGGAAGGGGCCAGGCCGGCCGCAACTGCCACGGCATGGTGGCTAGGGCTGGCCTGGAACGCCTGAGCGGTGATGACCAGACCGATCCAGAGCAGGATGCCCAAGCTCACTTCCAGTGGGACAAATCGAAGCACATCGCCCACGGCACCAAACAACGCGATGGCGCAGATCACCACGCCGTTCAGCCAAGAGTAGCTCCAACGTGCCCCCATGGCCTTCCACCCCGGGTGGCCGATGTAGAGCGTGGTCGCGAATGGACTTCCCAGACATGCCGCTATGATGCTTCCCACGCCGTTGGCGCATAGCGATGTGGTGGTGGAGTACCGGTCACCCGCCGCCTCAGCACTCTCCAGGCACTGGAGCGAGCCGATGATGTTGAAAAGCCCCATGGGGATGATCACCGACAGGTAACCCCAACCGACAGGCGTTATCAGGAACTCATACAGCTCTCCCCCATACCAAAGCGGAGGGTGAAAGCCGAGGGCACCGCCCTCGGCGGGGAGGGGCATGGGCAGTACGCCAAAGCCGCGCAAGATCCAGGCCAGCACCGTGCCGATCACCACTGCCACAAACCCCGCCGGCAGCCCTAGTGGCAGCTTCACCTTGCCAGCATACCCCAGAATGATGATGAGCAAGGGGAGCAAACCAATTGCCGGGTTGGCGAAGGCCTGGAAGACGAACCCCATGGCAATGAAGGTAATCGCGATCCCTGCCAGAGTGGACAGCAGTGCCGCCCGTGGGGTGTGCTGGCGTAGCCAACCTCCAAAGAGCGCTGCCACCAGCTCCATCAGACCGCTCACGAGACAGGCCAGCAGACCCGCCTTCCATGCCAGGCTCGCGTCCTGCGTCTGCCGGTACACGGGTGCCATGATGAAGACAATGTAGGCGATCAGGCTCACCGTGTTGATGCCGTAGGGCATCGCAGTCACATCACTCCGGTTCTCTTTCTTCGCCAGCAGCCATGCCTGCACCGCGAAGAAGATGTTCCCGACCAGAATCGAGATCGCTGCACCCGGAAGCACCTTTGTGGTGACCTCCGCATGCGACATCCCGCAAAACAGCGGGCAAAGGGTGAAAATCAGCAGGAGCTGAAGCAAATTATCGATAAAAAGACCAAAAAAGCCGTCTAGATCACCCTTTGTAATATTGCCAATTGAAAACAATCTCATGCTCCCTCAACAGGAGCAGGATTCGTGCATGAGAAAAGAGAAACACCGTAACATTTTTGTCCATAGGTGGTATAGCCCACCTTGGGACAAAAACTATCCGGGCAGCATGGCGCGAAAATCCGCTTCGGACAGCACCTTGACCCCGAGCTTGGCGGCCTTGTCCAGCTTGCTGCCAGCTTCCTCACCAGCCAGAAGGTAGGTGGTCTTGCTGCTCACGCTGGAGACCATTTTCCCACCATGGGTGCGGATCAGTTCGGCGATCACTTCACGCGATTCGCTCAGAGTCCCAGTGATCACCCAGGAGGTGCCTACGAAAGTGTCACTTGCCTGTTCCGTCTTGGGGTTTTCAAACTGCAGACCAGCGTTCCTCAGACGGTCAAGCAACTCCAGATTGGCAGGGACTTGGAACCATCCGTGGATGCTCTGGGCGACAATTCCTCCAATGTCCTGGACCTTGAGCAAGTCTTCGACGCTCGCCTTCGCGAGGGCATCGACGGCGGCAAAGTGATCCATCAGGGATCGGGCGGATGAGGCTCCGACGTGCAGAATGCCAAGTCCGAAGATCAGTCGCCAAGGAGCCTGCTTCTTGCTTTCCTCCAGCCCCTTGAGCAGGTTCTCGATGCTCTTGGTTCCTTGGCGTTCCAGTTTTGAGAGCGCCTGGGTGTTGAGGGCGTAGAGGTCGGCGGGATTGGCGGCCAGTTGGGCGTCCACGAGTTGCGCCACCATCTGCTCGCCCAATCCGCGGATGTCCATAGCCCCACGGTGGGTGAAATGCTCCAACCGACGCTTCACCTGCTCCGGGCAGTTGGGATTGGTGCAGCGGATCGCCACTTGGGTCTCGTCCTTCACGACCGGGCTCTGGCAGACCGGGCACTGGACGGGCACAGGGACAGCTTTCTCGTCGCCGGTGCGCTTCTCCTTGGTGACCGAGACCACGGCAGGGATGATTTCGCCCGCCTTTTCAATGATGACATAGTCACCCACTCGGATGTCCTTCCGGACAATCTCTTCGAAGTTGTGAAGCGTCGCGTTGGAGACCGTGCTGCCGCTGAGGAACACCGGCTCCAGCCGCGCCACCGGGGTGAGGGCACCGGTGCGGCCGACCTGGATGTCCACCGAGAGCAAACGGGTCTCCGCCTGTTCGGGTTGATACTTGTAGGCGATAGCCCAGCGGGGGGCCTTGCTGGTCGCTCCCAGATCTCGCTGCTCGGCAAAGGCGTCTACTTTCACGACGGCCCCGTCGGTATCATAGGGCAGCGACTTCCGTTTCTCATCCAGTTCATGAATGGCGGCGAGCACTTCGTCGGCCGATTCTGCATGCCAGATGTGGGCTGCCATGGGCAGGCCGGCATCATGCAGCAGCTTCTGGATGTCGTCCTGGCTGGTGAGACGGGCTTCACCCACATCGCCCACGCCGTAGAAGATCACCTGCAGCGGGCGTTTGGCCACCAGCCTTGGGTCCAGTTGTTTCAGGGAGCCGGCAGTGGCGTTTCTCGGGTTGGCAAAGCGGGGCTCGCCTGCTTCCTCCCGTTCCTGATTCATCTTGTCGAATCCCGCGCGGGTCATGTACACCTCGCCTCGTACTTCAAAGGTCTGCGGCACCTTGGCCGGGAGTCGGAGGGGCAGGGCACGGATGGTGCGGAGGTTCTGGGTGATGTCATCCCCCATACGGCCGTCGCCACGTGTGGCCGCGTACTTCAGCACCCCTGCCTCATAGCGCACGGCCACGGCCACGCCGTCCACCTTGGGTTCAATGGTGCAACGCACTTTCTCGCGTCCCAGGCCTTTCACCAGCCGCTGGAAGAAGTCCCGCATCTCCCCTTCGGAGTAGGTGTTGTCCAGGCTCATCATCGGCACCGGGTGGGCAACTTGTGTGAACCCTTCGAGCGGGGCCCCTCCCACTCTCTGGGTGGGGGAGTCCGGCGTTACCAGATCGGGATGGGTCTTTTCCAGGTCCTGCAACTCCCGCAGCAGGGCGTCGAACGCCTGGTCAGTGATCTCCGGGGCGGCGTTCTGATAGTACAGCCGGTTGTGATGCTGGATCTCCTCGCGGAGCTGGGCGGCACGAAGGGATGCGGATTCAGGGGCTGTTGCGGGGGGCATGGGCGGGATTTCTAGCGGCTAATCGGAGCGGCGACAAGCCTCTTTCCACCCACCCAACCGTATATCAGGGCCCCCAGGCCGGACGCGAGGAAACCACCCAAGACATCCGCCAGCCAATCGTACGGGTCATTGCCGGAACGGCCGGGCACAAAGCCCTGATGAAACTCATCCGACAAGCCCACCAGGGCACAGAATCCGATGGCGACGAGGGCTGCCTGCCACCAGGGACGCTCGGGGTTGCGAAGCCGGACACCCATGTAGAGCATCGTCGATCCAAGCATGAAGTAGGTGGCATGCATGATCTTGTCCATGTGGGGGATCTCTGGACCGGGCATGTGGGGCATGGGCCGGGAAGAAAGGAAGAACAGCACGGCAAACCATGCGGCGACACCGCAGAACCAGGGGAGGGGGCGTGAGAGCATCCCTCAAGAACGGCGGCATGAGGCGGGGTGCAAATGAAGAATCCGCTGCGCCCGATGAAGGGGCGCCTCCGGTTCGAGGACTGTCGCTGGGTGAAATCGTGTTTCTGCCCTGCGCCATGCTTTACTCAGCCCGGCATTTTTGCTTTTCTGCGGACATGTCAGCTGAAGCCAATCTTTTGCAATTGAACGTCGCTCTCCCCCCTGCGCCCACTCCGGTGGCCGTGTACAAGCCACTCGTGATCGCTGGCAATAAAGCTTATGTGTCCGGCCACGGTCCGATTCAGACGGATGGCTCGCTGATCGTTGGCAGAGTGGGGGCTGACTTGACGCTCGAAGAAGGGCACGCGGCCGCTCGTCAGGTCGGGCTGGCCATCCTCGCGACGCTCCGCAAGCAGCTGGGCTCTCTCGACGCTGTGAAGCGGGTGATCAAAGTCTTGGGCATGGTGAACTCTGCTCCAGACTTCTATGATCATCCCAAGGTCATCAACGGCTGCAGTGAGCTGTTTGCGGAGATCTGGGGCAAGGACAACGGAATCGGGGCTCGCAGTGCCGTCGGCATGGGCCCGCTTCCGGGAAATATTGCGGTCGAGATCGAAGTTATTTTCGAGATCAACCTGTCATCGTCCGACCAGATGGTAGACGACATCTAACAGCTCGGCCTTCTCTGCCGCTCATAGCGAGCACGCTGGTGGTTGGCGCGCATGCCAACCACCAGATGAAATACGCAGGCTGAAGATCAGTCTGCTTCAGTTGAGGCGGCCTTCTTCTTGCCTTTCCCGCCGCCTCCATTGCCCGTGCGGCCATTGGCATCCGCCTGATTGGTCTTGGGCAACCACTGGGCCAGCTGCGCCTTTTGCTCCGCATAGCGGGCATCCCCAGCCAGGTTCGTATGTTCCAGCGGATCCTTGGTTTCGTCGTAGAGCTCTTCGTCGCCGTTCTCGTACCGCGTGTAGCGCCAGCCCTCGCTGCGCACGGTGTGGTTGCCGAACTTGTAGGTGGTCAGGGCCGGGGTGGCCCATTCTGCCGTGGGATTTTGCAGCAGAGACTTGATGCTTTTCCCTTCTACATGGGCAGGCACGGGGATGCCGCTCAGGTCACACAGGGTGGGGTACAGGCTCATGAAGTCCACCGTGCGTTCGCAGACGCTGCCCGGTTTGGTCAGGCCGGGCACTACCCACAGGAGGGGCGCACGAGTGCTCTCCTCCCAGAGGGCGAACTTCCGCCAGTGCTCTTTCTCACCCAGATGCCAGCCATGGTCTCCCCAGAAGACGATGATGGTGTTGTCCCGCATGGGGGATTTTTCATAGGCGTCCAGCAGACGGCCGATGTTCATGTCTGTGTAGCTGATGGCCGCCAGATAGCCCTGGACCGCCTCCTTCCAGCGTCCGCTGGCCAGCATCTTGGCGTGGTCCCCATTTGGGCCAGCCATGCGCACGCCGGCCGGGGGTACATCAGTGAGATCGCCCTCGATGTGAGGCGGGAGTTCGATCTTGTCCAGCGGGTGCAGGTCGTAGTACTTCTGAGGCACATTCCACGGCATGTGAGGCTTGTGCAGACCGCAGGCGATGAATACTGGGCGATCGTGTTTTTTTCCGAGCTGCTCGATGGCGTAATCTGCGATCTGCCAGTCGCTCAAATCCTCATCTTTGCAGTCCAACGGGGCGAATTTGATCCCGCCCACGCCGTCGTTGCCTGTGGGTTTCGGGTCATTCTTCTTTTCGGCAGGGTATTCATTCCACTCGCTCTTTCGGTCGAATCCACCGTGGTAGATCTTCCCAGAGCCCAACACCTCGTAACCCGCTTTGCGGAAGGTGGTGGGAAGTGTCTTCTCTTCCGGGATGACCGGGCGCCAGTCGTCATCGTTGTCGTAGATGCCAGAGGTCGAGGGGCGGAGGCCCGTCATGAGAGCGGCCCGCGACGGATTGCAAGAGGGGGAGGCGCAGTAGCTGCGGGTGAAGCGGGTTCCCATCGCCGCAAGACGATCCAGATTGGGCGTCTTGCTCTGCATGTTACGGCCCAAATAACCGACCCAATGATTCAGGTCATCCACTGCGATGAACAGTACATTGGGTTGCTTGGGGGCCGCATCTTGAGCTTGGAGAGAGGCCTGGGATAAACTGAGAATCGCGCCCGCCAGCGACAGGGCGGCACAGAGGGGTTTCGACAAAGAAAAACGCATGCCTTCCAGACGAAAGGCATGCGTGGATGTTTCTGGGAAATTTGCTTTTGGCAGGCCGGAGCAAATGCCTGAAATCAAAGGCGCACCTGGCCGGTGCCGTTGACCAGATACTTGTAGCTACAGAGCTCTGCCAAGCCCATCGGGCCGCGGGCGTGCAGCTTGTCCGTGCTGATGCCGATCTCTGCACCGAATCCGAACTCGCCGCCGTCGTTAAAACGGGTGCTTGCGTTCCAGAGCACCACGGCGGAGTCCACTTCGTGTTGGAACCGGCCGGCCAACGCGGCATCTTCGGAAACGATGACGTCCGTGTGGTGGGAGCCGTAGGTGTTGATGTGCTGGATGGCTTCGTCGGCCCCTGAAACGGTTTTGATGGAGAGAATCTGGTCCAAGTATTCCGTGCTCCAGTCTTCTTCGGTGGCCGGTTTGGCGCCCGGCCAGACAGCGAGAACCTCGGCATCGCCCCGGACTTCGACACCACGCGGTCCCAAGATTTCCCGAAGGGTGGCGTAGAATCCTTCGGCACCTTCGCGGTCCACCAACACCGTTTCCACCGCATTGCAGGCGCTGGGTTTCTGGCACTTGCCGTTCAGAATCAGATTGGCGGCCATCTCGTGGCTTGCCGTGTGGTGCACATAGACGTGACAGACTCCGTCATAGTGTTTGATCACGGGCATACGGGCGGCTTGGACCACCCGCTCGATCAGTCCTTTCCCACCGCGGGGGATGATCAGGTCCAGATAGCGGTCCATCTTGGCCAGATGGTCCACGCTTTCCCGGTCGGTAAAGGGGATGAGCTGGATGCTGTCCTGGGGAAGTCCGGCCTTTTCACCCCCCGCCTGCAAAGCTGCTGCTAGAGCGGTGTTGGAGTGGATGGCCTCCGAGCCACCCCGCAAGATGGTGGCGTTGCCCGTCTTGAAGCAAAGCACGGCGGCGTCACTGGTGACGTTCGGGCGGGACTCGTAAATGATGCCGATCACGCCGATCGGCACCCGGACCTTTTGCATCTCCAGACCGTTCGGGCGCGTCCATTTTCCGAGCACTTCTCCCACGGGGTCGGGCAGATCGGCCACTTGCTCGATGGCTGCAGCGATGCCTTCCAGCGATTTTGGGTCGAGCCGCAGTCGATCCACCATGGGTTTGCTGAGGCCCTTCTGCTCTGCAGCTGCGATGTCTTGAGCGTTGGCTGCTAGGATGCTGTCGCGCTGCTCCCTTACTCCCGCTGCCATGGCGCGGAGGATATCGTTTTTCTGGGCCGTGGTCAGTTTGACCAGCTCATGGGAGGCTGCCCGGGCTTTGGCCCCCATGGCGAGGATGGCGTTGGCGATGTCGGACGGTTGGGACATTGAGCAGTGTTTGACGGGACTGGAGACGGGGGAGAGACGAAAAGAGACAGTTCTCCCCGGCGAGGGATACGCAGGGGATCAGGCTTTGGAGGCGGGCAGGGGGAATCGAGTTCCCGTGCCGTTGCCTTCCACGAGATCGGCGATCTGCTCCGGATGGCGTCCAGAGGCGATGATGCACTCCACATTGCCAGCCACCGCGTCGGCCACGGCGCGCAGTTTGGAAGCCATGCCACCCACGGAGAAGGCACCCTTGTCCTCTTGCGCCAGATGGAGGACCGAGTTCACGTCTTCCACCACCGGCACGATGTTGACTGCGCCGTCGCTCTTGAGATCCATCAGGCCAGGCACGCTGGTCAGAAGAATCAACAGGTCTGCGCCCCAAAGCTGAGCCACTCGGGAGGAAAGCTTGTCGTTGTCGCCGAAACGAAGTTCTTCCACCGCCACCGAGTCATTTTCGTTGATGATGGGGACCACATTGGGGTTCTCGAGCAGGCGCAGCAGAGTGTTCTTCACTTTCTCTGCGCGTTCTTTGCTCTCAAGGTCGGCGTGGGTGAGCAAAAGTTGCGCCACGTAGAGGCCATGGCCACGAAGATAGCTCTGGTAGGTGTGCATCAGGTAGGTCTGGCCCACTGCGGCACAGGCCTGCAGGGTCGTGATCTCCTGGGGACGTTCCCGGAAGCCCATGGCCTTGAGGCCGGACGCCACAGCACCGCTGCTCACGACAACCACGGCATGGCCGCGGCGCTTGAGTTCAGCAATTGCCTGTACCAGCTTGCACAACTGTTCCTCATCCATCTCTGCACGATCTGTGCGTGTGAGGATGCCGCTGCCGAACTTAAGGATGACACGTCTGCCGCTCATGACTGATTTTTTGGAATCCGCAGCATGGGCGAGACAGGCTCGCTTTGCAAGCGGAGGCAGAATGAGTGACTTTCCTTAATCGGAGTCTAATTCGTCTCTAATGAATTGCTGGGCCATTCGTTTTGAAATGCTCAAGTCCCCTGAAGGGGCGCGCGAAAAAATCGCTTTCTTTCAGGAAAAATAGCCTTGCCCATGTCCCGCCCTATCTTGCAAACTACCATTTGTGATGTTCGCCCTAGTGGCCGTGCGCTTATGAGACCGTTTTTCCTGCTCGCCTTCCTCTCCGTTGGTTCCGCCTCTCTCGTCTGCGGTCAAGCCCCTCCTCCTGCCCCTCCAGCAGCACCGGCCACCGCGCCGATGAATAAGGAACAGGAAATGGAGACCCTTTTCAGCGAGGCCCAGGCAGCATTTGGCCAGGGTCGCTTCGATGTTGCGTTGCAAAAAATTGGTGCCATTCACACCGCCACCAGCAACAAAGACTATGAAGCTGTCATGTACCTTGAAGGTGCAGCCCACTTCAATCTTAAGCAGTGGGCGGAAGCCATTAAGTTCTTCGAGGAATTCATCAAGAAGTTCCCGCAGAGCAACAGTCTCAATGATGCGAAGATCGCCGTCGGCGAGGCCTATCTGAACAGCGGGAATGCGGAAAAGGGGATTGCGGCCCTCAAAGAAGCTGCGGCTGTCCCGGAACTCCGGGATCGTGCGGGGTTGATGATCGCTTATCACCACAAGAAGGCCGGTCAGCCCGATGAGGCGCTGAGCATTCTTGAAGTGGTGCTCAAAGATCTGGCGGGTACGCCCTCTGCGGAGCAGCAGCAGGCCATCCTCATGGCCTCGGAGATATACGTGGGCAAGGGCGACACGGACAAGGCTGGTCAGATGATGGAAAAACTGCGCGCGGGAACTTCCGCTGATGAGAGCGTGGTCCAGCTCAACGTGCTCTCGCAACAAGTGGGTGATGCCATGCTGGAGCAGAAGCGCTACGGCGAGGCTCTCCGTGCGTATCAGAGCATGCGTCGCCAGGGCGAATTGCTCGCCATCCAGAAGTCGCGTATCGCAAAGATCGAGCAGTGGCAGACGCAGATTGCTGCAGGTGGCCGGGTGCAGTTCATGGGCAAGCTGCTCAGCAAAGAAGAGGCTGTGGCCCTGCTGGACACCAACAAAAAGGTCCTCGCTGACATTGAGGGGATCAAGGATTACGACGCCTCCATTATCTATCGGCTTGGCCAGTGCTTCTATGAAATGGGGCGCATGTATGAGGCCCTTTTGGCTTTCCAGACCATCTACAACGATTTCAAAGACAACAAGGATCGTGATCGCTGCCTCTTTGGCATGATCGTCTGCAACGCGGGTTTGCAACGCGCCGGCCGCGCCTATCTTCTCTGTGAGAAGTACATGAACGAGTTCCCCGAGGGGGCGAACATCGGGCAAGTGACGGACATGTTCGGCTCTCTGGCCTTCGAAAGCGGCAACATTGAAGCGGCCATCAAGGCGTTCGAGCGTGCCAAACTGGCCAAGGATGCAGACAAGGAGCGCCTTAACTACCTTCTGGGTGTGGTGCTTTTCGAGTCGCAACGTTTTGACGACTGTCGTCTTGCCTTCCAGGAACTGATCAGCCTGAACAAGACCTCCGCCTACAAAGACGAGGCCGAGTACCGCATCGCGCTGAGTTACTTCTTCCAGAACGACTCGCAGAAAACCCGCAAGGCCCTGCGTGAGTACGTCGCAGGCAATCCCAAGGGGCAGTACCTTGTGGATGCCAAGTACCGTCTGGCGTTCATCGACTTCCAGTCCGGCGACAAAAAGGACGCCATGGAGCAGCTTGAGAAGCTGGTCGTGGAGGCTCCCAACGATCCGAACGTGGGTCAGGTTTGGTCGCTCCTCGGCGATATCTACAGCCAGATGGTGGACGAGAATGGCAAGATCGACTACACCGCCAAATGTTTGGAGGCCTACCGCAGCGCGGTGGACAAGGCTAAAACGGAAGACGTGCTCAACTACGCGATCGACGCTGCCACCAACCTGATGGTGGACAAGAACATGTGGAAAGAGCTGACCCAGATGTGGTCCAGCTACTACCAGGCCAACAAGGACAAGCCCTCTGCCCTGAAGGCCATCTACTGGATCACCCGTGGGGTCGAGCGTGAAGCCAAGTCGTTGGAAAGCGAAGGCAAGCCCGACAAGGCCAAGGAAAAACTGGATGAAGGTCGCAAGCTCGTCGCTGGGGCGATGGCTCCTCATCTTGGCAATCCCGCCAACGAGCAGGTGGAAGTGCTCATCCAGCAGCTTGTGACGATGATGGTGCCGAAGAAGCGCCCTCGCGCAGCAGCACCTGCCACCAAGCCTGCGGCCGTGACGCCTGCGGACGCGACCAAAAAAGAAGGGGAGGCAGCTCCCGCCATGGCCGCAGACGCGACCAAGGCGACCGACTCCGCTCCTGCTGCCGCACCGGCACCCGCTCCGGGGCCGACGTTTGAAGAAGTGGAAGCCGACTTCAAGAAGCTCATGACTCCGCAAGGAGACGAGGGCCTGCTGAACGGTACTGCTGCCGCCCGCATCCTCTATGGTCGTTCCTTGATCGCCCGTGGATTCCGTGATGTGGCCAAGTATGAAAACCTCATGAGCATCATTCCTGATGCGGCAAAGATTGAGGAACTGAGCCCGTTGCTGCTCGCCGGCCTGGGTGAAATGCTGGCCAAGAAGGGTGACACGGAAAAAGCTGCTGCCTGCTTCCAACAGCTTCGCGCCAAGTATCCCAACAGTGAATTCGGCGACAAGGCTCCCGTGGGTCTGGGTGACATCGAATTTAGCAACAAGGAATACCAGAAGGCCCTCGATCTCTACAACGAGGCCATCGAGAAGTATGCCTCCAGTTCCAGCATCCTTGAGGCCACCCTTGGCAAGGCCCGGGCGCTGCTCGCTTTGAAGAAGTATGACGACGCTGAGAAGGTCTTCACTATGATTCAGGCCACCAAGGAATGGCGCGGGGCTCATCCTGCGGCCCTTCTGGGGCTGGGTGAAATCTACGAAGCGAAGAAAGACCTGAAGAAGGCGGTGAGCTACTATCAACGCATCATTCTGGCCTATCGCCGCGACAAGGGTGTGCTGGCCCAGGCCTACCTTCGTGCGGCCAAGTGCTTCATCGAACTCGCCGACAAAGAGAGCGCCCGGACAGTTCTCCAGCAGATGCTGGCCCAGAAGGATATTACGGAGTTCCCCGAGTTCAACGAAGGCAAGGCCCTCCTGAGCAAGACCAGCAACTAATTTTCCTCTCGATCCATGCTTTCAATCAAATCACTTTTGTTTCCGCTGGCTTGTCTTGCTCTCGGGGCTCCGGCGCTTCACGCTCAGGCTCTCGTGCTCAAGAGCAATGACCGCATTCCCTTCGGCAGTTTTAGCGTCGAAGGTGGCAAGGTCAGCCGCACGATCAAGATGAGCAATGGTGCCGAGGCCAAGGCCAGCATCAACATCACGGACATCGCCCGTCTGGAGTGGCCGGAAGTTCGCGAAGTGCTCGAAGCCCAGGCCATGCTCGGCGAAGGCAAGGCCAAAGAGGCCATCGAGGTGCTGGCGAAGGCCAAGGAGTTTTTCAAGCCCTTTAAAGCCATCCCGGGCAGCCCCTACAACGACATCTCGCTCGCACACGTCGAAGCTCTCGACCAGGCTGGGGACTTTGATGCGCTGATTCGTGTGCTCCCCGAAGTGGAAGCCATGAAGTGGGATGAGCAGAAGAAGCTGAAGGTTCGGATTCTTAAGCTCAACATGTCCCGCCGTACATCCGGCGACCAGGATGCCATTCTCAGTCAGGCGGAAGACCTGCTGAAGGACACATTGGATGCAGAAATTTCTGCCCGGCTCTGGATGACGGTGGCAGAGATCCATACCCGGAAGGAGCGGTGGGAAGATGCGCTGATGGCCTACCTGCACGTACCAGTATTCTACGGCAGTCAGGCTGCCTTCGTGCCTCAGGCGGAGCTAGCCGCAGCGCGCACGCTCACCAAGATGGAGCGTTTCAAGGATGCCGTGGGTTTCTACCAGCGCATCGCAGAAGCTTACCCCGGTTCCGAAACCGCTGAGACGGCCAAAAAAGAAATGGCCATCTACAACGGTCGTGACAACAAGCCTGACCGCCCCCCGACGGTTGGCGGTAAAGATTCCCCAACGAAAACTGAATCCAAGTAATGCAACGTCAAACCATGTATAACCTGCCCATGCACATCACACGCTCCCGCTTGAAACTTAGGCTTGGCCGCCTGTTGGTCTGCGCCACCCTCGCGTTCGGTGGATTGCAGTTTGGTATCTCGGCACTTCATGCAGAGGAAGCACCTGCGGCTCCAGCAGAAGGGGCGCCCGCCGGGCCTGTCGTCACGCACAAGTCCATGTTGCACAAGTTCAAAGAAGGCGGCTGGGTGATGTATCCCATTCTCGGCTTCTCCGTGTTGACCATCTGGCTCTCCACGGACCTTTGGATCCGTACCGGCAAGAAGAAGCTTGCTCCTGACGCGCATGTGAACGGGGCCAAAGACCTCTTCCGCATGGGGGACTACGTTGGTGCATATCAGCACTGCAAAAACAACCCTTCCGCCTTCAGCGATACGGTGCGTGTTTCCCTCAGCTTCATCGGCGACGGTCAGCATGCCACAGAAGACGCCATGATGGGTGAACTCAACAAGTTCAATGCCGCCACCACCACCCGAATCAACTATCTCTCCGTTATCGGTGTGTGCACCCCGATGGTGGGTCTGCTCGGTACGGTGACGGGGATGGTGACTGCGTTCGAGCACCTTGGTGCATCCGGCGTGGGTGATCCCTCCGGTCTCTCCGCAGCCATCGGTGAAGTGTTGATCGCGACGGCCTCCGGTCTGGCCATCGCTATCCCGGCCTTCATGATGTTCTACGTGCTTCGCAACCGCCTTCAGGGTTCGATCCACTATTGCCAGGACATCGTGGTGAGCCTCTTCCGCAAGATGCCTTACGAAGACCTCAAGGATTGCCATGTGGGTGAAGAAGAATTCTTCGCCGCCCGGCCAAACTGGGTGTCCGACGAAGACGCAGCTGCAGCAGCACTTCCCGCGTAATTGACTTTTGGTTCAGGCATTTCCTGCAGGGGCTTCGGCCCCTGCCCATTTGAGTTTTTCAGTTAGTTAACCCTTACCTTTTTCACACTATGGGCGGCGGCGGCGGCAGTATGGAAAGCGGCGAACCGGAGTTTCAGATTGCTCCGATGATCGACTGTCTTCTTGTCTTGCTCATTTTCTTTATGAGCATCACCACGGCAGAAGTGCTGCAACTGGACAAAGACATCCAGTTGCCGGCGGCTCCTGAAGCTAAAAAGAAGGAAAAGAGCAAGATGGCTGAAGGGGCTCTCAACGTGAAGTGGAATCCCAAGACCCAAAAGGGGGAGATCAACTTCGAGGGTAAGCCATACGATGACGTCAGCTCTCTCGTCGAGGTGCTGAAGGTAAAGAAGGCCAACGCTCCCGACTACCGCATCATCATCCGTGGCGACAGGCGTCTTCCAGCGGTGGAAATTCAGCGCACCATGAGTGTGCTGGGTGAAGCGGGCATGGATGATCTGGCCTTCTCGGCTTTGAACCAGTAACCCAACGAGTCATCTCACTCATCACATATGAGCGGTAACAGCAAAGGCCGGAAACAGATTGAAATGGAGCAGGTCGGAACTGGCTTCCAGATTGCTCCGATGATCGACGTGGTCTTCGTGATCATGCTTTTCTTCATGGTCATGGCGAATAGCGTGAAGGTGGAACATGAGCTGAAAACCGCCCTGCCGGGTGCAGTGACGGCAGCCACGGTTGAGGCTGAAACGCCACCGGATGAGATTCTGATCGCCATCTCGGAAGATGGCGCAGTGTCCATGAATGATGAGGAATTCGATTCGCCCACCGATACGAAGCTCCCCTCCCTCACGGACAGCCTTATCAAGCTGAAAAAAGACGCGGATCTTCGAAACAACAAGGTGCTCGTCACCCTTCAGACGGAGGAACAAACCAAGTATGAGCGAATCATCCAGGTGATGAACTCACTCGCCGCTGCAAGGATTGCGAACGTGACCTTCACCGTCGGTTCGGAAGAACTCTAAGAGAAGTTTGCGAGAAGGGGGGCTTGCCTCCGCTTTGTTCCGGTTCGCTCGGCTTATTCTTCAGACCCACCTTGCTTTGCGCAGGGTGGGTCTTTTTTTCAATGCGGATTTGAGACGAAGTCATATTTCCGCCCGGACATTCTTCCTTGCAGGTGTGGAGAAAATTTGGTGCAATGCCTGTGAGTGTGGAGTCTGTCCAATTTCTTGGACTACCTTCAACTGTTGAAAACTGAACCCCTTTTGTTCACCATGAGCAGTTCACATGGGCGCAGGCGAATCGAGTCGGAAGCCGTTGGCACGGGCTTTCAGATTGCCCCGATGATCGACGTGGTATTCGTGATCATGCTCTTCTTCATGGTCATGGCCAACAGTGTGAAGGTGGAGCATGAGCTTAAGACGGTGTTGCCGGGGCCCCCCAGTGGGATGGTGGTGGATACGTCGGAAGAGTTACGGATCGAGATCGCGGATGACGGGGCTGTCTTGATGAACGATGAAGAGTATGACTCGGCGTCCGATACCACGCTTCCGGCGCTGACAGCCAGCCTTATCCGGCTCAAGAAAGATGCAGATTTCCGTAACGAGCGGGTAGTCGTGACGCTTCAAACCGAGGAACAGGCCAGGTATGAACGGATTATCCAGGTGATGAATGCTCTGGCTGCCGCCAAGATCGCCTTCGTGACGTTCACCATTGGATCCGAGGGGTTCTGAACGGGGTGGGGGGATTTTGATCTGATTTAAAGTCGAAGGAACTGCCCGATTCTCCAAGTCGCCGGTGTTCTGATCGGGCCTCCTCAGGCATTGTCGTCCTTACGTGGACTCATTTCTTTCCGTAAACAGATGCTGGTTTCGAGGTCTTAGTTGGACATAAAGTGTCCAAATTGAGCAATGTCTCTTGCGTGTATGGATAAAAATTGATCTAATTTTGAGGAACGTTCTTGCTCGCGGGTGGTGAATTGAGTGCCGCGGCAGGCTCCAGCCGAGTTCCTCATGAATCCTGCATCCACTTCCCACCCGCTGCCTGCTGTCGAAGCTGACGTGCCCGCGCCGCTTCCACCTCCCTCCTCTGGCAGCGCCTCTGTACCTCTGGTTCAGATTCAGTCGTTGGACCCCACGGCTCCGTTAGGATCCCAGCCAGTGCAGATCCCGCAGTTTGAGAAAGCGACTCCGGCTTACCAGCATGAGGTTCCTCAGCAGGTCCACCACTTTGATGCGCCGCACTTCCACGCGCCCATCTCTCCCCCGGTTAAGAAGAACATCTTTGTCCAGTACTGGCGCAAGGCTGGCGGTGGCTCCTTCATGGTGAGCCTGCTCATTCACGCGGGCCTGCTGATCGGAGCCTATTTCCTGGTGGAGACCATCGTCACGGAAAAGAAGGTGGATTTCCTTCCTGGTGGTGGCAGCAAGCAGGGGGCGGAGGCCAACCAACAGCTGGCGCAGACGGTGCAGAACAAGAAGCGCAGCTCTCTGAACAAGAGCACGCCGATGAAGAAGGTGGTGAGCACGAGCGCGAACGCCGCGATCGCGCTCAACGACGTGCCGATGGAATCCATCGACATGCCAGAGATGAGCAGCCTGATGGGCGGTTCGATGGGCAGCGGTGGCTTTGGATCCGGTGGTGCGGGCGGTGGCTTTGGCAAGGGCATCGGCATGGGGGGCCAGTCGGGCTTTGTGAGTCTGCCACCGACGTTGAAAAGCCGTTGCAGCACAGCTGAGCGGCTTCAAAAGCTCAAGGAGAGCGGTGGGGTGGCAGAGTGTGAAAAGGCCGTGAGCACCGCGCTGGAGTATCTCAAGAGCAAGCAAAAGGCAGACGGATCCTGGGGCACCAACAACAAGGGGGCCATGACCGGCTTTGCCCTGCTTTGTTTCCTGGGTCGCTGCGAGACGCCTGACTCTCCCTTCTATGGAGACAATGTCATGAAGGGCATCATGTTCCTGATTGAGACCCAGAAGAAGCATCCGCAGAAACTGTTCTCCCAAGCCACGGCAGGTAACGGCCCGGTGTATGAGCACGGGATCGCCACTTACGCCTTGGGTGAGATGTACACCCTGGCTCGTATGGGCAGCAAGTCCCTCCCAGGGATGCGTGAAGCCTTCGAAGAAGGCGTGAAAGTGATCATCGACAACCAACAGAAGGGCGGGAGCTGGGTGTATGACCAGTCCACGGGATTCTATTCCCCAAGTCGTGAAGATCTCTCGGTGACGGGCTGGCAGTACCAGGCGCTCAAGGCCGCCAAACTCACGAACCTGAAAATCAACGGCTTGCATTCCTCCATCGACAAGACGGTGGAGTATTTGGAAGGAAAGCAAACCAAGGACGGCGGGATCGGTGGGACCAATCGGGAATCCCACTACAACCAGTGGAACTTGACCGGGGCCGGGGCTCTGGGCTTGCAGACGCTTGGCAACGGCAAGAAGTCCCAAATCAAGAAGGCCATCGATTTCTCCTACGAACTCTACAAGAAGGAGCCACCGCTTTGGTCGGATGGAAACAGCCAGCTCCTCTACACCTGGTACTACTACCAACAGGCCTTCTTCCAGGCCGGCGGCGAAGAATGGGACTATTGGAACAAGGCTGTCCTTCCGCAACTCCTTCAGAATCAGAACAAGGATGGCAGTTGGACGCACAAGAGTGCGGGAGCCGGTGGGGACAACGTCTATTCCACCGCTCTGTGCACCCTTATGCTGGAGGTTTACTACCGCTATTTGAAGGTGGGAGATCGCGAGCAAACCTCTCTGTTTGACCGCAAATAAGCGGTAGAATCGGAAGGGCCAATTTTCGACCAAGGGCGAGATAATACTTGTCTTTGAGTCTAATAAATGTTCGTCTCGAAGGGTTGCATCCTGCGGGTGGGCTAGGAATTGAGCAGATATTTTCTGCGAAAGACCAAGAACTGCCCCACTTGCCCGTCATCACTTTTGACAGGCAACGACGACTCTTCTGTTATGAATCCTTCCGACCCCGAGCACCAGGCTACTTCAGACCCCATTTCCGCGCTTCCTCCTACGACGGGCAGCGCCTCCGTACCTCTGGTTCAGATTCAGTCATTGGATCCCACGGCCCCGTCAGGGTCCCAGCCGGTACAGATCCCGCAGTATGAGCAAGCGGTCCCTGCCTACCAGCATGAGGCTCCTCAGCAGGTTCACCACTTTGAGGCCCCGCACTTCCACGCGCCCATCTCTCCCCCGGTTAAGAAGAACATCTTTGTCCAGTACTGGCGCAAGGCTGGCGGTGGCTCCTTCATGGTGAGCCTGCTCATTCACGCGGGCCTGCTGATCGGAGCCTATTTCTTGGTGGAAACCATCGTCACGGAAAAGAAGGTGGATTTCCTTCCTGGTGGTGGCAGCAAGCAGGGGGCGGAGGCCAACCAACAGCTGGCGCAGACGGTGCAGAACAAGAAGCGCAGCTCCCTGAACAAGAGCACGCCGATGAAGAAGGTGGTGAGCACGAGCGCGAACGCCGCGATCGCGCTCAACGACGTGCCGATGGAATCCATCGACATGCCAGAGATGAGCAGCCTGATGGGCGGTTCGATGGGCAGCGGTGGCTTTGGCTCCGGTGGTGCGGGCGGTGGATTTGGCAAGGGCATCGGCATGGGCGGCCAGTCGGGCTTTGTGAGCCTGCCACCGACGTTGAAAAGCCGTTGCAGCACGGCTGAGCGGCTTCAGAAGCTCAAGGAGAGCGGTGGGGTGGCAGAGTGTGAAAAGGCCGTGAGCACTGCGCTGGAGTATCTCAAGAGTAAGCAGAAGGCAGACGGATCCTGGGGCACCCAATACAAGGGGGCGATGACCGGCTTTGCGCTCCTCGCTTATCTGGGCCGCTGCGAGACGCCAGACTCTCCCTTCTACGGAGAGAACGTCATGAAGGGCATCATGTTCCTGGTGGAGACCCAAAAGAAGAACCCGAACAAACTGTTCTCTCAAGCCACCTCCGGCAACGCGCCGGTGTATGAACACGGGATCGCCACTTACGCCTTGGGCGAGATGTACACTCTGGCCCGTATGGGCAGCAAGTCCCTCCCAGGGATGCGTGAGGCCTTCGAGACGGGGGTGGGTGTGATCATCGACAACCAGCAGAAGAGTGGCAGCTGGGTGTATGACACGGACAAGGGCACTTATCTTCAGGGACGTGAAGACCTTTCCGTGACGGGCTGGCAGTATCAGGCGCTCAAGGCAGCCAAGCTTACCAACTTGAAGATCAATGGCCTGCACAACGCCATCGACAACACCGTCAAGTACCTCGAGAACAAGCAGACCAAGGATGGCGGTATCGGTGGCACCAACCGCGAGACCAGCTACAATCAATGGGAATTGACAGGGGCCGGTGCCTTGGGCCTACAGACCTTGGCCAATGGCCGGAAAACGGAGATCAAGAAGGCCATCGCCTTTGCCCACGAACTCTTCAAGAAAGAGCCTCCTGCTTGGGATCATGCCAACCTTTATTCTTGGTACTACTACCAGCAGGCGTTCTTCCAATACGGTGGTGAAGAATGGAACTACTGGAATGCAGCTGTGCTGAAAGAGATCCTGAAGAACCAGCAGCCTGACGGCAGCTGGAAGTCTCCCACAAACTTCCACAACGCCAGCGCTGGCGGGGACAATATCTATCCCACCTCCCTCTGCATCCTGATGCTTGAGGTGTACTACCGCTACCTGAAGGTGGCTGATCGCGAGAGCACTTCGATCTTCGACCGGAAGTAGTCAGCTTGATCTGAAACACGGCGGGGCTTCACTGGGTGGAGCCCCGCTTTTTTGTGTATGGAGCCGGGGTGCTGCAAAGAGGGAAGCCGGTGCGTCCCCAGTTCCTATTTCTCGGCGGGCTTCTTTTCGAGTTCAGCTGAGCTCTTGATTTCCCAGCCACCTGACGGTTCAAGGTGCAGGATCTGCTCGTGATGCCTGATCAGCGTATTGCGATGGCCGACGCTGATGTAGGCGATGCCGGACTTGCGCAGCAGTTCGTAGAGGTGTTGCTGGTTGTCTTCATCGAGGGCGCTGGTGGCCTCGTCCAGAAAGGCGAACTTGGGGTGACGCAAAAACAGGCGTGCGAATGCCACCCGCTGCTGCTCCCCGATGGAGAGCACGTTCGTCCAGTCCACCACCCGGTTGAGATCGTTGTCCACCCGGGCGAAGATGTCGGAGAGATTGACCTTCTCCATCACCGCGCTGATTTCCTCATCGCTCAGGCCCAGCTGCGGGTAGGGGTAGAGGAGTTGGTCTCTCAGGGTGCCTTGGATCATGTACGGTCGTTGGGGCAGGAACATGAGGTCGTTCAGGGCTGGGCGTTCCAGTGAGCCGGACCCGCTGGACCAGAGTCCTGCGATGGTTCTGAGCACTGAGCTCTTTCCAGTGCCACTGTCTCCCATGATGAGGAGGCTCTGCTTTCGCTTCAGCACAAAGGAGAGGTCCGTCACCAGGTCCCGGTCCCCATTCGGGGTGCGGACGGTGACGTCCTCCAGTTTCACCAGGCGGCTGTCGTCTTCCACTTCCAGTTCCGCCTCCTTCTCGATGCGCTCTTCCTCCGCGTCGTGTTCATCCAGGTTCTCCCAAAGACCAGCGAGCCGCTGTACCCCGGCCAGGTAGGCGCTCAGAACCCCGAACTGAGTGACGATCAACGTGACCGCCGCGAGCACCTGAGCGAAGGCTCCAGATGCCTGAGTGATCACGCCGAACTCGACTTGGCCGCGGATGTACATGGGGCCCACAATGACCAACGGCAGGACGAGGGCCGCGTAGTTGAAGCTGTTCGTGAAGAGTCCCAGATTGCGGTTCCAGAAGATGGTGTTCCGGGTGTTTACGACCACGCGGGCCAATCGCTCGATCAGGTCCAGATGCTCCCGTTTCTCCCCGCGATAGAAGGCGATGGACTCGGCATTGTCCCTGATTCTCACCAGCCCATAGCGCAGGTCGGCTTCCTTTTGGTACTGCATGAAACTCAGTCTCACCAGTGGCCGGCCTATGAGGATGCTTCCCAGCGTGCCCACGGCGGCGTAAGCGAAGAGGATGGCCACCAAGGTGCCTGAGATCGTCCACAATACTCCGGTAAAAGCGATCAACGTAACCAGGGAGTTCAGCAGGATCAGCAGGAAGCTCAGGGTGCTGACTGTGAAGTTGCGGACGTCTTCACTGATACGCTGATCTGGGTTGTCCACATTGGGAGAGCCCCGTAGCCGATAGTAGGCGCGGTTGTTGAAGTAGCGTTTGATCAGGTGCTGGGTGAGCCACTCCCGCCAGAGCAGGGCGAGACGCTCCTCGGTCCAGCGGTAGTAGGTGCCAATCGGCACCGCCAGGGCAAAGGTGGCGAGATACCACCCAAGGCTGCGCCAGTAGGCCTCGCCGTCCTTGCGGGCGATGTCGTTCATGAAGTCCCGACCGGCATAGCTCATCAGCACCTGTACACCGCCGACAGCCAGTGAGAGGGTGAGCAGGACGGCGAGGAAGCCCCTGGCTTTGCGCCGGCTTTTGGAGCTGAAGAACGCTCTGGTGATGATCCAGAATTGCCGCAGGGTTCTTCCTAGCGGGGGCTTGGTCTGGGCGCTTTCTTCAGAAGTTGGACCTTTGTCATTGGGAGTCCCCATGCCACCAAAACGGATTCGCCCCCCTCCGCGAGTGCAAAAGAGATGCGGAGGGGAGGCGGAAGGCTCAACCAATCTTCAAGATTGATTAAAAGCCTGGAATTCATGGCGTTAGAGGAATCCGCCGGGAGCAGGCTAGCTTTGCATCAACCCGGAGCGCATGGCCTCAAGCGGGACTGGCTCTCCGAACCAATGTCCAAATGAGATGGCCCCCTGGTGAAGCAGAAGCTGGAGCCCATCACAGGTGCGTGCGCCTCCCGCCCTGGCGGCACTGATGAAGGGGGTGGGGGAGGAGGCTCGGTACACCATGTCATAGGCCAGATGCCGGGGCTGGATGCGCTGGTAGTCGAAGAGCGGTCCATCGCCGTCTTTCATACCTACCGGAGTGGCATTGACGATGAGGTCCACGTCGTCGAGGATCGAGGAAATCTCCTCGTCCGACCAAGTGAGTGCGGTCACCTGGGTGGTAGGCGAGAGCTGCTGGCAGTTTTTCACGAGTGGCGCGAGCTTGGTCACGGTGCGATTGGCGAGCCGCAGGCTGGGGCAGCCCTCCAGCGCACTCTGGATGGCCACGGCCTGGCCAGCACCACCGCCAGCGCCGATGATGAGGACCCGCAGATCCTTCACCGATTTGCCGAAGGCCTCTTCCACGGACCGGAGAAAGCCGGGGCCATCGCTGTTGTAACCGATCTTTTGACCGTCATGGAGATGGACGGTGTTCACCGCGCCCAGTGCGACGGCCAGGCCATTAAGTTCATCCATGGCCTCCAGCGCCTCGAACTTGTGAGGGATCGTGCAGTTCACTCCCACAAAACCATGCTGGGCAAAAAGGTCCAGAGCCTCCGCCACTGAGCCCGGGGCCACATGCACCCTGATGTACTGCGCGTGGATGCCCCGGGCCTTGAGGGCGGGGTTGTGCATCTGGGGTGAGCGGGAGTGAGCGATGGGATCGCCGATGACAGCGAGCCGTGCGGGTGGATCGATTTCAGCAGAGACGGAGGCCCAGTTTCGGAGGTCCTCCAGGGTGTAGCAAGCCTTGGACATGTATCAGGTTATTTCTGGGAATCTGAGGAGGCAGGAATGAAGCCGAGCTTGAACCCGCCGAACTCCGCCCAGCAGGGCCGGGTGGGGGCCCAAGTCTCATCGCTGCCGCCGTGAAAGGTTTCAAAATAGAGCGAGTCCACGCCAAAGCTGGCGTCGTCCCGCCATTGTAGATCGGCGCGATCGACCATGAGACGAGCTGGGGCGGCCGCCGTGGTGATCCAGACGCGCAGGGTGCCATTGCGTTGGCCAGCAGTGTTCATGCCCACCTGAATTTTCACCTGCACGGGCGAGTCGGTGGGAAAACGGAAGTCGTCGGGGAAGTTGAACTGGTCGCCGTAGTTCGTGGGCTGGTGTTTGTGGTACACGTAAGCCTGTCCCCGGCCATCTTTGCGCCACATGAGCCGGGCGGAGAAGCCGTTCTTGCCATTGGCGGGGCGGCCGCCGCTCACATGATCCGGACCACCACATAGGCCGGGCAGTTTCCCCCCCTTCACCCAGTCAAAATCCGGGCTGAAGCGGAGGGTGTAAGTGAGCTCCGCGAACTCATGCGTGCCGAACGGAAACCTCCAGCCCGCTCCGCCTTTCTCCGGACCGATCTGACCTGGGATAAAGGAAACACGCAACCAGCGCTGGTTGTTCGCATCCGTCAGAGAGACTCTGCCATCGCGGATGCCGCCTTCAAAGGTGCAGCCGGGCCAGTCCTTTTTCCACTGGCCCAGCGGGTAGATGCCAGCCGGTCCATTGAGGGAGATGAGGCGTGGGCCTTCTTCCGCAGCGTGTCCGAGTGGGCTAAGGGCCAAGTTCGTGGCCAGCGCCATCCCCAACGCCAGGGCGGGGATCATCCGTCGAGCGGCAAGAATGGCGGGGCGGAATAACATGGGGCTTCTATGAATCACGCGAGGAGAGCGGCGGCGCGGCCGAGGCGGGCAATGGACCGCTCTTGACCGAGCACGACCATCATCACCTTCACATCCGGACCGCGGGTCTGACCGCTCAGGGAGAAGCGCAGCAGCGGCATGAGGGCCCCGGCTTTTACGCCTTCCGAAGCAGCCACTTTGGTCACAGCATCACCCAAGCCGGCCTCGGACCAGTCGGTGGTGGCCTGGAGTCCTGACTGAAGCGCGGCCAGCAGTTTGGGAGCTTGGGCATTGGCCTTCAGCTTGGTCATCACTTCGTCTTCAAACGCGAAGTCCTCTGTGAAGAAGAAGTGCACCCACGAGGGGAACTCGGAGGCCAGGCTCACCTTTTCCTTCACGCTGTTCAAGGTGTGGGCGATGTAGGCATCGTCGCTGCCCGGGGTGATGCCGGCCTTCTCCAGCCAGGGGCGGGCATAGGCCACGAGATCGGCATCGTCCAGCAGACGCAGGTGCTGCTGGTTCACCCAGGTGCACTTGGTCATGTCAAACCGGGCATTGCTATGGTGCACGTCGCTGATGTCGAACAGTTCGACGGCTTGCTGCGCGGAGAAGGTTTCGCCTTCGAGCTTGGGGGTCCAGCCCAGCAGGCACAGGTAGTTGAACACCGCCTGCGGCAGGAAGCCCGCCTGGATGTAGCTGTCGATGCTGGCCCCGTCATCCCGCTTGCTCATCTTGGAGCCATTTGGGTTGAGCAGCAGAGGGATGTGGCCGTATCTCGGTGGCGTGTGCCCCAAGGCCCGGAACAGGTCGATGTGCTTCCAGGTGTTGGAAATATGATCTTCACCCCGGATCACGTGGGTCATGCCCATTTCAATGTCATCCACGACATTCACAAAATGGAAGATGTATCCGCCATCCGGGCGGCGGATGGTCATATCCGGCTCTTCTGTGGGCGCGAAACGGATATCGCCACAGACCACGTCGGGGATGGTGATGGCTTCACGGCTGAACTTGAAGCGGGCAGCGCCGTTCGCTTCGAAGTACACGCGACCGGCTTCTTCGAGCTTTTTGAAATAGGCATCGTAGATCGAGCGGCGCTGGCTCTGGAAGTAGGGGCCGTAGTCCCCACCTTTCTGGGGGCCTTCATCCCAGTCGATGCCCAGCCAGCTGAGCCCTTCGAAAATGGCGTTCATGGCCGCCTCGGTATTGCGTGCCTCGTCAGTGTCTTCGATGCGCAAAATGAAGGTGCCGCCGCTTTTCCGGGCGAGCAACCAGTTGAACAAGGCCGTGCGGGCGCCTCCAACGTGGAGGTAGCCGGTGGGGGAAGGGGCGAAGCGAACGCGAATGGACATCCAACGATGTAGAGGGGAATGACGGGCTTCTCAAGCGTCAATCCCTGCGGGCTCCGCGAGGTTTGTCGCTTGAGGGGCTTGTATCCCACCGTATGGTCTCCGCCATGAAGAAGAAGGTGCTCATCGCGGGATCGGCTTTCATTGTCCTCCTCGCCGGACTCGGCGTGGCAGGCCATCAGTGGCTGTTGGGGCGGTTCGACAAGGACGCGGTCATTGCCCAGATGGAGGCCTCGTGGAGCTGCCGTGCCCAGCTGGATTCCACCCAGGTGAATATTCTTTCCTCACCTGCGAGGTTGGAACTGCATGGCCTGAAGCTGGCCCCCAAGGATGACCAGTCGGCCCTGCCAGCTTCTCAGCGGCAGGCGCTCGCTCCAGAGAAAGTCCTCCTCGCTACGGAGGTGGCGGTGCTGGAGGTGGAACTTAAGGACCTGGTGGATGGGAAGATCAATGTAAAGGAGCTTCACATTGGCGGGGTGTCCGTCAAAACCGAGGTGGACGAGGACGGTCGAAGCAGTCTGCAGGCTCTGTTTAAGTCTCCGGGTGCGGTTGATGTGCCCAAGGTCTCTCCCGCAGCAACGGAACAAGCGGTCACGGGTGACGCAGGTGCCACGACGGCCAAGGGCGTGCAGGTCACTGAACTGAAGCCGGAGCCCGGGACACCGTCAGAAGCTGCGACCAAGGAACCGAAGCCCAAGAGTGTGTTCCGGGCCAGCGACATGAAGGTGGCTGTGCAGGTGGACGAAGCCAGTCTGGAGCGCGGGAGTGTGGAAATCACCAACCAGAAAAACGCCTCGAAGATCCAGCTCAGTGAGGTGAACCTGGTGCTCAAGCAGATCGATGTGAACGCGGCAGATCTGGCGGCGCACAATCATTGCGGCTTTGAGCTGGCTGGAGCAATCCGTGTGGAAAACCTGGAGAAGAAACAGCAGATTGCCGACATCAAGGTGAACTCCAAGGGCACGATGGAGCCCTTTGACGTGAAGACCGGCGAATGGATGCCAGACCTGAATCTGGAGGTGACGCTGGCCAAGGGGAGCCTTCTCGGCGGCATGGAACTGGGCGACCAGTTGAAGAAGAAGGATCGTGAGAAGCTGGCTGAATACGGGCTCAGTCTGGAAGGCGTGTTGCTGGGCGGCGCTCTTTTGGAAGACGCCTTCGTCAAAGTGCATCAAGTACGTGGCAAGGTGATCATGAAAGGGGAGACCCGCCTCGTGTTTCCCCAGTATGAGATCATCCTCAATGACGGCAGCTGGGTGAACGCCTCACAAGACCTGCACAACGTGAAGGCGCGGCTGGTGCTCAATGCGGATCTCACCGCCAAAAAGCTGGAGGAGGTGAAGAAGACCCTTTCCGAGCGGTTCGGCAAAGACATTACCGAGGCGCTGTTCCCGCTGGCCGTAGGGACGCTGATCGACTCTCAGAACCGCCTTTCCCTGCCCTTCAAGTCCAAGGGCAGTCTGGCAAAGCCTGACTTTGGCTTCGACAACATCTTTGGCGACTTGAAGGACATGGTGAAGGACTCGGCAGCGGGTTTCCTGAAGGGATTGCTTGAGAAATAACGCCTGCTGATTTCCAAGGGCACTGGACCGATGTTCTTATTCGGCCGGTGCCTTGTGCTCAAAGGTGCCGGAACTGCCCAGCGCGGTCGTGAACCCGCCTTCGTAGAACCATTTCCTCGACTCCGCCTTGTTCTTCAGATGGGCATCCCAAAAGGCGGTGGTGCTTTTGCTGATGAGTTTCTGAAAGACTTCATCGGCCGCTTCACGCTCAGGATCCCGCTGCATGCGACCTGAGAAGATCATGTGATCGCCGTCTTTGAAGATCACCAGGGAGGTGGAGGAGTGCTGCATGCGATCATAGGGAATGCGGCGGTCGGCGGCGGCGGTCTCGCCCACTGGGCTGTCGTCGAGTGTTCCCGTCATGTGAAAGACGGGGATACGAATGTTGTCGAAGTTCTCCTGTGGGACCCTTTGCCCTCCGATGACCGGGGCGCTCATCTGAATGACCGCCTTCACCCGTGAATCTGCCAGGGGCGAGACCCCGCCGCGGAAAGACTGACCCGCGATGGCCATGACGGTGAAGCCGCCAAAGGAGTGGCCCGCTGCACCGATGTGGCTGAGATCGAGCCGACTGTGGAGAGGGGATTTCGGGTCTTGGTTCTGTCGGGTCAGTTCATCGATCACGAAAGTGACGTCGGCTGGTCGGGCCAGCGCATTGGCCGGGGTGGCAGCAGCGCGTTTTACCGCCTGCATGCGTTCCGCTGGGCGGGCTTCCCGCCAGACGGCGTCATCACTGCCGAGATGCTGGACATGTACGCTGGCGTAGCCTGCCTGGGACCAGTGGCGCCCCAAGTAAGAGTAGCCCTCCCGAGAACCGCCCAAGCCGTGGGAAAAGATGATCACCGGAACGGGCTCCGGCTTGGACGCCGGGGGGGCAGGTGGAAGATAAACTAGAACCGGTACAGAGCGCTGCCGGGAGGCGTCCACCCAGTCCAGCTTCAAAGGGGCGCTGGCAGAGGCAGCTGGGGCGGCAGTCGAGGTCGCTGGGGCCGCTGGGGCGGTGGCGGGGCGGGGCCGGGGATCCGCCTGGGCCGTGGAGGGGGGGAGGATGCTCAGCCCACTGGGAATGAGCAGCGCAGAAAGCAGGGCCCGGTGCAAACGACGCATCGGTGCAGGAGGGTGAGGAGCGGTAGAGGAGAGGGGCTTCATCGGTTACCCTTTCGAAGACGCCTCCGGGTTCTGTCTGGTTACGCCGGATGGTCCCTGACCAGATTGATTGTTCAAGGTTCGCCAGCTTCAGCTGTCCGAGCCACCAAACCGCGATGGGACCTCCTGCGGTGAAGGGACTTTGGCGGTCAATCGCTCCGCTTCCCCTCCGGCGGTTGCGCAAAGCACAAACCGCCGCTCCTTGGGGGGGCAGGCCTTTGATGGCCTGCTATCACGGACGCAGGGTGATGCGATTGACGTGGATGATCTGGCTCACGGCCTCCGGCACGGGATGGGACTCTGGCTTCCAGCTGTAGACTTTGATAGTCGGCCGGCTTTCATTTCCGGTCAGCACCAGGGCATTGATCTGGAGCACGCGTTTCTCACCCTCTGGGATGGGAAGCTGCTTCACCGCCAGTTGCAGCGGGTTCTCTCCGTCGCGAAGGCCGCCGATAATGATGTGCTCTTCGGCATTGTTCTCCACCGTGGCGGCATCGAAGCCGTTGACCACTGCGGTGGTCTGGTAGCCAAAGGAGGCAATCTGGAGGACGCCGATGCGGTCCGGTACCGGGCAGGCCTTGGGGACAGGGGGCACGACACCCGTGGGCGCAAACTCAGGCTCGTTGAGAAAGCCCGAGCTGCCACCATTCTTGAGCGTGGCCCGCACATCGGGCACGCTGGCAAGATTCACAAGACGGGTCGTGTCGAATCTCCAGCCGGTGTCTTCCCGGATGAATTTCAGGATGAGGAGATTCTCCGGGACCTCAGAGGAGTCCAGCAAGCCGATATCGACCTTGCCAAAGTAGGCGAGTTGCCCGGTGGCCCCGTTGATGTCCATCTTAAGGAAACGGAGGGTGGCGGTTTCCGGGGGACGGACAGGAAGATCGAAAAGGGCGGCGGGGAAGGCCTGCTTCTGACTGACGATCAGATTGCGCGTCATGAGCTGCCGCGAGGTCGCGGTGGCCTGCTGCCAGGAGGCAAGGCTCCGGGTGACCATGGCCTCCCGCCAGCGGGAGTAGGCCTGTTCCATCTGCCGGCGGGCGGCAGCGTCCTGTCCGCGGGCTTGAGGGAGGAGGGTGCAAAGGATCAAGAGGGCAACGAAAAGGGGGGCTGGCGCAAATCGGGTCATTTTCTGGAAGACTAGCAACATTGGTTGATCAACGCAAAACCAAGGATCTTCTGGACAGCGGGAAAGCATCCTTTATGGAGAGAAGGTTTCTTGGGAAATCTGGCAGGCCAAATGCTCTTTAACGACCTTCTCCGCTCGCGTTTGTGTCGGATTCGTAAAAGTATTTGCCGAGCCTGATATTCTCTGGAAGATCGCCGCCTGCTTTTTATGCTGCCTCACGAAGACAGTCTCACCAAACTCCCTCCGATTGATCGCAATCGCGAGCTTTTGAAGACTGCCCGGGAAGAAGTTTACAAGACGGTGGGGGGGCACGATCTGCCGGTCTATTTTTGGGAACCCACGGCGGAGAAGGCTCCTCCGTACCCGAAGAGTGTGATCGCGTTCTTCTTCAGCAGTGGCTGGGATAACGGTCAGGTCAGCCAGTTCGCCCCACATTGTTTGTACTTCGCCTCCCGTGGCATGACGGCGATGGCTTTTGACTATCGGGTATCGGCCAGACATGGGTCCACTCCGGTTGACTCCCTGTCGGATGTTCGCTCTGCGATGCGCTGGCTGCGGCTGAATGCCGTGGAGCTGGGTATCAACCCTGGCAAAATTGTCGGGGCAGGCGGCAGCGGCGGTGCTCACATGATCGCTGCTGCGGCCATGGTGCAGGGTTTTGACGAACCCGGCGAAGACGAAAGCATCTCCTGTGCTCCCAACGCCCTCGCGCTGTTCAACCCTGTGCTGGACACGTCCAAGAAGGGTTTTGGTCACGACCGCTTTCTCCATCCGGATGATGCCAAAAAGGCCAATCTGATGGCGGCCATCGCGCCCAATCTTCCTCCCACCCTGATTTTCCACGGCACGCATGATCGTGTGGTGCCGTTCGAGATCTCGGAAGAGTTTGTCCGCAAGATGAAGAAGAAAAAGAATGTCTGCGAACTCATGGTCTATGAGGGGCAGGGGCATGGCTTCTTCAACTTCAATGTTTCCTTTGACCTCTATCAAGGGACGCTGAATGCCCTGGACGACTTCCTGGTCACCCAAGGGTTCATTGAGCACGATCCCGACATGCAGGTGGATCTGATGTGACCTGGCAGGTGTGAGGCAAACCGGTCCGACAGTGCCAGGCGTATAAAACCCCGCTCCGTCATCGTTTTCTGACTCTCCTGCCATGCAATATCCCTTAAGGCTCCGTTTCAAGATCCTGGCGCTCGCGCCGCAGTGCTTCGTGGAAGACGCCTCCGGCGCAGAAGTCTGCTATGTGAAGCAGAAGCTCCTGCGTCTGAAGGAGAAGGTGGAAGTCTTCACCGACTCGTCCCGCCGCGAACTGCTCTGCACCATTGCTGCGGACCGGATGATCGATTTCAGCGCCTCGTACACCTTCCGGACGCCGGATGGTCAGGTGATGGGTGCGGTGCGCCGTCGGGGACTGAAGTCTCTGTGGCGTGCGTCGTATGAGATCCTGGATGCCCAGGGCCAGCCGACCTTTGAGATTCACGAGGAGAACCCTTTCGCCAAGGTGTTGGACTCCGTGCTGGGCGAGATCCCGGTGGTGGGGCTGCTGACGGGCTTCTTCGCCCATCCCCGCTATGCGGTCCGCCAGGAAGGGCGGACGCTACTGCGGATGACCAAGCGGCGCGCCTTCTTCGAGGGGCGGTTTGACGTCGAGCAAGTGGAGCCGGTCCAGCCACAGGATGAGCTGGGAATCGTGCTTTCCCTGCTCATGTTTGTGCTTTTGGAACGTTCTCGTGGCTAACACTTGAGCGTCAGCCTTGTCTGACGATTACGTTCCCGCAGCCATTTCATAGACCTGCCGGTTCAGGCTGGTCTGTATTTCCCGAATCATCATGACGACACGCAAACTCTCTCTGAGTCTCGTGGCGCTGCTCCTTGCGGCAGTGCCGTTTTCACCCCCTCGCCTGTCTGCGGAACCCTGGACGCACGAGGAAAGCGACCTCAAACCTGATGGCAAGGCGGTCTTTGGCCGGCTGGAGAACGGGTTGCGTTATGTCATCTATCCCAACAAGTTCCCGGTGGAGGGACGTGCCAGCATCCGCCTTTTTGTGGATGCCGGTTCTCTGATGGAAGAGGACGACCAGCAGGGGATGGCCCACTTCCTGGAGCACATGGCCTTCAACGGGTCCAAGAACTTCGCGGCCGGTACCATGGTGGAGCGCTTCCAGCGCCTCGGGATGGGGTTTGGCGCGGACACCAACGCTCACACCTCCTTCCGGGAGACGGTGTACAAGCTGGAGCTGCCCAAGGTGGATGAAAAGATGCTCACGGAAGGCCTGCACCTCTTTCGCGATGACCTCGACGGCATGCTGCTGGGTGAGGGTGAAATCGACAAGGAACGGGGCGTGATCCTGAGCGAGAAGCTGGCGCGGGATTCCGTCGAGACCCGGGTTATGGAGGCAGGCTATGAGTTTGCCATGCCGGACTCCCTCCTGCCGAAGCGATTCCCGATCGGCAAAGAAGAGACGATCAAGGGCATGAAGCGGCAGCGTTTTGTGGACTTCTACCAGAAGTGGTACACCCCCAAGCGTGCGGTCGTGATCGTCGCTGGCGATGTGGACGTCCCGCTCGTGGAAAAGCTGATCAAAGAAAACTTCTCAGATGCCAAGGCCCAGCTTGGAGACTCGCCAGATCAGAGCCTCGGCAAGATCACCGAAGGTCGCGGTCTGGTCGCCAAGCTCCACACGGAGCTGGAGGCCCCGGCCACGGAAATCAGCATTGAGGTGGTGAAGCCTGCCGACAAGGAGGGCGATTCCGTCAGCCGCCGCCGTGAAAAAATGATCCGCAATCTGGCGGATGGCATGGTGAACCAGCGTCTGTCTGAACTGGCGAAGACGGAAAACTCTCCGGTCATCGAGGCCGAGGCCTACAACTTCGACATGTTCAAGTTCGTCGCCAACAGCGGCGTGTACGCGAAGTGCAAGCCGGAGAACTGGGAGCCTGCGCTGAACCTCGCTGAGCAGGAGATTCGTCGCGCCTTGCAGCACGGCTTCACCGCAGCAGAGTTCGCAGAGGCCAAGGCCACCTATCTGAAGGGCATCCGGCTCCGCGCCGAAGGCAAAGACACCCGCAAAAATGCCGAACTGGCCGATGGCTTCGTTCGGGCACTGGGATCGGAACTGGTCTTCACCGACCCGGAAGATGACCTGAAGCGCGTTGAGAAAGAGCTCGCGACCGTTACTGCAGAAGACTGCCTTACCTCCCTCCGTGATGCTTGGAAGGGGACGGACATTCAGGTCTTCATCGGCGGGAATCTGAAGCTCGACAATGCCACCGATACCATCCTGGCGGCCTACAAGGCGAGTGCCGCGAAGCCCGTGACGGCACCCACCCAGGGGGCTGAGGCGGTCTTTGCGTACTCCAACTTCGGGGAGCCCGGCAAAGTGGTGACTCGCAACGAGGTGAAGGATCTGGAGATCACGCAGGTGGTCTTTGCCAACCAGGTGCGCTTGAACCTGAAGAAGACCGACTTTGAGAAGAACAGCATCCGTCTCGCGGTGAACTTCGGTGGCGGTAAGTTGGATGCCCCAGCGGACAAGCCCGGTCTGGTGCCCTATGCGCAGAGCGTGTTCCGCCAGGGTGGGCTGGAAAAGCATAGTCAGGATGACCTGCGGCGCATCTTCGCCAGCAAGACGGTCTCCACGGAGTTTGCGATTGGGGATGATACTTTCACCCTGGCAGGCAAGACCAATCCTCAGGATCTGGATGCTCAGCTCCAACTGCTGTGTGCCACCATCTCCGCACCTGGCTACCGCGAGGAGGCGGATCGCCAGTTCAAGATGAACCTCGAAGCCGTTTACCAGGAACTGCAGCACACCGCAGAAGGGGTGATGCAGGACAAGGTGGTCGGTTTCATTCACAGCGATGACTTCCGGTTTGTCTTCCCTCCCCGGGAGGAAATGGGGCGTCGGAACCTGACGGAGCTCAAGGCGTGGCTCACGCCGACGCTCAAGGACGGGTACATGGAGATCACTGTGCTGGGTGACATTGATGTGGACAAGACCATCGAACTGGTGGCAGCCACCTTTGGCACTCTGCCCAAGCGTGCTGACAAGCGTCCCAACTACGATGAGGCCCGCAAGATGACCTTCCCGGCAGATCCCCGCACGAAGGACATCAAGTTCACCACGGAGATCCCGAGAGCCTATGCCCTGGCTTACTGGCCTACGGACGACATGCTGGATGTGAAGCGCACCCGCCGCCTCATCCTGCTGGGACAGATCCTCGATGACCGTCTGCGTCTCAAGATCCGCGAAGAGCTGGGGGAAACCTACAGCCCGACCAGCTACCATGTGGCCAGCGACACCTTCCCTGGATATGGGTACATGACGGCCATGGCCACCCTGAAGCCAGAACAGGTGGAGCAGGTGAAGCCGATGTTCCTGGAAATTGCCGAAGGCATTATCAAGGACGGTATCTCCGATGACGAGTTCCAGCGTGCCCGGGAGCCTCAACTCCAGCAGCTGGTGCAGATGCGCCGGGACAACCGCTACTGGCTCACCCGGGTGCTACCCAACTGCCAGTCCCAGTCCTACCGTCTGGACTGGTGCCGTTCCCTCGTGGACGACTTCACCGGCATCAAGAAGGAGGAACTCGAGTCCCTGGCCAAGACCTACCTTGGAGCGACCAAGAGCATCACTATCGGATTGTTGCCTGAGCTGGAGAAAGCCCCTGAAGCAGGTGGCAAGGCTGCGGCAGCCGGCTCGGTAAGCAAGTAGTCCTGCCCGTTGATGGCCTGAAACAACGGCCTGAGATAAGAAATTGAACCCGTCCCTCCGCATAGGGGAGACGGGTTTTTTGCGCTTGAGGGAGGGGGGCGTGAGAGACGGTGATGTCGTTTGTGAACGCGTCACAAAGACCGGGAAGGGGAGCGCGATACACGCCGCGCGCAGAGGGTTCCGGAGGTCAAATGAAAGGCAATCTCAGTGGCCTGGTTGAGCCAAAAAAATGTGCTGGATTCGTTGTAACTCCTTCTAAATCGAGGTAGAATGTCACCCCGAATTGGCCCTGATTTTGAGGTATTTAACGCACGTTAACCATCGCATTTACACGGCGAAATCGGTCAAGAAAAGCAAAATCCTGCTTGCAAGCGTTGATTCTCATGCTAGACATGCCGACTCCCCGCCCCGCTAACACTTGGTGCGGGACTGTTTCCACCACCCCTCAACATGCGAGTCCGTCCCTCCGTCAAACGCCTTTGTGAGTCTTGCCGTGTCATTCGGCGCAAGGGCACCGTGCGCGTTGTCTGCAAGAACCCGCGGCACAAGCAGCGGCAAGGCTAATTTCATTCACTGACACAACACGTACGCATATGGCACGTTTGCTTGGAGTAGAAATCCCTAACGAGAAGCGCATCGAAGCGTCGCTTCCATACATCTATGGCATTGGTCCTTCCCTTACCCGGAAGATCCTTGCTGAAACTGGTATCGACCCGAACATTCGTGCGGGCGAACTTACCGACGAACAGCTCGCTGAGATCAGCCGCGTCGTTGCCGCAAAGGGCATCGTGGTGGAAGGCGACCTTCGTCGTGAGTTGGGTGCGCACATGAAGCGCCTGACGAGCATCAACTGCTACCGCGCCACCCGCCACCGTCGCGGACTTCCGGTTCGTGGTCAGCGTACCAAGACCAACTCCCGCACCCGCAAAGGCAAGCGCAAGACCGTGGGCGTCCAGCGCAATCCGAACGCCAAATCCGGCAAGGTGTAACCCTCGGGCTGATCTCAAATTTCATTGCATACCATGTCCGAAGAAAATGTGACACCCGCAGCGCCTGCTGTTGAGCCTGTGACCCCCGCACCCGCCGCTCCTGAAGCAGCGGCTCCTGCAGCCCCCGCTGCAGCTGCACCCGCCGCTCCCGTTGAAAAGGAGAAGGAAAAGCCGAAGACCATCAATGACGTCTTCCTGAGCCTCGAAGGTGGTGCTGCTGAAGCGCCCAAGATCATCAAGGCCAAGGGTAGCAAAAACGTCTCCAGCGGCATTGTTCACGTCACCGCGACGTTCAACAACACGCAGGTGTCCGTCACCGATCGCAATGGCAACCTCATCGGTTGGTCCAGCTCCGGCAAGATGGGCTTCAAGGGCTCCCGTAAAGGCACGGCATACGCCGGCCAGGTGGTGTCCCAAGACGCCTGCCGTCAGGCCATGGGTCACGGTCTTCGTGAAGTGGAAGTGCGCCTCAAGGGACCTGGCTCCGGCCGTGAGTCCGCTGTGCGTGCCGTCCAGGCTCTGAACATTGAAATCACCGTCATCAAAGACGTGACCCCGGTGCCGCACAACGGTTGCCGTCCTCCCAAGGCGCGCCGCGTCTAAACTTAGCCCGTTGCTGCACACACCTTATTCGTCATGGCTCGTTACACTGGTCCTAAAGAAAAAATCGCCCGTCGCTTTGGCGTGGCCCTCTTCGGCCCTTCCAAGGCCCTTGAGCTGCGCAACTTCCCGCCTGGTCAGCACGGCGCGCGCAACACCCGCCGCAAGCTTTCCGACTACGGCATCGCTCTTGCTGAGAAGCAGAAGCTCCGGCACACCTACGGCGTTCTTGAGAAGCAGTTCCGCCGCTTCTTCGCCGAAGCCTCCCGCCGTAAAGGCGTGACTGGTACCATCCTTCTTCAGATGCTCGAGCAGCGTCTGGACAATGTGGTTTACCGCATGGGCTTCGCCAACAGCCGCTTCGCCGCCCGTCAAATGGTGGGTCATGGTCACGTGACCGTGAATGGCAAGCGCTGCAACATCTCAAGCGCCCAGATCAAGGCTGGCGATGTGGTCGCCGTCAAGGGCACCGCTCGCTCCCAGCAGCTGGCCAACCGTTTCCTCGATCTCACCCAGGGCGTGAACTCCCCGGACTGGATGACCGTGGATCGCGACAAGCTCACGGGCACCGTCAACCGCTCCCCCGAGCGTGAAGAAATCGACGTGTTCGTCAACGAGCAGCTGGTGGTGGAACTCTACTCCCGCTAGTCGAGCTGGTTCGAGAGAACTTTTCTTCCTTTCAAAGAAGCACGGCCTCACCGCCGTGCTTTTTTGTTTTGTGGTGAGGGCTTGGGCGGGATCAAGCCATATGCAACTTGGCCGCGGAGTAAAGGAGGCGGGGTCTCCGGCCCCGCGGTCTGTTGGGTGGCCGGAGCGGGAAGGGGATCAAGGGACGTCTGACCCCTGAGCGGGGCTGGGACCCCCCGCCTCCTGTATCAAGGAAACAAGTCACGCGTGGCTTGGCTGCGGGTCGAAGCCCTCACTCGAACCTCTTCGTGCCTTTGTGCCTTCGTGTGAGAATAATGTATTCCTCGAACTCGCTTACCCTCCCCCTCTGCACGATTCCTCTCCGCCGCGTCTACATCTGCCGATGGCTCTTCAACACCGCGTTCCAGGCGTGGACTTGTCTATCACTCGCTTCTGGTGCCGGCGTGAGTGTGCCGCAGAGCTGGCCCTCATCATCGTAGATTTCCAACGTGAGCCGGGACTGGATGGGCCAGGAGCTGTGGCGGGTGGCCCAGGCTTCCCAGGGCTCGCGATTGTGCCGCAGCGTGAGCTGGGCAAAGGGGCTGAAGAAGGTCAGCCCGGCATCGCAAGGGTTCGAGTGAGTGGGAGTGAACGGAGCGGGCAGGAAGACGCCCTGATTGTTCACGGCGCAGCGCAAGGGGATGCCCTGAGCAGTAGCGATCTCCAGAGCGCGCATCACCACCATGCCTTGGCAGTCCCGGGCCAGCTCGTCGCCCAACAGCGGGAGCGCATCGCGGCGCTTGAAGCGGGACAATCCGGGGAGATGATCGTCAGGACGGGTGCGCGCCGCATCGCGCCAGAGGCGGCGCACGAGATCGGCGTCCGGCACCTTGGCTGTCGCCTTGCAGCCGGAGCAGATGGGTGCATCGGGTTCCACCCCGGAATCAAAAGGCACAGCGTGCTTCTTCACGAGCCGGTCGAACGCGTCCAGATCGGAGAAGTTGGTCAGCATGAGCTTGAGGCAGCCCCGACCCTGGCGGTCAAAGAACTGGATGCTGGCTGTTTGCTGGTGGCCGTGATCGTCCACCACCGCAATGGCGGAGGCGAGGTGATGCCACTTGATCTCGGCAGTCGACTCGAGGTCGTACAGGCATCCGGTTCCGGGAAATAAAGTGAAATCCGGGCGCTCCCACGTGTCCGCCAGGCTGATGGGGCCAGCGGCGGCGGCTCCTAGAACGACGTGCAAGTGCCGCACCATCTCAAACAGCCGCACCCACTGGAGACGCAGGCCCACATAGGTGGTGATGCCATCCTCACTGGCCAGGCAGAGATTGCCCTGGGTGTGTTGCAGATCAAAGGTGCCAGCAGGAAAGCTGTAGGCCACACGGCCGCTGCGCTCAGCCTCAGAATCCATGGTCGAGAGTCGAGTCCGGTTGGAGGGAAAAAGGAGAAGCATGCCAGAACAGATGGGATGCCTGTCCAGGCATGCGGGCTAGTTTCATCCGGCTTCCTCGCGCCTAGGCGGCGAGGGCCTGCTGGGGCTCAGCGAGAGCTTTGAAAACACCGGCGATCCAGCCGTCGCAGGGTTCGTCGTAGTCGGTGTCGCACTCCACCAAGGGATGGAAGCGGGTGCCGCCTACGGCTTCCAGGGCGGCGTCGTAGTCCTTGCCGCACTTGCAGAACTGGTCGTAGGAGGTATCGCCTAGGGCGAGAACGGAGAATCGGAGTTCCGGAAGGGACAGGCGCTGCTTGGTGACCACGGCTTCAAAGAAGTCTTCCGTGCCATCGGGTGGCTCACCGTCGCCGTAGGTGCTCACCACCAGGAGGGCGGTCTTGTGCTCCGTGAGCACTTCAGGATGGGCATCCAGCATGCTCTCAAGCCTCACTTCGAAACCAAGTGCCCGGGCCTGCTTGGCGGCCTTCTCAGCGCAGTATTCAGAGTTTCCGGTGACAGTGCCGTAGAGAATAAGGATGCGTTCAGACATGGTAAGTGAACAGGGTGGTTGAACCCGTTTCGCTTACCGCAGGATGTTGTCTCCTGCTTGCCCGCAAATGCCATCACCTGTCCCACCGTTGGCGGCGTGAATCACGGGGTGCTGGAGGCGGTCACCGACGACTTGGCGGCAGGGCTTTCAAAGACAGGCGGATCCAACTCTGCCACGCGAGTAGCCAGTGAGAGATAGCGGGGGCGGCTGGAGGTCATGGCGGTGTCTAACTCCTGCCCAAATCCTGTCAGCTTTTCCTGAAGCACTTCCCGAAGCTGGGGTTCCGTGGTCAGCCTGCCGTTGTATATGCGGATCTTTTCCCGTAGGGAGCTGCTGGGGCGCAGCGTCTCCACTGCCTCCTGACCGAGTTGTTGCAGGCGGGCGTCATCCGTAAAGACGAGAAATCCGTCGGTGACGTCCTTCCAACTTTTGTCAGGCCCATGGGCATCCAGCTTGGTGGCGGCTTGGAGGGCATCTTGCAGCACAGTCTTGTGCTTCCAGAAGCGCTTCACTTTTTCCTCGTGCCGCCGGGCGGCGTCCTTCGCCTCCGTGATGGCTGCTTCCTTGCGCTGATTTTGTTCACGGAGCACTTGCCGGGCCTCGCTGACGTACAAGGTGCCCCAGACGACGAGCAACATGAGCCCAATCAGGGCTGAGGTCATTAGAGCAGGCCGCGAAGTAAGCATGACCAGGAGGAGAGGGTGATCGCGGCAAGATTGCTGGAGATGCCCTCATCAGTCCAGCCTGAATTTACTCGGCCCCGGTCTGCGGGGGGATGACGGACTTTTGAGATCCGTCATCCCTGATCAACCATCCCGTCACCATCACACGCTGACGATGACCTTCCCGATCTGCACATTGCTTTCCAGGTAACGATGGGCTTCCACGATCTCTTCAAACGGGAAAACCTTCGCAATCTGGGGGCGGAGTGCTCCCGAGTTCAGGCCGTCCAAGACGAACGCTTTGGCCTGGGCGAGCTTCTCGTCATCGGGGGCAATCTCAAACAGGACATAGCCGCGGATGGTGAGGCTTTTGCCGAGCACCTCGATCAGTGGCAGGGGCGTTTGATCCGGGCTGAGGGCGCCGTAGATGAAGATGATGCCTCGTTCGGCTGTGGCTTGTGCCAGTTTCGTGAAGGTCTGGCCTCCCACGGGATCGAATAGGACGCGGGCGCCTTTTCCGTTGGTGATGCGTTGGACTTCGGCGACGAGGTCTTGTTCCTCAGTGGCAATGACGTGGGCGGCACCCGCTTTGGTCAGCTCGGCGGCTTTCGCGGAGGTGCGGGTCAGTGCTACCGGCACTGCGCCCACGCTCAGGGCAACCTGGATGGCGGCGAGGCCGACGCTGCTGGAGGCGGCGGGCAACAGGACGACATCCCCCTGACCCAGCTGCGCGATGTCGATGAGTGCGCCCCAAACGGTGACATAGGCCATCCAGACGGCCGCGGCCTCATTCCAGCTCAGGTTGGTGGGGTGTTTGACCACCGCCCGGGTGGGGGCCAGCACTAGCTCGCCGTAGAGGCCGTAGTCGTGCAGGTTGAAGGCGGGGATGACGCTGACGGCGTCGCCTGGGACGAAGTCGGTGACGTCAGGGCCCACAGACTCCACGATGCCGGCAGCCTCGTAGCCGAGCTGGGCGGGGAACTTGGGTTCAATCAGGTAGGCACCGGAGCGGTACATGCTCTCCGCCCGGTTCAGACCGATGGCCTTGACCTGGATGCGGACTTCGCCGGCTTTCGGCGCAGGGACCGTGACATCTTCGATTTTGAGGACTTCAGGGCCGCCGGTTTCGTGGAATAGGACTTTGCGTGACATGAGCAGAGTCTTCGTCGATGCTTCCAAAACGCGCAATACACCATCTTTGGCACATACTGAACAAAAGTATACTACCCCTGGGGAGCCATGAAACTCGACAACTACGACAAGGTGCCGGGCTGCACGATGTACGCGGCCCTCAATCTCATCAGCGGCAAATGGAAGGGGGTAATCCTCTATTACCTGCTCCAAAGCGGCACGCTGAGATTCAACGCGCTGAACCGCAAGCTGGAGAACTGCTCCCAGCGTCTGCTCATCAAGCAGCTTCGCGAGCTGGAGGAGGATGGCCTCGTGGCGCGCACGGTCTATGCCGTCGTGCCGCCCCGGGTGGACTACTCAATCACCGAAGAGGGGCGTACACTGGAGCCCATCTTGATGGGCCTGAGAGACTGGGGGCATGGCTGGCTGAAGCGGAGGAACCTGACCGCGCGGGATGATCACTTCGTGCTGCCCAAGTAGGGTTGAATGTCGCCTCTTGAGAGTAGCTACTCTACCAGTGTGCCTTCAGTGTCTATCAGTGGTTCTGTTCTGCTTCTTTGTTATGCTGCACCAAGAATGGAGCCGACTTTTTCCCATTCTGGGAGGGAAGTCGCAGATGAGCCAGGGTGTATTCCAGCATCGCCTGCCGTACTTGCAGCGTCATCCGCCCGGATTTGAGATCGTAGTCCGCCTTCACGGCCTCTTGCTGTTCCTTGGAGAGTGCCGGGTTGGGCACCAGGTCCAGCGTGAGCCATGAGTGCCACTCCGCATCGGGTTCCAGCCGCCCCGCCGGCAGGGTGGGCCACTCGGTTTCCTTGATCCGACCCAGCACAAAGTCGCGGTACGCTTTGTTTTCCTCGCACCACGCTCTGACGTGCCAGCGGTAGCCGTCATGGGCAAAGGCATGAGGGGTGATCCAGCGCCAGCCGGGCCGGCGCTGGGTGAGGGAGAGGTAGTGGATCCGCACGCGCAGCTCCTGCAAGCTGGCCAGAAAGATGGCGCGTTGCACTGCCGGTTGTGCGGTCCGTTGAGGCAGGCCCACCCCCGCCACTCGCGTTCCGGGGTGGGTCTCGGTTTCGGCGACTGAGGCGGAGGAATCGAGTGCCCCTCCCGATAAAGAGCCGCCCCAGCCACCTGCCCCTCCTGGTGCGGCGGGTTCGAGGAACTGGCTGAGCGCTTCCTCAAGCTGAGGCCGGTGCAGCACGCATTTCATGCCCGGCGCGCCCTCGTAACGCTTGCGCTTCAGGCTGTAGTTGAGCGCCGTGGGATTGAGCTCCAGGTACTTTTGCAGATCCGCCGATGCCTGGGCCTGGGAGACGCCATACACCTGCTGCAAGTCATTCCGGTTCACCATGCCCCGCCACCACGCGCTGCGCTCGATGAATCGGAGCCGCTCCAGAGCGGCCCATTGGGAAGGGTTGGTATTGTTACCCATCGTTAAAAACGATTGACAAGTGAAACTGTCTGGAATAGAAAGGGACGACTCACGACCTCTTTTACGAGGGAGTGGAGATAGTTTACATGTCTTAATTAATGTTGGCAATGGGTGTCTTCCGATGCCTGGGCCAGTGCCAATGGGGATTCCTATGAGTGAGCTGTCACACCTCTCTGATCGTCGAGTCAGCCGAACTGCAATCGTGGAACCAGTTCACTGTGGGCAGCTTTTTTGGATGGAGGAGTGAGGTTGTCTGGCTTTTTTGTTGACTCAACCAGAAAATTTAGTCGATAAACTTGTTAAGCCGTAGAATCTGAGCTTCATTTGAACGAGGTATGTCAGCGATCCTCCATTTCAAACCCAATGTTGCCGGGGTTGACATCGATCATGTGAACTCCGTGTGCTCGCAGGCTTTGGAGGATTTTTTTGGTGGCTGCCCAATTTTCACCGAACATCTCTTTCTTGTCCTCTTCCCACTGATCCCATGCTTCAGGGGTGAATTGAGGTTCGTCACCGTCAAGGTAGGCACCTGCAAAGTCCAGAAGGAACGGTCGCCTTACCGTGGTCATTTCTATGGCCAGGAGCTCATTGGAATATCGAAGCATCAGGGGCACATTGTGTCCGCGAATTTTGAGGATTCGACTCTCCTCAAAGTGTCTGTAAACCAGGACTTCTCGCTCGTAGGCCTCTGCATAACGGTGGACCTTCAGCGCCGCCGTGCCACCATTCAGATTGTCTTCCACCAGAAGAACGATACCATGGAGGCCATCACCCAATTCATCGGTGATGTGCATGCCATTCCTGGCGAGGTACAACTCCGTCCTTCGAATCAATTCATCATCCATGGTCGCCCGAATTTCTCCAGCAGGTCATTCTTCCGTAGTGACGATGGAGTTGGTCACCTCGGAGAGGACAATTGCGATCAATCAGATGGGCCTGGATTTCGTCCTCATCGATCCACTGAAGGCTCCACTGGTTCCTGGAACCATGGACCTGCATATGAGCGTCGATGGTCGCAACCGCCAGTGGAGCGTGCTTCTGCCTTTCGGTGCAGAGATTGGGGCCGAGCGAGTCTCGATCACGAGAGTAGCCAAGCAGTAGCTCCGGCATTCGACTATGCAGGTTGGAATTCAGGGGCTGGGCCCTTCGATGCCTGTTTGCCTTCATGTCGGGATAAAAAGGGTCCGCACTCTTTCGAGTGCGGAAGTTTTTTCATGCGAGTGCCACCTGCTTTCAGACATACGGCTTCAATGGTACCTCGACTCAAGAGTGAGGAATGCCGCTATCCTGCTTTCAGATATACGGAAAGTAAATGAAATCTTTTTGAGCTGATCGCGTTATGAAGAAGACATTGACCCGCACCCGCTAGGGAGACGCCTGCTCTGCACCAGGAGTCTTCAACAAATGCAAGTACCGAGTTCTATGGTCTCAACAGACTTTTCCAAACTCTTCTTCCATCTCGCTGGGGTGGAGCCATTTCCATGGCAACGGGCGCTCTACGAATTGTTCGTTCGTGGAGAGATACCCAAGGTGGCCAATATCCCCACCGGTCTCGGGAAGACATCCATAGTCGCTATCTGGCTTATCGCCTTGGCTACCCATCCTGACCGGGTGTCGCGACGGCTTGTTTATGTCGTTAACCGTCGCACCGTGGTTGATCAAACGACGGAGGAAGTTGTACGACTTCGCAAGGAGTTGATCAAACCTGCTCTCGCTGAAGTGCGCCAATCGCTTGCATCGTTGTGTGCGCTTCCGCTTCCGACGCTCGATGCGCCTCCGCTCGCTATTAGCACTTTGCGAGGCCAGTTTGCCGATAATGGTGAGTGGTGCGCCGATCCGAGCCGACCGGCCATTATTGTCGGTACCGTGGACATGATCGGAAGCGGTCTCCTCTTCAGTCGATACACACGAGGCTTCAAAACACGGCCTCTTCATGCCGGCTTCCTGGCTCAAGATGCACTGGTCGTCCATGACGAAGCTCACTTGGAGCCCGCATTCCAGACGCTGCTCGACGCAATTGTTACTGAGCAGAGGCGCAACGCGGACTTTCGCGGACTGCGTGTCATCGAACTCACTGCGACCAGTCGTAGCGCTCATTTAGAGAGTGATGTAAAGCCGTTTAGGTTGGATGAGGATCCAAACGACAAGGATACAGACAACGACACCGTCAAAAAGCGGCTCAACGCCGTTAAGCGGCTTGCCCTTGTCTCCGTTACCAGGGTCGATGGCGGCAAGGACAAGTCAAATGATGGCTCCGTACGTGACAAGATCCTCGAACTTGCCTTGGCAAAGCGCGACAGCTACCGTGCTGTGCTCATCTTTGCTCGTTCAGTGGAGGCTGTAGGGAAAATTGTCAGTGGCCTCGAGAAAGCAAAACAAGCTGTAGCCGCACTCACGGGCACGATGCGTGGCAGGGAACGTGACGAGCTCGTGTCTCGTAACGCTGTGTTTCAACGGTTTCTGCCTGATTCAAGTCGTGCCGCTGATGTTGAAGCAGCTACTGGCACCGTTTATCTTGTTGCTACAAGCGCAGGCGAGGTTGGCGTGAATCTCTCTGCTGACGACCTTGTTTGTGATCTTTCCACTTACGAAAGCATGGCCCAGCGTTTTGGTCGTGTGAACCGTTTTGGCGAGCGTAGTGACAGCGAAATTTCCGTTGTCTATCGCGAGAACCTTCAAACCGGCTACGATGAGGGGCTGGAGAAAGCCAAGGCTGCAAAAAAAGATGCGGACAAAAAAGTCGCCGCCTATCAGCAGAAAAACCTGAGTATTCTCCGTTTCATCAGGACGTTAGACGTTCTGAGAAAGCTTCACGGCAACGCAAGCCCCGCCGCCCTTGACTTACTGCCTGTAGACGACCGTGTTGCGGCGTTTTCTCCTCTGCCCACGTTGCGTTTCGCTACCGACGTTCAGTTCGACGCATGGGCTTCTACCTCCATACGTAAATACATTTCGGCTCGCCCGCCAATCGCACCCTATCTTCATGGCGTCGCCGAGTGGCAGCCTGCGGAAACATACCTCGCATGGCGTGAGGAACTTGATGTGATCACTACACCGCAGCTTCGCGCTGCCTACCCTCCTGCGGAGCTCCTCGAAGATTTTCCTCTCAAACCACACGAACTTCTGCGTGATTCCACTGATCGGATTATTGATCAGCTCATAAATATTGTGTCGGAACGGATGAAAGGCAATGCATCTCTGCCTGATGCTTGGCTTGTGGGCGCGGACGGCGAAGTGGAGTTGTTTCCGCTGACTCAGTTGTTCTCTGATCAGGAAGCAGATGATGATATGGAGGAAGCTGGCGAGGAGGTGGAGTCTGCAAGTGCTAGCGATGACAAAAAAGTGGAAGAGGCACAGAGGAAACGTGCTGTTTCGCGCCTGGGCGACGCCACTCTCATCCTTCCTGCGTCACTCGGTGGCATTGACAAAAATGGTATGCTCTCACCAGGTGCCTCTGGTGCTGCAGCAGGTGAAACTGATGTGGCCGATATTGTGTCAGATGACGCGGTGTGTAAGCGCAAGCGTGAATGGACCTTATCGCCTGAGGTGCCTGCTGGTTTCCGTCTCGTTCGCACTATCGACAAACTGGTCGCCGTAGAAGGCGGTGATGACACAGCTTCTAGTCGTTACTGGGTTTGGCTCGAAACTAGAAACGTTGCCAGTGAAGAGCGCCGTTTTACCCAGAACAATCAACCGGAAACGCTTGCGTCGCACACTGCATCTGTCGAAGCCAATGCGACCGCAATCGCCAAGAAGCTCCTACCGCCAGATCTCGCGAAGCTGCTGACCATCGCCGCACGCTTGCACGATCTGGGGAAAAACCGGGCCTCATGGCAACGCAACATTGGCAACGTAAAATATGACCCTGGCAAGCAGGAGACTATTCTTGCGAAATCATCTCCAGGGATGAATGCCCGCACAGTTGCCGAGCATTACCGACATGAGTTTGGTTCGCTCAGCGACGTCACCAACTCCGCCGATTTCACCTCGCTCAATGATGTTGAGCGCGACATCGTCCTGCATCTAGTAGCCGCCCACCACGGGCGTGCTAGACCACACTTTCCCGAAGCCGAGATTTTCGACAGCTCCGATAAAGTCACACGCGAGAGCATCCTTACTCTTGCGACAGATGTTCCACGCCGTTTCGCCCGGTTGCAGTGCCGCTTCGGACGTTGGGGGCTTGCCTGGCTTGAATCTCTGCTCCGTGCTGCAGACTACGCTGCCAGTGCAGGCATTGTAGCCCAAGGCAGTCCTGAGACTAGCCCTTTCCCCCGCCAAACTCCAGCGACGCAAGTTCGGCCTGAAACCAATCCAACGATCACTCTTGATGTAAATCCGACCAATCCTGGTCATTACTTTGCCTGTTGCGGTCTTTTGGAGCTTGCTGCCCGCTTGTCACCCAATTCGGTTGGATGGTTTCAACAACTTATCGCTACAGGCGGATGGAGGTTTCATCTGGCCAATACAACAACCATTGCCGACCTCCTTGAAAAAGTTGTGAAGGCTGAAATCAACGCGCTTGATCCGGACGATGCCACTGCCTCGGCGCTTATGGTTGAAGCGCCTTTTAATGTTCGCCTTGATTGGTGGAAAACGGCTGATCGAAACACCGCTGCACTCAAGGTTTGGGCAGGTACGATGGAAGGGCCTCGTATTGCCCGCGCTATGCAGGCTGCGGTTAAGGGTGGTTGTTTTGCCGCCGATTTCGATCACGAGAGGTTGCTCTTCGACTCTCGCATTGCCTATGATCCTGCGAATCTTGCGAACAAGGTGGAGCCGTTTTACTTCGATTCCAATCGCGGACCTAACGCACATTCGCGTGACGTCGGTTTTGCAGCAAATGATCTGAAGCTGGAAACCCTAGCTTCTCCAGCCGTAGAGTTGCTCACGCTCGTTGGTCTTCAGCGCGCTATTCCTGCGCCCGTGCCAAACATACAGCGAAATTTCGATTATCACGTTTGGACCCATCCGCTTCCCGTTTCACTCGTGTCCGGAGCCATCAACGGTGTCCTGCCCGATAGTCATAGCCATGGCTTCCGTTTCGAAAGTTGGTTTCGGACGGGGCAACGGAAACACAAAGCTTTCCTCAATGCTCGAGCCATTTCGAACAAATAAACTGTTATTTTGCACATCTACCGAAAATAACCTTATTAACTAAGACTATGAGTGACAACATTCTGAAAAGGTTTGACAACTATCTTGCTGTTGACGGCCCGGCTGCTCTGGTTGTTCGCGAACAACTCGTCCCCGTGGAGGGCGCCGACGCCGTTTTCTTCCCGGCGACCTACGCAGCCTCCGAGGACAAGACTTTCAAAGGTGGATACAACATTAATGGCTTCTCTGACGGGACGAATGTTGTTCTCGTTGACAGCATTGGATCCCAATCCAACCGGATAGAGCCGCTGTTCAAGCTTGATGACTATGCTGGGCTTGTGCCACAGATTATCATCAAAGCTGGGGAAAAGGAGATTAATCTCCTTGATGCGGGACATCGTGCGGGGGACGCTATTGTGCGCTGCTCGTCATTGCAGGCGGAGTTGCAAGCCGCGTTCAAGGCCCTGCTGAAGGGTGATGCTGGATCTCTTGCTAGAATAGCGCCTACTTCGCTCGTGTTCGGAGTTTGGGACTCTCGTGACACTCAGGCCAAAGCGCCGCGACTCCTCTCTTCCACCATCCGAGCGTACGACGTGAAACAACTCACGCGTTCGGCGCAATATTGGGCCGGTGGCAGCGCAGATCCCGTGACTGTGTATGACGACGAACGGGTACTTGGTCCTATCAAGGATGAGAAGGACAAGAAAGAACGCTCTACTTCAGGATTCACGCATGTTCCTGCGACTGCTACCCACGGCGGTGTGATTGCAGGTGAAAAAGGCATCCGACGGGACGCCACACTAGCGCTTTCTGCATTGCGGTTACTTTCCTCTGTCAACGAGGTGGAGACAAAAAAACTCCGTCGCTACATTCTCGGTCTAGCCTTGGTTGCATTTACCAAACTTCCTGGGGGATATCTCCGCCAAGGCACGATTCTGGTGAAAAAGGAGGACGGAGAGCATTTGTTCCAAGAGGTCTCAGCAGACGGCAACCGCACGAATGTCGCTGTCACTCATGCCGACGCGCTTGAATACGCTCGAGTGGCAACAAGGGCATTTTGGGCAGGAGTCGATCTGAAGGACGAAGAAAAGAGCACCTTAGGGGGATGGAAGGGTAAAGCAGTCGATTTTGAACCTTCGGTGGCCAGAGACGACCTCGCGGGTAAAGCTGCTGCCAAAGCGGCTAAGGCCGCAAAGAAGGGGAAAAAAGGGCCAGGAACTGAAGCGGCTTCCGACTCAGAAACCTTCGCCGAAGCGACACTCTCCGCTTAAACCTTATCATGGCCGAATATTTCCGCATCAGCATCCACTTTCTCGGCGGAGAATTCCATGGTCGCAGCGACAACGGCGAGTCTGAATGGCCACCTTCGCCGCTGCGCCTCTTTCAAGCACTCACCAATGCAGCGGCTCGACTAGATGGCAGTGGTATCGCAGAACAAAACGCCGCTGCCCTGCGTTGGTTTGAAGCCTTGACGCAACCACCGGAAATATTCGCCGACAAGGCCACGCCAACAACTGGCTGCCAGTTCTACGTTCCCGACAACGTGGGAGATCTTGTGGCGAAGCAGTGGTCAGATGGTAAGTACTTCGACAGCAAGAATCACCCCATAGACATTGCAGGGTTCCGTACAGAGAAAAGAGTCCGCCCTTTAGTTTTGAGGGGAAGTTGTGCAGTCCACTACATCTGGAAGCTTGGCGAGAGCTCTTCCATAGCTTCAATCCGGGAAACGATAGCTGTCATCGCCAAGGCTACCTCGAGGCTCGGTTGGGGAGTTGATCTTGTGGTCGTCGATGCCGCCTTTGAAGAGTCAACGCATATCGACTCTTCCCTTGAACGCTGGCTCCCTGTTGAAACATCTGGTGGCTCTCCATTGCGTGTACCCGTTTCTGGTACATTCGCCGCATTAGAAGAACGCCACACGGCCTTTCTAAGCAGACTTCAGACAACCGGAGATGGGAAGCAATTCTTCAGCCCGGTTCCCCCATTGGAGCAATTCCGCGTGGTAACCTATCGGCGTGAAACAGAGATTGCTCGACCTCCATATGCAATTTTGGCTCTGCGCAATCTTGACGACAGGACCTATGCTTCCTTTGACGCGCAATGGCGTCGCTTGCATTTGGCGGGCATGTTGCGTCATACAGCGAGCCAGTCGGACTTCGCCGCAGCTCTAGGGTGGGACAAGAAGCGTGTGGACTCCTTCGTCCTAGGGCATGACAAAGGTGGTTCCACAAACTCCGATGTCCCTCAGGACTCTGCCCGACTGGTTTTTGTGCCGCTTCCTTCAATCGAATGGCGTGGAGAAGAACGTGGATTTACAACAGGTGCGATCCGACGTGTATTGGTGACGGTTCAAGGGTTCTGCCCGAATTCTGAGTTTTCACGTATTGTCCGAGTCCTGGAAGGTCGCGAACTCATTGATGAAAAGAGTAAGCTTCCTGCTGCTTTTCTTCGGCGTCAGTCGGAAAAGGACAGGGCGGTAGACAGTTATTTTTCGAAGGAATCTGCAGTCTGGGCGACGGTGACTCCAGTCGTTCTTCCAGGTCACGACGATCCGCGCCAGTTGCGTAAACGCTTGCGCCCTGAAGCGCCAGCCCTCTCCGCTGAAGAAAAAGCACAGATTCTTCGCAAACTCGATGTGCGGATAGAACGTCTATTGCGGAAAGCGCTACTCGATTCCGGTCTGCCTGCACCTCTTGTAGCCAATGCCGAGTTGCAATGGCGCGATACTGGCTTTGTTCAAGGGGTCGATCTTGCATCGAGATACTCCGTTCCGGACCATTGCCGGCGCTTCCGCCGCTTGCACGTGCGCATCTGCTGGCGTGAGCACATCTTGGAGGGCAGTGCTCAGCCTATCAAGCTCAAGGGGCCCTTCTGTATTGGAAGTGGCAAATTTGCTGGTCTCGGTCTTTTTGTGCCACTAGAGGGATGATTCGTAGACCTCTTTGATCACTAGTTTTTTGCGAGTCGATCTCATTCTCTCGCCCATGCAATGACTGATCCTTTTGAAGCGGAAATCCAGCCCCTGGCCTACCCCTACCTCGAAGAAGTCCTGCCCGGCTTCCATCGGGCTCGAGACCTCATCAAAGGGGCGGGGGATCGGATGCAGGTGCTGGGGTTCGTGGGGGAGAAGCAGGAGTTCTACCGGTTTGCCAACCGGTTGAGGCTCGCGGCGTGCTTTGGCGGGCTGCACCTGAAGGGGTTCACGGAAGAAACAGCGACGGGGTATGATGCTCTGACGCAGATCTTCTGTAAACGTCACCGATGGTTCCGTCTTTTAACATTTGAGGGCTCTGGGCGTCAGGCGGCCATGGGCCGTTGCCAGGCCAGCATCCCAGCCACGGCGGCCGGTGTCACGTCCTTGATCTGACGGTTGGTCATCGTTGGCATCCGGCTCAGCAGGTCGCGAAGGTACTCAAACGAATTGAGCCCCCATCGGCGGCAGTTCTCGATGATCGTCAGGCACACCGCCGTGAGTTGCCCCGCCCCGGCCTCCCCAATGAACAGCCAGTTCTTGCGCCCCAATGCCGCAGGCCGCATCGCGTTCTCGATGCGGTTGTTGTCAATCTGCAGCCGGCCATCCTCCACATACACCACCAGGCGCTCCCACTGGTTGAGTGCATAAGTCAATGCCTGCCCCATCGCGCTCTTGGGGGTAAAGCGCGCCTTGCGGCTCATGACTTCGATCATCCTGTGGAGGCGCTCCAAGATGGGTGCAGACTCCTGCTGACGCACCACCTCACACAGGCGCGGCCCGGCCCGCTGCTCCCGCAGCCTGGCTTCCACCGCATACAGATGACGGATCTGCAGCAGGATCAGTCCCGCGTATTGCGGCGCTTCATCTCTGGCCTCCACAAAGTAGCGACGGGCATGGGCCCAGCACCCCAGCAGTGTGATGGCCGCTTCACTCTGCGCCACATGGCTGCCATAGGCCGCGTAGCCATCGCTCTGTACGTGCCCGCCAAAGTTCACCGGCAGGATGTTGGCAACACAGTCGGCCCCCCGGCCCAGCTGCCAGGTGTAAAACACTCCGCCCTGTGGATTGCCGCAGGCCCATAACTGACCGGTCTTGGTCCGCCCGTGCCCGGGGCTCAGGTAGTCAATGTGCGTCTCGTCCATCTGCACATAACCGGTGGCCAGCACCTCCGCCTTGATCTGCTCATACACCGGCTGCAACCACTCCACCGCCAGCTTCAGCCACCGGCACAGGCTCTGGCGCGGCAGCTCCACGCCGTGTCGCGTGGCGTAGATGCGCTCCTGGCGGTACAGCGGCAGGTGGTCGCAGTACTTGGCCGTGATGATCTGGGCCAGCAATCCAGGAGCCGCGATGCTGCGCTCTTGAAGCGTGCTCAGTGGAGCGATCACAGGTGCTTCATGGCCGGCATCGCGCCGGACATACTTGCGGCGGATCAACCGGCGGCGCAGGAACTGGCCCGGCTCAAAGTCCAGCAGCTCGGTGACCTCCTGGCCAATGCAGCGCCAGTCCTGCGGGTTGTTGGTGACCTCTACAGGATCGACCACCTCTTCCACGGCGGGCAGGTGTTCGGGCACCCGCGGCTGAGGAGCGCGGCGCGGCTTGTTGGGCTTGGGATGGCCTGGTGCGGGTTTGGCCAGTTCAGCCTCCAGGGCGGCGCAACTTGCGCTGGAGGCTTCGGCTTTTTTTGGCCCGTCATCCCCTTGCAGCAGCAACAGCAGCTGGTTGGCGTCGAGCTTCTCGCTGCTGGCCCCAAAGAGCCGCTTGATGAGGGCGTCGACCTTGTCGCGCAGAAGCTTGTTCTCCTGCTCAAGCAGCTGGGTCTTCTCGCGCAACAAACTGACCTCCTGGGTCAGCTGGGCTTCGCGGGGGCTCATCATGGTGGGACACCATGATGAACATGACGCGCAGGGCTGCAAGAAGAGTTGTTTCCTTTTTATGCCGGCACCGCCGGGGTGCGCTCGTACCATGGTCGCATCTTGGCCTGGTGGAGGTCGATGCCGTCGGTGAGCAGCGCAAAGATCTCCGGGGTGAGGGCCATCTTGGTCTGGCCCGCCTGGGAAGAGCGCGGCCAGAAGAACGTGCCAGCGTCCAGCCGCTTGGTCAGCAGCCACATCCCGGTGCCATCGCAGTAGAGGATCTTGAGCCGGGTACGCCGCTTGTTGGCAAAGACATAGAGCGCCCCGTTGCGCACGTCCTCTTTGAGATGGTCGTACACCGCCCCACAGAGACTGCCAAAGCCCTTGCGCATATCGCAGGGTTCGAGGGCCACGAAGATCTTGAGCCCGCCGGTGAAGCTCAACATGGGTGGGCGAGGTTGCGCAGGAGTTCACCTGCCAGGGGCACCTGACTGGCATGGTGCAGTTGCAGGGTGATGCCCGCGGCCAGCTCAATGATCAGCGGCAGCGTCGGCTCCGGGGCAGGAGCTGCCTCCACCTCAACAAAGCGCGGCGGTCGCTGGGCTGACACTGTTCTGCCCGAGCGGCGGTTTTGCTTGTGCACCCAGCCCATGAAGGTTTGATAGTTCACGCCAGCCAGGGTCGCAAAGCGTGCCCCGCTCAGGCCGCTGCGGGCGAACTCCGCGAGCAATGCCTCTCGTCGTGTCACCGGGGTGCGCACACGCCCCAGCCCGTCCTGCTTCAAAACCAATGACGTCGTACTCATAGACGTCATACCTTTTCAAACCTCGACATCTATGATGCTATCGAGATCATAAGGCACTGGGCGTCACGCTTACGATCTTCTTCACGTGGTCGGTCTTCGAGAGGTATGCGGACCTGGCAAATGACCGCCCGCCGTACCGGAATCTCTTCGCCCACCATCCGCGGAAGCTGGTGCACGATCTGGCCGGTGAATGTCGGGCGCAGGACCCTGAACACAAACTCACGGAATTCCTCATCACCCAGTCGATCCTGCCAGTGCACGAGGAGTTCCTGAAGCGCTATCGGGAGGGGCATGACTTCTCCGTGCTCACGCTGGGGGCCTGCATCCGTCACATCTTTGTGCATGGGCACCTGACGGCGAATCCCTATCGTCTGCCGGCGCAAAACCTCGCGCTGGTGTGTTGTTCCCTGAATTCCTTCCTCATGAACTTCATGCGCAGTGACCTGCTGAGACGGGTGCAACTCGCGGAAGCGGGTTCCACCAAGCAAAACGGCTGAGGGGCAGGGGGAACTCGGAGGCTGGGAGCGGCGATGACCGTCGCCCTAGGGAGGGCAGTATGTTTGCTCCAGAGTGTGGTTGGAATGGGGGCTTGGTCGTTTATTGCAAGCTGTCACATATTTTTTGCTTTGCTATTGCGAATAAGGGCGCATATTGAAATCCCCGCTGATTTGCCGCGATGGACCCGCCCACGCCACCTCGCATTCGCACTGCTCGTGCGCCGGCTCCGCTGACGACAGGGGAGGAAGGCGCGGAGATTCTGTTGCCGTTGCCGGAGGCTCAACCACCTGTCGGGCATCCAGAGCTGGAGCTCTTTTCAGGTGGGGGTGGGAAAGGTGAGCCGGTGCAGACCGCGCCAGACGTGGCGGAACAGGAAGCGAAATCGGAATCAGTGTCGGCTCCTGTCGAGCAGGGTGGTGTCACCAACGAGGCTGCAAAAGGAGTTGGGCAACACCCGAATACAGTTGCGACACCGCCTGTGCAGGGGCCTCTGCGGGCGGCTCCGCGGCGGTTGGCAGTGCAGCAGCAAGAGTTGGATTGGGGAACTCCTGCGCTGAAAACCACGGCGGAGCAGAAAGCGGAGGTGCCGAGGCCGCTGGATGAGAAAGGTGCTGCCGAGCAGGGCCTTGAGGCAAGGGGTGACAAGGTATCGCCGGAGACGCCAGAAGAGTTTGAGCCTGATGGGTTGCGCTTTTCGGAGGTCGTCGCAAAGGTGGACCCTGGCCATGTCCCGGAGACGCTGCCGCAGCAGGAGGTGTTGCCTTCGCGGATGCTCAATGAGTTTGTGTATTGCCCCCGGCTCTTCTACTACGAGTATGTGGAGGGTGTGTTTGTGGCCAACGCGGACACGGAGCGGGGCAGTGCGCTGCATGCCAAGGTGGACAAAGGCAAAGGTGATCTGCCGCAGGCAAAGAAAGCAGCAGGAGGGAAGAAGGGGGCGCCCAACGCAGAGAAGGAAGGTGACGATGGGGATTGGTTCGCTGAAGGGGCCAAGGCAGCGGCCGATCCTGACGAAGTGCCTGATGAAGGGGGCGCGATTTCTCAAGTTGATGCCACATCAGAAAATGTGGAGGTCGAACCGGACGGCGGCGGGGCCGGGGCTGCTGTCGAAGAAAAGGACGGGGATCGCATCATTCACTCGCGCTCGGCCACGCTGAGCTCAGTGCGGCTGGGGGTGCTGGCGAAGATGGATCTGATCGAGGTCCGAATGGGGACCGTGACAGGTGAGAAAGGGGCCAAGTCACGGGAGATCAAAACGGTGACGCCCGTGGACTACAAGGCGGGTGCCCCCAAGAAGGGGGCGGACGCCAACGAACTGTGGGATGCTGACAAGATGCAGCTGGGGCTGCAGATTCTGATCCTGCGGGACAACGGTTACCAATGCGAGGAAGGGGTGATCTACTACCGGGCGACGAAACAGCGGGTGCGCCTGCCGATGACCGAAGGGCTGGAGAGGTGGATCATCGCTCAAATCGCCCTGGCGCGAGAGACGGCCCGTGGGCCGATGCCGCCCCCACTGGTGGGCTCGCCCAAATGTGTGCGGTGCTCGCTGGCACCAGTGTGCCTGCCGGATGAGACCTGGATGCTGGCTGAACGGAAGCCACAGAGGGAGGAAGGATTGCCTGAAGGGGAGCTCGCGGGCGAAGCGGGATCAGGAAAGCAAGTCGCTGCCAACGGGGCGCCCCGCCGACTGATGGCGGCGCGGGACGATGCGCGGGCGTTGTATCTGTCCACTCCCGGTTATCACGTGGGGCGCAGCGGCGAACTGCTGGTGGTGAAAGACGGAGCCGCCGTGGTGGAAGAGTTTCGCCTCAGTGATCTGACGCATGTGGCGCTCTTCGGCAATGTGCAGATGACGACCCAGGCGGTGCAGGTGCTGTGCGAGAAGGAGATCCCGCTCGCCTACTTCTCCACCGGCGGGTGGTTCTATGGTTTAACGCGTGGTCATGCGACGAAAAATGTGTTCACACGCATCGAGCAGTTCCGTGCTGCGGATGATCCAATGCGTTGCCTGGCGGTATCGCGGAAATTTGTAGCGGGAAAGATCCGCAATCACAGGACGCTGCTGATGCGGCTGCATGTGGAGCCCCCGGCAGCCGTGCTGGCCCGGCTGAAGCAGGCGAGTCAGGACGCGCTGGGGGCGAGGTCTCTGGAGGAACTGCTTGGCATTGAAGGCGCGGCGGCGGCATTGTACTTGCAGCACTTTGCCGGGATGATCAAGGTGGGGGCGGCGGATGATGATGACGAGATCCCAGGGCTAGAGTCAGCCTCTGCCACGCGAGCACCGGAGGAGAGTGTCTTCACCTTTGACTTTACCAAGCGCAGTCGGCGTCCACCCACGGACCCGGTGAATGCGCTGCTCTCTCTGGCCTACAGTTTGTTGGCCAAGGATTGCACGATCGCGGCTCATGCGGTGGGGTTTGATCCCTATGTGGGCTTTTACCATCAGCCGCGCTACGGCCGCCCGGCTCTGGCGCTGGATCTGATGGAGGAATTTCGCCCTCTAGTGGCAGAGAGTGTGGTGCTCACTGCCATTAACAATCGCATGCTGGTGCCGGACCATTTCGTGAGGGCAGGCGAGGGCGTCAATCTCACGTCTCATGGACGCAAGGTGTTCTTCCAAGCGTACGAACAACGCATGGGCAGCATCATCACGCATCCGGTGTTCGACTACAAGGTCAGCTACCGGCGGGTGCTGGAACTGCAGGCGAGAATTCTGGCCCGGTATCTGACGGGGGAAATCAAGGAGTACATCCCGATGGTGACGCGCTAAGCACAGGGAAAAGGGAAGAGGGATAAGGGGAAAGCAGATTCTGAATGATCCAAACACTTGTTACAAAACTCTTCACCACTCTCACGCCATGTCCCGTCATTCCGCCTCGGTGATTTCCAGCCGGATCACGTATCTGGTGTGCTACGACATCGCTGACGACAAGCGGTTGAGAAAGGTGTTTAAGGTCTGCAAGAACCATGGTACCCATTTGCAGTACTCGGTTTTCGAGTGTGATCTGAACCCGAGAGAGCGAACCCGGCTGGAGCGTGAACTGAGAGATGTGATCAAGCACGATGAAGATCAGGTGTTGTTTGTCTCTCTGGGCCCCAGTGAGGGCCGGGGAGACCGTGTCATCGCGTCGGTGGGGCTGCCCTACGCACGCTTTGACGCTCCCTGCTACGTGGTGTGAAGCACCGCAGGGGAAGGGGGAACAGGGAAGGAGGCGATCTTTGACATTCAGTAAATCAAGACGAGTGGGAGCGCCCGCCATGGCGGGCGAGTGGTCAGGTGCAGTCGGAAGGTCCGGGAGGCGCTCGCGTATTGATGTCGAGGAGTTTGTGGCTCGTTCACGGCGTCGCATGGTTAAGTGCGAGGGGATTTCATGTGACCGCTCGCAAATGAGCCTGTTGCATTTTGATGCTGAATGCCCTACATGGAGGCTGTCTCCGCTCTCGCAAGAGAGCGGCTTCGTTGAAGCGGCGTAATCCTTGATGACATCCCTCCAAGTAATGGGTTGTCTCCGCTCTCGCAAGAGAGCGGCTTCGTTGAAGCACAGCAGCGAGCAACGACTCTAGATCCGCGATGCCGGTCTCCGCTCTCGCAAGAGAGCGGCTTCGTTGAAGCAATCTGGATGACCTGACTTCTTTGGAGGTTATTTCAGTCTCCGCTCTCGCAAGAGAGCGGCTTCGTTGAAGCCAGCCAAGCCGCTGGGATTCGCCCAGAGGTCAAGTAAGTCTCCGCTCTCGCAAGAGAGCGGCTTCGTTGAAGCAATTTCCGCCTGGCGCGCAGACTGGGCCGTTTTAATAGTCTCCGCTCTCGCAAGAGAGCGGCTTCGTTGAAGCCAAGTTCGTAAGCGTGACTTACGTCGCGGCAGGCCTCTGTCTCCGCTCTCGCAAGAGAGCGGCTTCGTTGAAGCCACGGAGGCTGCTGGCGAGTGGGCCAAATTCAAAGGTCTCCGCTCTCGCAAGAGAGCGGCTTCGTTGAAGCTATTCGAAAGCTGCGGCGGTGAAGCATTTCAGCGAGTCTCCGCTCTCGCAAGAGAGCGGCTTCGTTGAAGCCCCGCCCACTCCGCCACTTGGCCATAGCTGTTTCCCGTCTCCGCTCTCGCAAGAGAGCGGCTTCGTTGAAGCTCATTGGATGAGCCGAAGCGGTGGGGCGCAATGATGGTCTCCGCTCTCGCAAGAGAGCGGCTTCGTTGAAGCACGTAGATTGAACCAAGGGCCGCAGCGTGATGCCTCAGTCTCCGCTCTCGCAAGAGAGCGGCTTCGTTGAAGCCTTTCCGCCATGAAAACAATCTTGCTCGTTCTTTTCTGTCTCCGCTCTCGCAAGAGAGCGGCTTCGTTGAAGCTATCTCAAGACGCTCTGCCGTAAGCTCGTCGAGCTCGGTCTCCGCTCTCGCAAGAGAGCGGCTTCGTTGAAGCGTTTCAGTCAGAAACACATACTCAAACAAACCAAATAGTCTCCGCTCTCGCAAGAGAGCGGCTTCGTTGAAGCAGGTCAAACTGGAAGGTCTCCAGAGCAAAGCCCGTGGTCTCCGCTCTCGCAAGAGAGCGGCTTCGTTGAAGCCTATCCCCCAGAAAGACGGCAGTCGGATTATGCCAGGTCTCCGCTCTCGCAAGAGAGCGGCTTCGTTGAAGCCAGCGGGCCTGCAAATGCTTCGCGGTCTCCCCCGGTTGTCTCCGCTCTCGCAAGAGAGCGGCTTCGTTGAAGCGCGGATGAATGAGCAGGGGCGCGATTTCATAGGGTTGGTCTCCGCTCTCGCAAGAGAGCGGCTTCGTTGAAGCAGGGCCATGAGGCGCTCCCGCCCCTCGGCATCAATGAGTCTCCGCTCTCGCAAGAGAGCGGCTTCGTTGAAGCAGTGGCCTGGCGGCTCTGCAGGCGCTGCAGCAGAACCGGTCTCCGCTCTCGCAAGAGAGCGGCTTCGTTGAAGCCGGCTGATGGATCGGCATGGGGAGCCGGTGCAGTCCAGTCTCCGCTCTCGCAAGAGAGCGGCTTCGTTGAAGCATAGTATGTTCAGTTTGAGTTGTTTAGTAGAGTCTGAGGTCTCCGCTCTCGCAAGAGAGCGGCTTCGTTGAAGCTAAGGGAGTTGATTGGCAGCATAGGCCACCAGCCAGTCTCCGCTCTCGCAAGAGAGCGGCTTCGTTGAAGCCCAGCACACCGGCAGAAGCACTAGCAGCCATGATCGACGTCTCCGCTCTCGCAAGAGAGCGGCTTCGTTGAAGCCCTGAAGGAGATCCCGCGAATCAAGGAGGCAATCGGTCTCCGCTCTCGCAAGAGAGCGGCTTCGTTGAAGCATTCCTGCCGTCACGATTGACCCCACTGCGGACATGATGTCTCCGCTCTCGCAAGAGAGCGGCTTCGTTGAAGCTAGATGCAGTCTGCTGGGTCCGTAGAAGTCTCTTGGGTCTCCGCTCTCGCAAGAGAGCGGCTTCGTTGAAGCCGTCCAGCCGGGTAATGGAGGACGACCCTCATCCCGTCTCCGCTCTCGCAAGAGAGCGGCTTCGTTGAAGCTGTGCAATGGGCGATCGACCGGCACAACGACGTGAACGTCTCCGCTCTCGCAAGAGAGCGGCTTCGTTGAAGCAACTACGACCGATCCCTGGAGCGTTTTTTGCATAGGTCGTCTCCGCTCTCGCAAGAGAGCGGCTTCGTTGAAGCTGCGCCTGCGCCTGCTCCTTGAAGTCCAGCAGAACCCGTCTCCGCTCTCGCAAGAGAGCGGCTTCGTTGAAGCAGAGCCTTGGCCATCGCATCCATTTCCACATGGGTGTAGTCTCCGCTCTCGCAAGAGAGCGGCTTCGTTGAAGCCCTGCGTGGGAGCTGGTGCGAGTGATCCCACGCAAGGTCTCCGCTCTCGCAAGAGAGCGGCTTCGTTGAAGCGACGTGTGCCGGATCGTATCGAGTGCATCGGGTGAAGTCTCCGCTCTCGCAAGAGAGCGGCTTCGTTGAAGCCCTGACCACAAGGTCTATGTGGAGCCCTATGGCGGCGGTCTCCGCTCTCGCAAGAGAGCGGCTTCGTTGAAGCCAGGGAAGGGGGACCTTGAAGTCCAACACCAAAAGTGTCTCCGCTCTCGCAAGAGAGCGGCTTCGTTGAAGCGTTGGAGAGTTCGATCAGGCCTGTGGCCCAGCAGTAAGGTCTCCGCTCTCGCAAGAGAGCGGCTTCGTTGAAGCGAGTCTGGGTGGGTGCGCAATGCCGCGCTGTTGTGGAGTCTCCGCTCTCGCAAGAGAGCGGCTTCGTTGAAGCAACGACTTGAGTCTGATCCAACCAGTGCTGGGAGCCTGAGTCTCCGCTCTCGCAAGAGAGCGGCTTCGTTGAAGCAAACAGGTGGGCGTCTGGGCCTTCAAAGTGCATCCCCGTCTCCGCTCTCGCAAGAGAGCGGCTTCGTTGAAGCAGGAGGCTACTCTGGGCGATATCTGCAAGGAGGGGCTGTCTCCGCTCTCGCAAGAGAGCGGCTTCGTTGAAGCAGCGAGGTACCGTCCCCTTCGTCGATCAGGCCCACCGGTCTCCGCTCTCGCAAGAGAGCGGCTTCGTTGAAGCAAATCAGAAATGGCAAATGGGATACCACACGAAATCCGTCTCCGCTCTCGCAAGAGAGCGGCTTCGTTGAAGCCCGTTTTCGAATTCGAAGTCTTCGGGCCAATCACGTTGTCTCCGCTCTCGCAAGAGAGCGGCTTCGTTGAAGCGCAGGCATTGGCAGTGAGGGCTACTGCGCTCTTCAGAGTCTCCGCTCTCGCAAGAGAGCGGCTTCGTTGAAGCTGCCAGCGTCCGCAGTGTGTGAGCAGATGTCATGCAGGGTCTCCGCTCTCGCAAGAGAGCGGCTTCGTTGAAGCACGCCATTCGCTTTTTCGAGCGACTCCTTCATGAAGGTCTCCGCTCTCGCAAGAGAGCGGCTTCGTTGAAGCAGGGCATTGGCGGCGCTATTGCTGGGGCCTTCGCTCTAGTCTCCGCTCTCGCAAGAGAGCGGCTTCGTTGAAGCCAGCCTGATTTAGTGGCGGGAAGGTTCCCTTGTGTCTGGTCTCCGCTCTCGCGAGAGAGCGGCTTCGTTGAAGCCTGGGCAAGCTGAAGGGCAAGGTGGTGGTCTCTGGAGTCTCCGCTCTCGCGAGAGAGCGGCTTCGTTGAAGCAAGATGGAAAAGGCTACAGGAGAGGTGGAGACTCTGAAGTCTCCGCTCTCGCGAGAGAGCGGCTTCGTTGAAGCCGGTTCGAGTAGCTCGTGAGCTGGTACTTTGCGGCCTTGTCTCCGCTCTCGCGAGAGAGCGGCTTCGTTGAAGCTAGACGCCGCAGTAAGAGTCGGCCACGTCCTTCGATCGTCTCCGCTCTCGCGAGAGAGCGGCTTCGTTGAAGCCTGGCCTCCAGCAAATCAATTTGCGCTTTGGCGTCCGCGTCTCCGCTCTCGCGAGAGAGCGGCTTCGTTGAAGCGGATTTCAAGGGTTCCAGGGCGTGCCCGGAGCCCAGGGGTCTCCGCTCTCGCGAGAGAGCGGCTTCGTTGAAGCTAGGTGGGGGTAGGTAGCTTCGGCTAGGGCCTCACTCGTCTCCGCTCTCGCGAGAGAGCGGCTTCGTTGAAGCTGTCACGAGCGATCCTTGAGGCCCTGACCTGGCCTCTGTCTCCGCTCTCGCAAGAGAGCGGCTTCGTTGAAGCATGTGCTGGAGTAAAAGCAGGGCGGCGAACTCCACCGAGTCTCCGCTCTCGCAAGAGAGCGGCTTCGTTGAAGCGTTGCGTGGTGTGACGGGGTGCAGGTGCAGAAGGGCGGCGTCTCGGCTCTCGCAAGAGAGCGGCTTCGTTGAAGCCAGTCCGTGGCGAGCCAGGGGGAGACCCTCAATCTGTGTCTCCGCTCTCGCAAGAGAGCGGCTTCGTTGAAGCCGGACCCCGCGGGCACCAGCCGCCATACTCCAGACCGTGTCTCCGCTCTCGCAAGAGAGCGGCTCCGTTGAAGCGAGATGTTGAACCGCAGCCAGGGATGCTGCTCAAACCGCGCCGTCCCCGCACTCGCAAGAGTGCGGGGACCGCACCTTTGAATCTACCCGTTTGTCGCAGACGGTAACTCACCCGCATTCCGCCAGCTCTCTACCTCAAAAAGGAACTCCACTTGGCGGCGGGTTTCGACGGCGCCGGGGCGGACGCTGCGGACGGCGAGGACGGCGGATTGAGGATCCTGACCTTGGGTGACGAGATAGGCGGCGAGGAGGACGCCGGTGCGGCCCAGGCCTGCTACGCAGTGGGCGACAACCGGGTTGCGGGACGCGGCTTGCTTGTGCATGAAACGAAGGAACTCCTCGAACTGCTCCCGGGTGGGGATGCCGCCATCCACGATGGGCAGCCAGCAGTAGTCGAAACCGGCGCTCCGATAGGTTTCAGGGGCGCTGGGAATGTTCAACAGACCGACGACGGCGCGAATGCCGGAGTGCCAGAGGACGGGGAGCTCGTCGTCGAAATCCGTGAGTGCTGCGGTCTCCACGTCATAACGAAAGGGATGCACATAGGGCATCGACGTGCCAGCAAGAAGGCCGGGCACAGCCCACCAGAGATCGACACACACAGGCTTGAAGGGGGAGGGGGCAGGGACGGAGTTTCCGTCTGCGTTGGAGGCAGGAGTGCGGCCATGACCTGTGTTGAGGGGCATGCCCGCAAGGTACCGGCGGAATCAGCGCGGATCAAACTGGACCCAGTCCAAGTTCATGAGGCCGCCCTTGCCGGGATTGACGAAGACGGCGTACACATCGGTTCGCCCCTCGATCGGGCTGGCAAAACGGGAAGCGGGTTCGATCCACTTGTCCCAGCCACCGGTGTTGGGCACCTCCACCTTGCCCAGAAGCGCGCCGTCCGGGCTGCCGGTGCGGAGTTCCACCACGCCGCCGACATTCCCCGAGGAGGCGCGAACGGTGAACCCGCCGACCTGGGCGAGATTGACGTGTTCGAACCGGATGGTGTGCTTGTCATTGATGGAGCCGAGGACCTTCTTGCCACTGGCGCTGCCGTTGCCACTGATCCGGGGGCCGTTGACCTCGCCGTCCTCCGCCTCCCAGCGGCGGGTGCGGAGGGCAACGCTAGCCTTGCCGGTGAGCGTGCCTGCCGGAGCCCGGCCCGCGTCGGTGTAGGCGGCCTCCAGCACGAACTGCCCCGGAGTGCCGGTGTTGGGGGCGGTGATGGTGCCGCTCAGGCCGCGGGTGAGGGTGGGGCCGCCCTTGCCCTTCTCCAGACCAAAGACCCAGCGGAGCATGATCGTGACCTCATCCGTGGTGTGCTGAGGGTGGGGCAGCATGGGGAGCGGACCCCAGACGCCCGTGCTGCCCTGTCGGACACGATTGACCGCTGTCTCCAGCGCGGCGGGCTGGCCGCGATACCGTTCCGCTATTTCCAACAACCCTGGTCCGACGATCTTCTGCTCCACGCCGTGGCAGTTGAAGCAATCACTGCTCTTCATGATGGCGAGGCCGGGATCGGAGGCCTGCTCCTTGCCCGACGCATCCAGAAACAGGCTGCTGACCAAGGTCCGAATTCCAAACTCGTCCGGCTTGGCGGAAGAGGTGCCGTCCTCGACATCCGAGGCGCTGACTTGATAACTGACGGGCTTGCCGGGATCGAAGAAATCACCTGACTGGGGGGCATCAAAGTGCACCTGGGGCTGGGTGTTGCCGACGAGGAAGGAAACGGTGGCGGATCCGGTGGCACCGTGTGAATCGGTCACGCGCAGCTCGGCCTGATAGTTGCCGGGCTGGTCGATGCGCACCTCCGCATCGGGGTTGGATGAAATCACCCGACCCTCCGGGAGCAGCCGCCATTCATGCTTGAGCGCGTCGCCTTCGTGGTCCTTGGAGCCGGCGCTGCTCAGGCGGACCGTGAGGGGTTCTCTCCCCGAGGTGGGGGCGGCACTGGCCCGGGCGAGCGGGGGCAGATTGCCGCGCAGGTAGCTGATCTTGAGCATGCGGGAGTCCTTGTTTGGCCCCCAGGTCTCCCCGTAGTCCATGATGTAGAGGCAGCCATCGGTACCGAAGACGGCATCCACGGGGCGCTTCACGAGCGTGGCGCCGCCGGCGATCTGCGGCTGCACTTTCTCAACGGCCTCAGGCTTGTTGGCGGTGACGACCGCCCCGGTGAAGGGCTCGATCCCGAGGAAGTTGGAGTCCTGATCCAGCCGGGCCCAGCGGATGGTGGGGCGTTCCCAGTCCCAGAAGAGCAGCCAGCCGTCGAAGTCCTTGAGGAAACCTGCGGTCTTCTCGAACTCCGGCCGCCAGTGGAAGACGGGGCCGGCGCAAGCGGTGCGGCCGCCTTCTCCCATCTCGACAAAGTCCCGCGGTTCCCGGTACGGCCAGTAGATCATAGCGGGCTGGGCAGGGGGGAGATCGCGCAGACCGGTGTTGTTCACCCCGCATTCACCGGGTGGGCGGGGTCGAAGGGCGCGCCCACCGTCTTGGTGTTATAATCGTAGTGATGGTACGGGTAGTTGTTGGCGATGAAGTAGGGCCAGCCGAAGTTTCCCGGCGCGGCGGGCTTGATTGATTTCATCGTACCCGCGGGGT
>NZ_BATR01000168.1 GCF_000739655.1 Verrucomicrobium sp. BvORR106 | reverse complement strand
CCATGATTGGTGGCCTCAATGTCGACAATGAGATGGTGGGCTCCATCCACCGCGCTCTGCACATTGTATCCCACCACGCTGCCTTGGGCCGTGCTCTTCTTGACCAATCGGGCATCAGGGTCGGTCAGCGATATCTGGCTTTCACCACTGAGTTCCAGATCCCTCTGCATCTGTTCGTAGCGCTCTTTGGCAGCATGGAGCTGGGTGATTTTGTCCTGAAGGTCCTCGACCTTCTCGCTTTCCACGCCGCCGTCGGAGCCTGAGGCGGCATCATTGAGTTCAAGCTCCCTGAGATACTCAGCGATGTTCTTGTCCACGGTGGTGATCAACCCCTGGAGCTTGGGTTTGGTAAAATTGCGACTTCTGGAGTTGTCGGCTTTGAAGAAGGTGCCGTCGATGGCGACGATCTGTGCTCCAAAAAGGTTGAGATCCCGGCACAGGATGTTGAACTGCCGGAAGACTTGCTTGAAGACGGTGCGGTGGGCCCGCCGGAACTCGCTGATGGTTTTATGGTCCGGGCGCAGGCGTCTGAGCAGCCAGATGACCTCCAGATTGTGTTGGGTGAGCCGCTCAAGCTCCCTGCTGGAGCGTACACGGTAGAGATAACCATAGACGAAAAGCTTGAGCAGGTCGCCTGGGGCATAACCGGGTCTGCCGGTAGAAGCGGGAGCGACAGGCAGTTGCACCTGCTGCAAGTCCAGATTTTCGACAAAGGCATCAATGAAGCGCACCGTGTTTTCGGGGCCGACATAGTCTTCGAGGCACTCCGGAAACATTGAGGCCTGAGCGCGGTCTGCTCCAGTGATGAAACGACTCATGGTCAGCTACCTGCCACGGCCTCCTCATTCCCTCCAGCAGTTTTGACACAGTCTCTAAAGCTCTGCACTACTTTCAGCTGCCGCTTGCAGCGTAGTCCGGTTGTGCCAACCGGCTGCGGGAGCGGAGAGCGAGTTTCTTGGTGGGCGGTTGAGTGTGGTGGGGGCTGCGACGTCAAGGGTGGCGTGATCGACTCAAACCTTCGTGGCTTCGTGTGAGAATCCTTTCCGGAAGCCTTGCTGAGACGTAGTTCAGTTTTTGACTCGAACCATGGCCTGGCTGGATCTCTCGAATGCTTCATCGCTCAACGTGCTGCTCCTGACGGGAGCGGTGTTTGTGTTGGCGGGGGTGGTGAAGGGCGTGATTGGGCTGGGATTGCCGACGGTGGCGGTGGCCTTGCTGGCGCTGGTGATGAATCCGGCGGAGGCGGCGGCTTTGCTGGTGGTGCCATCGTTTGTGACGAATGTCTGGCAGATCTGGCCCTGGGGCACGCTGGGGCCGATGTTGAAGCGGCTGGGCGGCATGCAGATCGGCATTGTGGTGGGCAGTCTGCTCGGGGCGTGGATTCTGGGGGCTCCGGCGGGGAAGTGGGCCATGGTCGGGCTGGGCACGGCGCTCATCGGCTACGCGGGCTGGGCGCTCACGGGAGCCCGCACGACGGTGCGTCCTGAGTGGGAGCGCTGGCTGGGGCCGGTCATCGGGGCGATCACGGGATTTGTCACCGCAGCGACGGGCGTCTTTGTCATTCCGGCGGTGCCGTACCTACAGGCGCTGGGCTTGAAGAAGGATGAGCTGATCCAGGGCATGGGCATCTCCTTCACCGTATCCACCGTGGTGTTGGCGCTGGGCTTGGTGATGAACAAGAGCTACCCTTCGGCCGTGCTCGGCAGCTCCACGCTTATGCTCGTGCCCGCCCTCCTCGGCATGTATGCGGGCACATATCTCCGGTCTCGTCTGTCGCCGGCGCGGTTTCGCATTTGTTTCCTCGTGGGACTGATCGCCCTGGGCGTGCACCTTGTGGTGGGGAAGTGAGGCGGAAGAATGGATTTTCAACTTTGCACTCCCGCCCCTCCTGCGGGATAGACAGGCAATGGCGAGCAAAAAGCCTTCTGGCGACCGAGTGATCACCCGTATGGGGCAGTACCTGACGTACCTGTTGGTGCGGGGGCTGGAGGCTGTGTTGAGTGTGTTGCCGCTGACCTTTTGCGCCCGGCTCGGGCAGTTCCTGGGCGGGCTGGCGCATGTGTTTTTCGGGGGACCTCGACGGTTGGCGTTGCGGAACCTGGAGATCGCCTTTGGCCGCGAGAAGGATCTTGACTGGCGGAAGGCCGCCGCGAAGCAGCATTTCCGGAGCCTGGGGGCGAACTTCATGTGCAGCATGAAGTTCCAGGTGATGTCCGAGGAGGAGATCGTGAAGCGCGTCACCGTGGAGGGGGCTGAGCATGCGCAGGCGGTGATCGCCTCCGGCAAGCCGCTGCTCTACGCGATCTGCCACATCGGGTGCTGGGAGTTGCTCACGAACATCCCGTCCCTGTTCTGCTTCGGGCGGAAGCCGGCGACCATCTATCAGCCCCTGAGCAATCCCTACCTGGAGGCGCACGTGCGGCGTCGCCGGGAGAAGCTGGGGTATGCGCTCTTCAACCGCAGTGACGGCTTCGGCGCGCCCATCAAGCATCTGCGGGAGGAGGGGAGTGCGATCGGCGTACTGGTGGACCAGCACGCGGGGGACAAGGGCATCTGGTGCCCGTTCTTTGACCGTCTGGCCTCCACTTCCAGCCTGGCTGCGCTGATGGCCATGCGCTGCGATGCGCCGCTGCTGCCGCTGGCGGTGTACAACGACGGTCTGGGCAAGTGGAAGCTCGTCATCTACCCACCCGTGAACAGCGGGGAGAAGCGGGCCACCGCGGAGGGCCTGACCTCCATGCTCAACATCGCCGTGGAGGTGCTGGTGCGCCGGGCTCCGGCCGACTGGTTCTGGGTGCACAACCGGTGGAAGACGCCCAAGCCGGAGTTCCTGCTCTCCAAGTATCGCCGCGGCATCGTCCTGCCCAAGGGCTACGACGGCAATCGCCTGCAGCCCTTCAATCTCCTGGTGCGTTCGCCCAACTGGCTGGGGGATGCGTGCATGGCCATGCCGGCCATCCGCGCTCTCAAGCAGGGGCGGCCCGATCTGCGGCTCACCATTTTCTGCCAGGCCAATCTCAAGGAGCTCTGGGGCGCGGTACCGGAGGTGGATGCCGTGGTGACGAAGGCCAAGAAAGAAGGCATCCGCAGCGTGGCGCAACGCATCCGGGAGTCCGGCTACTACGATGCTGCAGTGCTCTTTACCAACTCCACGCGGTCCACGCTGGAGCTGAAGCAGGCGGGCATTCCTCGCCTGGTGGGTTATCACGGCTCTCTCAGATCGCGCATGCTGCATCAGGTCTGCGCGGAACCGGCCTCCTACAAGCCGCCGGAGCATCACGCCTACCGTTATCTGCGGCTGGCCAAGTTCTGCGGGGCCAAGACGGATGATCCCGCGCTGTTCTCTCCCACGGTGCCGCCAACGGGCGTGACGCCGGGGCAGGGGACGATCAAGGTGGGGATCTGCGCCGGGGCTGAGTATGGCCAGGCCAAACGCTGGCCGATGGACCGCTTCGCCGGGGTGGCAGCGGCTGTTTCCGTGCAGTGGCCGCAGGTGGAGTGGCAGCTCTTTGGCGCTCCGGGGGAGAAGGCCATGGGAGAGGCCCTCAGCCAGATGCTGGGGAACGTGCCTCATCGCAATCGCGTCGGGGCCACCACTCTGACCGAACTCATCGCCGAGCTGCGGGCCTGTCGCCTGCTCGTGACCAATGACACAGGCACCATGCACCTTGCGGCTGCTTTGGGCGTGCCTACGGTCAGCATCTTTGGCTCCACCGAGCCGGTGCTTACCGGGCCGCTGGGAGACAGGCACCTCGTCGCGCGTCATCATGTGCCCTGCAGCCCCTGCTTCAAGCGGGAGTGCCCCTTTGGTCACTATGACTGCATGACCGGCGTCACGGCAGAGAAGGTGGCGCGGCACGTGGCGGAGGAACTTGGGAAGGGGCTGGTGCTGGCCTAGCCCAGAGATCCTTCCTGCTGCGCGCGTGGCTAGCGGAAGCTGGCCAGCATTTCCAGAGCGGAGGCGTGCCAGAGGGTGTCGACGGATTCATAGCGTCCCTGCCGGGTGTACGTGGTGTAGTAGGTGTCGATCACCACCGGGGGGGACATGGGGAGAAAGACGACCACGAACCTTCCAATGCCGCCGATCGGGAAATGCGTTTCCAGGAGGTGGGTGGTGGTGTCTTCGAAGGTGAAGGGCCCGTAAGTGGGCATGTCCTCCCTCCAGTACTGTGCGCTGAAGATCTCCTCCGCCAGGAATTCATAGGGCTGCACCGCCTCGGACGCGACGGATCGGATCCGCAGGCGTTCCTTGAGTTCCGCGTAGGATTCCCCGCCAGCGACGGAACTGCAGAGTATCATCAGCAGGCAGGGCAGAAGTGAGATCCCCAGTTTCATTCTGAACGTGTGAGACCGATGAGACATCGGGAGCAGGCTGCCCGTCAACGTGGAACGGTATCGCAGTTGCGCTCGCCCCTTTTCTTTTCACTCGCAAGAGAACGGCCGGTGTGAGACTTTGGGGGCTCAACCTGTCGCGATTGTTTAGCCGAGTCAGATGAAGTTCCTGCGTGCCGTTTTGCCATTGTTGATCCTGGGGGGCTGCGCCTGGGGCGGCTGGACTTTGTACACCTCCCGGCCTGCGCCCAAGGTGAGCGAGACTGCTCCTGTCCTGGTGAAGGTGCAGGGTCGGATTCTGAAGAAATCCACGTTCCCCGTCCAAGTGCGGTCTCAGGGCACGGTGACGCCCCGCACGCAGAGTACGCTGCTGCCGGAGGTAAGCGCGAAGGTGGTGGAAGTGAGCCCGTCCTTCCGCGCTGGGGCCTTCTTTGAGAAGGACGAGGTGTTGCTGAAGCTGGATCCGGTGGATTACGAAACGGCGGTGGTGGTGGCCAAAGGCTCCCTCGCCCAGATGGAGGCGCTCCTGGCGGAGGAAAAGGCCAAAGCAGAGCAGGCGCTGGAAAACTGGAAGGCTCTGGGCCGCACCGGGGAGCCGAGCGCGCTGGTGCTGCGGCAACCTCAGCTGGCCCGCGCCGAGGCCGATGTGGCGGCGTCCAAGGCCCAGGTGATGAAGGCGGAGCGCGACCTGGACCGCACCGTGGTGCGCGCCCCGTATGCCGGGCAGGTCTTGCAGCAGAGTGTGGACGTGGGGCAGCTGGTCACCCCGGGCACCCAGCTGGCCAAGGTCTTTGCCGTGGACTATGTCGAGATCCGCCTGCCGCTGCCAGAGCGGGAAATGCGTTTCCTCAAACTCCCCGAGCGTTACCGGGGCGGCACCCCGGCGGAGGGGGCGGATCCAGAGAGCGTACCGGTGCGTCTGCGGGCATCGTTGAACGGTAAGGCGGTCCACTGGCAGGGGCGGCTGGTACGGGTGGAGGGTTCTCTGGATGCGGAGACCCGGCAGATCATTGCCATCGCCCAGGTGGATGATCCGTATGCCCGTCGTGCGGATGGGGTGCCACCGCTAAAGATTGGCCAGTTTGTGGAGGCGGAGATCCGGGGGGAGGTGCTCACAGACGTGTACGTCATCCCCCGGGTGGCCGTGCGCGCCGGGAACGAGATCATCCTCATCTCTGCTGAGAACCGCCTGCGCCGCATGACGGTGGAGCCTCTCGCGGCCGACGAAAAGGGGATCGTGATTTCAGCGAACTCGCCGAAGGCCCCCCAGGAAGGGGAGGTGCTGTGCATCACGCCCATCCCGTTCCCGGCTGATGGAGCGCGGGTGTTGCCGACCGTTGAAGGAGAGACGCTCCGCGAAGGGGAGCTGGGAGAGACGGGAAAGGTGCGGCGTGGGACCGGCGCTTCGTAAATCGGTGATTCAGTAATTCGGTAATTCAGTAAACAAGTGCGTCAGTGCGTCCGATTGGGGTTCTAGGTAATCTGCGGGCTGGTGGTTGGCATGATCACCGTTGAGCCGACTCTTGCGAGTCAGGTTTCAGGTTAATAGATTCCTCCAATCGCAATTGGCTCGGCAGCCTGTTCGGCTGTCTCCAGGTCGATGATGCACGGGTCAGTGAGGGCGGAAGGCACTTTGACCGCGGCGAGTCCCAGCTTGGTCAGGAACATATCGGCGTTGTCCGGAGCCACGGGTTGGTCTGGCGGCAGGGCGTCGCTGACGCTGTTCTGCGGAGGTCGGAAGAAGACACGCACGGACTTGTCACCCTCATGGCTGCCGTCCATGCGACAATCGCCCAGGTACCGTACCTGGCCTGCGCGGCGGAATTCGATGACACGGTAGTCGAGTGCACTTGCCTCGCGGGGCGGCAGAGCGATGGGGCGTGGACTGAGAAATGGGGTCTCTTTCATAGGGGCGGGTCGGGTTGGTGGTCGAAAGGGCTTTGCCGCTGGCGGCAGCGGGCGCCGATCAATCAGGGTGTTTGCGGGTGGGGAGCTTTTTGCGTTTCACGGAAGCCATCCGTTCCAACTCGGCTTTCGACATCGATTCGGCCATCTGTCGGGAGGCTCCCTTCAAGGAGGCCTTGGCGCGTTCGCCGCGTTTGGCGGACAGCGCGGCTCCCGCAGCCATTTGCTGTTTTTTGGATTTGGCGGGCATGGGGGGAAGAGGGGTTTACACTGGTTCGGGGGCTCCATGCTGGTCGGACGGGTGCACTTGCCCCGAGCAGGGACCCTGATGGAGCAGCGCGGAGCGTGGAGCACCGCCGTTGCGCCATAAATCTTCATCGCCAGACATGCCCGTTTTGGCTAGGGTGCTGCCATGAATTTGGAGCGGAGAGACTGGGTGCGCCTCATGTTGGGAGCAGCGGCGGCGACCGCCACCGGAGGGGGGCGTGCAACGTTGATGGGAGCCGCTGCTGGCCAGGCAGGCGTGGGTGGGCACCCCATCGATCCAGGTCATCTCACGCAGGTGGCCTTCGGGACGTACTCGCACTGGCTGCAGCCTTGGCGGGGCTATCTGGAGACGATTCCGGCCCACCAGTTTCTCAACGGGCTGGGTATTGTGCTCAACACTCATCGGGGAGAGGATGTGAACCAGATCCTGCAGATGTGCGCCCGTCATGGCATCAAGCACGTGCGCATCGAGATCGGCTGGGGGAACCTCGACTATCGTGACGAGGCCAAGATCAAGAACAGCAAAGACCTCGCCATCAGACTGCAGGCCAGTCGTGCTCACGGGTTGCGGCCGCTCATCCTTCTGAATGGTCATCACGGGGCACCCTGTCCTTTGCTGAACTTTGAGCGCAGCCTGGCTGCTGATGTGCCTGCTGGAGCTCGCAAGGTGGTGCTGGACAGCGTGGCTGACCTCGTGATCGGCAAAAGCGGCTTCAGTCACCCCAGGAGATCCATCGCGGCGGAGTACTTGATCACTGCTGTCGAGGGGGCGACGGTCACCCTTTCCAAGCCCCTGCCGGATGCGTTGCCAGCCGGAACCAAGCTCAAGATGGCGACCTTGAAGTACCAGCCCTTTGGGGACCCGGGCACGGATGAAGGAAAGAGCACCCTCCAGGGCTGGCGTCAGTATGTGCAGACCGTGGCCTCATTTGTGACCGAGGTGTTGGGAACCGCCGGAGCGGCAGACCGCGGGTTCGACATGGAGATCTGGAACGAGCTGTCCTTTGGTTCCAACTTCATTCACCAGAGCCGCTACTTCGATCCCATCCCCCAACCTTACGAGGAGAAGAAGGTGTTCCTGGATGTGGTGCGCGCCACGGCGGAGGTCGCCATGGCCCAGGCGGAGCCCTTTGTCGGGGTGAGGCTGGTCAACGGATTCTCCAACACGCTGCCCTGGCCAGCCAGCTCCGAGATGCCAGCGCGGGTCATGGCTCTGAGCCACCACCCCTATGCGGGGCGCAAAGTATTTCCTCGTGACCAGCCCAAGGGTGCCGCCCTGAATGCGCAGGGGATCAAGGATGAGAGCGGGTTCGAGCCCCTTTATGAAGCGAGCTTCCCCGAATACTTTGCCAGTGCGCTGCAAACAGAGACGATCACGCGGGACATGGCCCCGCTGACCACCAGGATCTACAACACGGCCCACGGGCGCTATGCTCGGCCAGAGGTGGATGGTCCCTGCTGGTGCTGGATCACGGAGGTGAACTACGCGCCGGGGGAAGACGGCATCAATGATCCCGCGCATGCCCTGAAACTGAAGGCCAAGGCCATCGCCAGGTACTTCTGTTTCTACCTCAACAAAGGCGTTGAGCGCCTGTACCTGTATGCGGCCGGGGCAAATGACCCGGCGCTGGGCGACCTGGAATTGGGCGTGTTGAAGCAGGAGTTTGTCACCCGCTCGATCACCGACAAGGCATACCCCACTGCCGAGCAGGAACTGGCGCTGGTCTCTCCGGCCCTCCAGGTGGTGCAGCGCATTGTGAGTCGTTTCAACGCGGGTGGCGTGGTGGATGCTGCCTTGACCGTCGCAGGGGCGCGCAAGCTGGAACTGGTATCTGTGGAGGACTCCCACGGGGCCATGCAGTTCGATGGGGATCCCAACGACATGATTGGCCGGCCGCCCTTGTACAACCGGGATGTCGTCGCTTTCCTGCCCTATCAGGTGCACGCGACCCGCTTTGTGGTGCCGTGTTATGTCATGACCCGTGACATCCGGCAGGAACTGGGTCCCCAAGGGTATGTGCTCACCGTGAAAGGCTGGCAGGCGGACGGGCTGAAGGTTTCAGGGTATGACCCGGTCCTGGATGAACCGGTGCCGGTCAAGGTGACGCCTCGTGAGGGCGGCGTGGGGATCGAAGTGGCGCTGCGAGACTACCCGGTGCTGCTGGAGGTGGAGGAACGGTAGGGTGGTGCGTCGGTGCGTCGGTGCGTCGGTGCGTCGGTGTTGCGCGGGTTATCTCATAAACCCGGAGGGTTTTACCGCGAAGCGGTCACGGTTTGTAGAACTAACTTCGGAGTTCTGGTCCACTCGCCGATGTACCCAGGGGGGCGGCTCGTGATTCGCCTTGCCCTGAGCTACTTTGCTTGACGCCTATGGCGTCAGAGCGCTTGCGTGTGACAAGGGTGACTCCCTCGTAACCTGACGCGCATGTGCCTTGCGGGATCGCTCAACCCATGGCGTCTCTGCAGGGTGAACCCTTCGGGTCCAACAGCTGGGGGGAGGTTCTAGGAGGCGACGTTTGGTTCAACCAATCTTGCCCCGGTCCTGCCGACACAAAAAAGAAGGGAGCGGTTGCCCGCTCCCTTCTGGAAGAAAGTATGTGTCTTTCGTATCCGAATCAGAATCAGAACGGCACTTTCACACCCACGCGAACGATGGTGTAATCGGAGTCGTCGTCGTCTGCTGCGAAGTGATAAGCACCGTCAGCGAAGACGCCAAGGCAGTTGAGGCTTTCGAAGCGGGCTTCGATACCGCCGCCCACGAAGTAGTTGCCTTTGTCGTCGGAGTTCACGCTATAGCCACCGCCTGCAAGCACATAGGGAGCGATGCACAGGGAGGTGATGGGGTAGCGAAGAACAAGAGCTGCGTCGAATTCATGGTGCTCGCTGTTGGTAGCGAAGATGCCATAGCTGCCCTGCACACCGATATACGGGGTGAAGAAGTATTCAGCAAGGACACCACCACCGAGAACGTCGTCTTCGGAGTCGCCATCGGGAAGATAGCCACCGCCGAAAGCGCCCACGGCAAAGCCAGGGCCGAAGCACTCACAGCCGGTGGGAACCGGAGGAAGCGGCTGAACGGCTTTGCCGCCTTTGCCGGAGTAGGACACAGGACCCGCGAACGCGCTGGAAGCGAGAGCGAGCGTCATCAGAAGTGAAGCGATTTTTTTCATGGTTGGTTGAGCTTGATTGCGCGCCAATAATACTGCCGGGCGGTTATCCGGCAACACAAAAAAAATAAATTTAAGAATATTTAACAAAATGGCCCCTACCTACATCCACTTTAACAGTTGGATGCGATAAGGGCTTTCGTCCGAAGATCGGCGCTGGAAACGGAATCAGTCGTTCAAGACCAGGCGGAGCTCGCCATTCTTAAGCTGGAAGTCTTTGATGCCAGCGGCGAAACTTTTAAAAAATTGTGCGTCGCCTTCACCCATTTTATTATGGTCGAGGAGATTCAATCCCTTCATGTTTCCGAGCCAGTCATTAGGCAGGGAAATGCCGCCTACGCTGATGTCGGCCAAACTGAGGGCGAGCTGGCGGTTGGCATCCAGCTTCGTATTGAAGGCCACCTTCACCCGCACGGTGCTGCCGCCCATCATGGGGAAGTCCTTGTCCACGGGGATCAGGAACTGGGCCCCGATGTTGCCGTTATTGATGCTGACCTTGATCTGGTCGCCCAGGCCCTGCTGCTGGAGGTAGCCGTTGATCTCACGTTCATTGAGCACCAGCGTCTTGGCCGGATCTGTGGACTGCACCTGATTTTCCAGGGTGGCCAGCTTCGTCTGCACAGCTTCCTGTTCAGCAGCCGTCAGCTGGACGGGGCGGAACGGGGAGGCATTCAGGTTGTACTGGTACCACCAGGCACCCAGACCGACGAGCACGGCACCCGTCACGAGGATGCGCTTGGTCCAGGTAAAGCGACGACGGAGCACGGGCGGATTCGCGGGAGCCGCCACCGAAGCAGGGGATTCGTTCATGGTTGTCAGGGGTTGCACTGTCGAATGCGATAGACAGGGTGGGGGGGCGCGTGTTGAAAAAAATTTAAAGAGGCCTGACCTGCTGCGGGGGAGACACAAGACTGGAAGACACAAGACTGGAAGACACAAGACGCAAGACTTGAGCCCACGCGTGGGGGACTACGACCAAAGGGCTGATCAGTAAAAGGAGGGAGGGACATTCCTGTCCCGGTCGGGGTCGGATGGTCCATGAGGTGGCTCCTGCTGCTGATTGCCAAGTGGCTGGGAGGGGGATGTCCGTCGTGGGCAGGCTTGATGAGGCCGGGCCTTCAGCCCTCAAGGGTTATTTGGTCATCTTTTCCTGGGGCGTTGCCCCAGGCTGATATGAAGCCGGGCCTTCGGCCCTCCTGAAGTGGCAGTCGCGTCCTGGTCGGGGGCGGATGGCCCATGAGGTGGCTCCTGCTGCTGATTGCCAGGTGGCTGGGAGGGGGGATGTCCGTCGTGGGCAGGCTTGATGAGGCCGGGCCTTCAGCCCTCAAGGGTTATTTTGTCATCTTTTCCTGGGGCGTTGCCCCACGCTGATATGATGCCGTTCGGCCCTCCTGAAGTGGCAGTCGCGTCCCGGTCGGGGTCGGATGGCCCATGAGGTGGCTCCTGCTGCTGATTGCCAGGTGACTTGGCGGAGGGCCGTGGGGAAATCTTCAGGGGACGCTCGACTGAGCGGGGCTGGGGACCCCCCGCCTCCTGTGTTCTGAAAACGAGCCGTAGAGTGACTTGGGGCAGGAATGTCTCTTGCTCCTTTTGATGATCGCTTCGCTGAGCGCGATCAGCCTGGCGTGAGCTCAGGTCTTGAGTCTTGTGTCTTCTCGTCTTGCGTCTGCCGCGTAGCGGCTCCTACCACTGCAACGGCCCCAGCAGGTGCGCTGCTTTTGCGTAGTTGTCCTTGGCCAACAGCAACGCGATCGTGGCGGCACCGGTGACGATGGTCCAGAAGGCGATCCAGGGATTTTTGAGGAGTTGCTCCGGCTCCAGGCGGGCGGTTTCCTCTTTCATCGCGTGGTGGAAGTAGGCGATGACGGCGATCACGATCATCGGGAAGACGAAAACGAGGTTGTTCAGCCGGGGATAGACGGCCATGGCGATCCCGGTGCAGAAGCAGAAGAGGTTCGCATACGTGATCATCGCCAGGATGAGGCTCTTCTCAGTGTAGATCTGGAAGGACTTCCGGTAGCGGCCGCTCACGGAGACGTCGCCGATGAAGCGGAACTCCGAGTAGCGTTTCCCGGTCATGAGCAGGGCACCGAAGAACCACCAGGCCAGGACGATGGAGAGCGGGGGCACCTGATTGGGCTGCACCAGGGCGTAGTAGCCCAGCCAGAGGCGGATGGGGTTGTTGAACGATTCCGCGATCACGTCCATGAAGGCGCGGTCCTTCAGGCGGATCGGCTGCACGTTATAGACCAGACCGCTCAGCAGCAGCAGGCCCAGGGCGGCTTGGTAGCCCCAGTTGAACTTGAAGAGGGCGCACAGGGCGAAGGCTCCCACGATGAGGCCCACCATGAGCCACCAGAGATAGGGCACCTTCACCTTCCCCGCGGGGATGCCGCGCAGCCGCTTGGTGGGGTGGACGGCGTCGAACGGCGCGTCCAGGATCTCATTCAGAATATAGTTCGCCGAAGCCACGAGGCAGGCGGGGATCAGCGAGAGGGCGGCGGTGACGACGAGAGCGCCGTCCCAGCGAAAATCGAGCACCAGTGCCCAGGCCACGACATGGCCGAAGAGGATGAAGATGTTCTTCAACCAATGGTCCGGGCGGCAGATTTTAAGGTACTCAATCACGGGGGCGGTTTTGTTAGCCACAAAGCAGGCCGGAGCAATGAGGAAATGTGAAATGCGGGCTGAGTTCCGCCCAGTGAGGTGTGAAAGTGGCACATGGTGGCTCCGGCGGTGACGATTTCGTCAGCGTTCCGGCGCAGCGAGCGCTTTCCATTGCGGAGGCCGGGCGGTATTGCTGGGTGGCAACGTCCGCATAATGAACCTCTTCCTCATCGATGCCATCGGCCCTTTTTTCCGCGGGTACCCCCGACGGACCATCAACTGGTCGAAGATCCCCTTTGAGCATCTGAAGCTGGACGGTCCCGAGAGCGGGGCGCAGTGGGAGCAGATCCGGGCGGATCTGGACGTCTTCTGCGCCCGGGCGGCAGCGATGGGGTACAACGCGGTGTCTCTGGATGATGCCACCCACCTGGCGGACCACGCCTGGTATGAACTGGATACCCGGGCCCGGATCAGCCGCTGGCGGGCGGAGTTCATCCAGTGCATGGAGATCGCGCAGCGGCATGGACTGCAGGTCTATTTCACCATGGACGTTTTCAGTTCCACCCCGGCGGTGCGGGAGCAGATTGCCCGGCTGCGCTGGACGGTGGAGCGCTTCCTGGCGGAGCTGCTGGATGGCTTTCTCCGGGATTTTCCCCAGGTGGCGGGTGTGATTCTGCGGATCGGAGAGTCTGACGCCACGGACGTGCAGGGGGAGTTTCGCAGTGAGCTCTACCTGAAGCGGCCGGAGCAGGTGAACCGCTTCCTCAAAACCCTGCTGCCAGTGTTTGAGAAGCACGGAAGACAGCTCGTCTTCCGCACGTGGACGGTGGGGGCTTACCGGATCGGGGATCTCATGTGGCACCGGGGCACCTTTGTGACGGTGCTGAAGGGCGTGGTGGACAGCCCCTCGCTCATCGTCTCCATGAAGTTCGGCGAGAGTGACTTCTTCCGCTACCTGCCGCTCAACAAGAACTTCTTCCGCACCCGGGTGAGGAAGATCATCGAGCTCCAGACCCGGCGGGAGTACGAGGGCTGCGGGGAGTACCCCAGCTTCACAGGGTGGGACTATGAGCGGTACGCGAGGGAGCTGGATCAGGCGGAGAACCTGGTGGGCATCATGGTCTGGTGCCAGACCGGCGGGTGGGTGCCCTTCCGACGCCTTGCCCTGCTGGAGGACCGGGCCGTCTGGACGGAACTGAACACCTTTGTGACCATCCGGACCTTCAAGGATCGGCAACTGGTGGAGGAGGCGGTGCGGGACTTTGCCCAGCTCAAGGGCTTGCCCCACTGGCGCTCCCTGCTGGAACTCCTGCGGCTGTCCGACACAGTCATCCACGAGCTGCTCTATGTGGAGGAGTTCGCAAGGCAGAAGCTCTTTTTCCGCCGGGTGCGCATCCCGCCCATCCTCCAGGTGTACTGGCACAACATCTTCATCAGCCACTCGGTGAAGAAGGTGCTGGGCTACTTCGTGCAGGACAAGGAGGCCTGCCTGCGCACCACCAAACTGTGCCAGCAGAAACTGGAGCAGATGAAGGGGCTGGCGGCGGAGTGCGGGATGCCAGTGGGGGACATCGAGTACATGGCTGACACGTTCAACATTCTGGCTCTGGCCCGGGAGTACTACTTCCAGCCGTTCTGCGCCGAGATCGAAGCCCGCCTGCGGGCGACCAAGAAGGCGTACAAGGCGAAGTACCCCAAAGGCGGCGAGCGACATCGCTACCGGGTGAAGATGGACTTCAAGCCCTTCTGGGTGAAGGCCCGCTACCTCGGCTGGGCTTTCCAGCTGCTCATGCGTCGGCAGCGCGGCTACCGGTTGCTGGATCGATTGCTCACCCTGCACACGCTCTCGCTCATCTTCCGGGTGGTCTCGCGACGTCGGCCGCAATGGATCCCGAGCTTCGCCAAGGACAGTGCCATGGGGGTGGATACGGTTTTTAAGTGAAGGGATAAGGGAAGAGGGGCAAGGGATAAGGGGGTGGCGGTTTGGAGGATCTGGGGTAGCGTGCGTGAATGTCTCTGTCCGATGCTGAAGTTCGAGCTGAAATGGCCGCCATTTATGCGGCTGTGGAGGCGCGTCCCTTGGAGCGACAGTGCAGCATGCTCACGGAGTGCTGCCAGTTTCACCTCACAGGCCGGACTCCCATGCTCACGCTGGGGGAGGCCCGGTACGCCGCGATCGGTGTGCGGGCCAGTGGACGGAAGAAGCTGCCGGTGCGTCCCAATGGGGATGGAGCCTGCCCGCTGCTGGGGCAGAACGGCCGCTGCATGATCTACCAGCATCGCCCCTTCGGCTGTCGCACTCATTTCTGCGCGGCGGCGGGTGGGCCGTATCCCCGGAAGCATCTGGCAGATCTCATTCAGCGGCTGGAGGTGCTGGATGAAAAGCTCGGCGGCGATGGACCGCGCCCCATTCAGGGAGCCGTGGCGGATGCCCTGGAGGACGGCGACGGCGGGCGAGGCCAGCAGGCGGGGAAGGGGAAGCACAAACGGGGCAGGCGGTAGGCGGGCAGGTCGATTTTCGACGGAGACTTTTTGTGACAACTTGCTGACGGAGTTTGTATCGTCGAAGCTGACGCTTGGCGCATGGCTCGAATCCCTGAAGAAACGCTTCAACAAGTGCTCGCGGCCACGGACATCGTGGATCTCGTGGGGCGCTATGTGAAGCTACGCCGGGTGGGGACGAACTGGCGGGGTCTGTGCCCGTTCCACGGGGAGAAGACCCCCTCGTTCTATGTGAATCCCGCGCGCGGGTCCTACCATTGCTTTGGCTGTGGGGCAGGGGGCACAGCGATCCGGTTCGTCATGGAGCATGACGGCCTGCAGTTCATGGATGCGGTGAAACGCCTGGCCGACTCGGCCGGAATTCGCATCCAGGAAGAGGTGTGGGACGCCAATGCAGAGCGCGCGGCCAAGATCCGCAATGGCCTGGTCAAGCTCCACAAGGACATCTCGGCCTGGTTCCACCTCCTGCTGATGAAAGGGCAGGTCGCGGAGGAGGCTCGCGCCTATTTGAAGTCTCGCGGCATCAATGCGGCGACCGCCAAGTCCTGGGAAATGGGCTACGCTCCCGCCTCCACCCCCATGCTGATGAAGTGGGCGGATGAGCACAAATACACGGAAAATCTGCTGGTGGCCGGTGGCATCCTGGCCCGTGGCGATGAGGACTCGGGGCGCGGTGGGCAGATTTATGCGCGGTTTCGGCATCGGTTGATGTTCCCCATCCGCAATGACTACGGGGAGGTCATCGCCTTCAGCGGTCGCCTGCTGGACTCCAATGCCAAGGCTGCAAAGTACCTGAACTCGCCGGAGACCATGCTCTTCAACAAGAGCAAGGTCCTCTTCGGCCTCGACAAGTCCAAGCGCGCCATCATCAAGGCGAACCGCGCTGTGGTCTGCGAGGGGCAGATCGACATGATCATGGCGTTTGAGAGCGGGTTCGAGAACGTGGTCGCTCCGCTGGGCACCGCCTTCACTGAGTTCCACGCTCGCATGCTCAAGCGGCATGCTGAGGAGGTAGTGCTCTGTTTTGACTCGGACAATGCTGGGTACAAGGCCGCCGAGCGCGCCTTTCACATCCTGGCCCCCACCGGGCTGGTCGTGAAGGTGGCACCTCTGCCGCAAGGGGAGGACCCGGATTCACTGATCCGGAAGGAGGGCCCTCAGGCCTTCCAGGCCAAGCTGGACGATGCCCGGGATTTCTTCGATCACATGATCGACTATGCCTCCTCCACCCGGAACATGGCGGAGACCCGGGAGAAGACGCGGTTTGCCGGAGACATGGCCACCATGATCCAGCTGCTGGACAACAACATCGCCCGGGACGCCGCCATCCAGAAGGTCTGTGTGCGGCTCAATATCCTGGAGTCCGATTTCCGCAAGCAGGTGGCACGGCTGGCTAAATCCATCGCCAACCAGCAGCAGCAGAAGGCGGCAGCAGGAAAGAACGGCGGGAACGGGGCATCTGGCGCCTCCGACGGGCCCGCAGAGGCGGAGTTGCCTCCGCCCCACCCGCACGCCCGGCAGCTCATTCGCCTGGCCGTGACGTCGACGGAGGTCTTGGAGCTCATTCGCACGCATGCGCAGCTGGAGGCTCTGGCGGCGGTGCCAGGCTGTGAATTGCTGGAGCTCATCTTCAAATCCCAGTCAGACCTCTCCACCGCCGGCGGGTTGAGCGCCTTTCTCGCCACGTTGACCCCCGCAGAGGAGCGTGCCTTCAGCCGCGTCGTGGCAGAGCCTCCCCAACGAGTTTCCACCGAGACCGCCCACCAAACTCTCCAGCACATCGAGTTTCAGGGGCTGGAGAACCTCTATCAGAACCTGACCACCCGACTCCGCCAACCGGGATTGCCCAAGGAGGACGTCATCCGGATGCAGGAAGAGGTGATCCGTTTGAAGGGGGAGATCGGCGTTCGACGTGCTCAACTGCCCAGCAAGCAGGATTACTGAGTGAATCTGGCTGATGAATTTCAGGTTTTGCATCATCCGCCGATCTTCAGAACTGGCCTCATTTGCCCCCAGTAGGTGATTATAGGGCGAAAATGAACCTTTTAGCCCCTCAGTTGGCTAAAGGCTTTCCTCAACAGCACAAAGATTCCTTGACCGTAGCTCTTGCCTCCAGAAGATTCTCCCGCTTCCGGCTTCATGAGTGCATCTGCAAACCCCCAGCATACGGATTTGAACGAGGGTGCAACATCGGTTTCACCGACCCCGCATCGCCGTCGTCGTGGTCGTCCTCGGAAACATCCTTTGCCGGATGGTTCAGCGGCTCCACCCCCGGCCCCCGTTCAAGTCAACGGTAAACGTCGTCGTGGACGTCCACCCAAGTCTTCGCGTCCGGCTGAACCGCCGCCGCCCCAGCACGATGACATCAACGCCCCGGAGATTCAGGAGAAACTCCGCTACTTGATCCGTCTGGCCAAGGAGCAGGATTACCTGACCTTTGACGACTTCAACGAGAGCCTGCCCAATGGCTTCGTCACGGCTGAGTTGATGGATGAGATTCTCATTCGCCTGCGCAGTCTGGAGATTGAAGTCATCGAACCCACCCAGGTGGATCGAGTGAAGACCAAGCGTGCCGCTGCCTCGGATGACGAGGACACCGTCGTCGAAGAGCGCGAGGACGGGCAGCTGGACATGCTGGATGACCCTGTGCGCATGTACTTGAAGCAGATGGGCGCGGTGCCCCTGCTCACCCGGGATCAGGAAATTGGCATCTCCAAGCGCATTGAAAAGGCGGAGAGCCACCTGCAGTCTTGCCTGCAAAACATCGGCTTCATTGCCACCGAGTACCTGCACCTGGGCGATGCCCTCGCCAGCGGTACGGAGCGCTTCGACAAGCTGGTGCTGGATCGCCAGATCGAAGACCGCGACAGCTATTTCAAGAAACTGCGCCAGGTCTGTGACCAGGTGCGTGATGACATCACCAAGGCCAATGATCAGTATCGCGCCTTGATGTCGGCCAGCGCCAAGCAGAGGCAGTCGCTCAAGGATGCCTTTGAGCAGACGAAGTCCAGCCTGATCAAGCTCTGCGCCAAATTCTACTTCAAGCAGAAGACGAATGAGGACCTCATCGCTGTGCTGCGCCAGCGCATGACGGAGCTGGACCAGATCGAGATCGAAGCCTCCCGCTCTGCGAACAACCCCGATGTGCAGAAGGCACTGGAGGAGTTTGAGCTTCACGCCTGGGTCACGCCCGAGGAGTACCGCCGTCTGGTGGCAGAAACCATCCAGTGGAGCAAGGAATCCACCAAGGCCAAGACGGAGATGGTGGAGGCCAACCTGCGCCTCGTGATCTCCATCGCGAAGAAGTACACGAACCGCGGCCTGTCATTCCTCGACCTCATTCAGGAAGGCAACATGGGCCTCATGCGTGCCGTGGAGAAGTTCGAGTACAAACGCGGCTACAAGTTCAGCACCTACGCCACCTGGTGGATCCGTCAGGCCATCACCCGCAGCATTGCCGACCAGGCGCGGACCATCCGCATCCCGGTCCACATGATCGATACCATCAACAAGCTGTTGCGCGTGCAGAAGCAGTTGGTGCAGGAGTTGGGTCGTGACCCGACTCCGGATGAGATCGCTGAAGAGATCCACCTGCCCGTGGAACGCGTGAACGCGGTGCTGCGCATGAGCCAGCAGCCGGTGTCCCTGCAGACCAAGGTGGGCGATAGCGACGGCGACACTGAATTTGGCGATTTCATTGAGGATAACACCAGCGTCAGCCCCATGGAGCTGACGGCGATGAATCTGCTCCGCGACAAACTCAAGGACGTGCTCGACAGCCTCACTGACCGTGAGCGGGCCGTGCTGGAACAGCGCTTCGGCCTGGTGGACGGCAGCGGCCGTACTCTGGAGGAAGTGGGACGCCAGTTCCACGTGACGCGCGAGCGCATTCGCCAGATCGAGGCCAAAGCCCTGCGGAAACTCCGCCACCCCACCCGCATCCGGAAGCTGGGAGGCTTCTTCGGTACGCAATAGGGGCGGTGGTGACACCGTTGCCGGGACAGAGTTTGTAGACAGCGCTGGAGACCGGCACGTCAGCACGTGGCATGTGGGCAGGAGCGAGGGTGCTCCTGTCCCGGGGTGTTCTCAAAATGATCTCTGTCGGAGAAGCCAGGGAGCGCACGCATCTTGCGTGCTGTTCCCGGCATCTTGCCGGGAACCTCAGTCAGCGTGGGGCTTCGTGAGGTTCAACCAGACATTCGTGCCCCATCGCATTGGAGCGACATGGAGGCGTTGAAGACGGTGGGAGGGAAAGCGGATGTTGTCTGGGATTGTGGCCATATCCTCTTCGAGGAAGAACTTCGACTGAGCGGGGTCTCCGGCCCCGCGTGGCAGCGAAGGTGAGGACATCGCAGGTGAAACAAGACGTCACCGGCTGAGACATCAGGGGGATTTGTCTCACTGCAACACCATCAACACCCTTTTTGGTAGTTCACCGAGAAATGCAGGGGGTCTTTCTTGGCGTAACTTGGAAATAGGGTGTTGATGGTGTTGCAGGAAAGAGTGTTGGGCGGAGGGATCATTCATCGGCTGCACCTGCCATAGACCGGGAAGTCAGTGTCTCCTCACGTCGTCAACTACACTGGCGCTGGGCGGTTGGTGGTCAAAGACCGGTGGGGGTGTGATTTGGTAGTACATGTCTTCAGGTCACAGCCTTCCCCCCGCTGCACGGATGGCCAGGTATTAGGGGACGCTACGTCAAAAGACGTTCGGCTGAGCGGGGCTGGGAACCCCGGCCTCCTGTATCAGGAAACAAGCTATCAGATGACTTGGCTGCGGAATAAAGGAGGCGGGGTCTCCGGCCCCGAGTGGCAGCGAAGGTGAGGACATCGCAGGTGAAACAAGACCGTCACCGGGTGAGACATCAGGGGGATTTGTCTCACTGCAACACCCTCAACACCCTCTTGGGAAGTTCACCGAGAAATGCAGGGGGGCTTTCTTGGCGTAACCTGTAAATAGGGTGTTGATGGTGTTGCAGGAAAGAGCGTTGGGCGGATGGATCATTCATCGGCTGCACCTGCCGTAGACCGGGAAGTTAGTGTCTCCTCACGTCGTCAACTACACTGGCGCTGGGCGGATGGTGGTCAAAGACTGGTGGGTGTGGGATTTGGTAGTACACCTCTTCGGGTCACAGCCTTCCCCACGCTGCACGTATGGCCAGGTATCAGGGGACGCTACGTCAAGAGACGTTCGACTGAGCGGGGCTGGGAACCCCCGCCTCCTGTACCAGGAAACAAGCTATCAGATGATTTGGCTGCGGAATAAAGGAAGCGGGGTCTCCGGCCCCGCGTGGCAGCGAAGGTGAGGATATGGCAGGCGAAACAAGACGTCACCGTGTGAGACATCAGGGGGATTTGTCTCACTGCAACACCATCAACACCCTTTTGGGAAGTTCACCGAGAAATGCAGGGGTCTTTCTTGTCGTAACTTGGAAATAGGGTGTTGATGGTGTTGCAGGAAAGAGCGTTGGGCGGATGGATCATTCATCGGCTGCACCTGCCATAGACCGGGAAGTTAGTGTCTCCTCACGTCGTCAACTACACTGGCGCTGGACGGTTGGTGGTCAAAGACCGGTGGGGGGCGAAGTGGTAGTTGAGGATATGGCAGGTGAAACAAGACGTCACCGTGTGAGACATCAGGGGGATTTGTCTCTCTGCAACACCATCAACACCCTTTTGGGAGGTTCACGGAGAAATGCAGGGGGTCTTTCTTGGCGTAACTTGGAAATAGGGTGTTGATGGTGTTGCAGAATCATAAAAAAGCCTCCTTTCCTCGCTCCAACAGAGGAGCGAAAAAGGAGGCGAGGCGGATAGTTTTAGAATTACTCAGTCCACATAGGGCGGCGCAGCGGTTGGGGAGGAGTTGAGGTCGAACTCCCTCCGCAGTCGGGCGGCCTCGGACTCTTCTTTGACCATTTCATACACCTTGGCAGCGCCAAAGAGGAAGAGGGCCGGTGGAGCCAGGGCGGAGACGATCCGAAGGTTGGCATTGATGATCGCCCGGAGCGGCAATCGGTGCAGGAAGTAGCCCACGGCTACTGCGGTAGCAAGGGATGCTGCCGGGGACCGGCGCACAGTGTCCTCGACTTCGGCGTACTGCCGTCGCACCGTGTCCTGGGCTTCATTCAGGAAGCCGGTCACGCCGCGGTCGATGGACTTCAACACGGACTCAGGCTGAAGGGAAGATTGGGGAAGGCTCATAACTGGGATGAGATGGAATGGATTGAATCAGACGAGTGGGTGCCAGATGACGATGTCGCGACTACCAGAACTTGAACTGGCTGGCGGTGCGACGGGCCTGGGAGAGGATATCGTCCACCGCCCGCCGGTTCTGGCGCGTGTTGATCCTGTCGACAGCATGTTGTGCACCGGAGCGGGCCATATCATACTGATCGTGCAGCTTTTCGGCAATGGGGGCCAAGGCGGCGAAAACGGCACCTCGTGCGGTATTGACAGGATCTTCAGCAAAGCGCTGGCGGAAGGTGCGCTCCTCTTCCTTGCGGCTGATGAGGACCCCCACCACGATGCCTACGGCCAGGGCGCCCAAGAGCGCGGGAATGGGGTTCTCCTTCACATAGTTGCCGCTGTGGGTCAGGGCTTCGTTCGTCTTGTCCTTGGCGGTGTGCAGGGCCTGCTGGGTGCGTTCGCGGGCTACGCCGTAGGCCTCTGACGCGCGATCACGTGCCACATGCATGGCCTCGTTGGTCTTTTCCCGGGCGGTGGCCAGGGCTGCTCCTGCCCGGTCCCGGGCGGTGGCGAGGGCCTCGCGGGTGGCGGTGGACGCCTGCTGGGCGATTTCTCCGGCCTTTTCCGGGAGCTCATTGAGGGGAGATGGAAGTTCGTCTTTCATATCCCTGTATCGCGTGCCGCGGGACGGCTGGTCCCTTCTGGATGGGAGCGCGAGGCGCAGGCTCCCGTGGGAGGGGTTCCGTCTCATCCGAAAGAAATGGGGCGGGATCACGAATGATCCCGCCCCGAATGCTGGCTGAGTGAGAACCGGCGGATGCGGTCAACTTCCGCGTGCCGGAAGGGGCGGCTATTGCGCCGGAGGAGTGACTTCTCGAACCTGGGCTCCGTTGGCGTCCGTGAGCACCAGGATGGAGAGCTTCTCCACGGCATTCAGCTCGGTGGGCTTGAGCATCTGGTGATCCAGTCCATTGCCTGAGGCTCCGGCCTGACGTGCCTGCGGCATGGGGGGCGGCACGGGCTGTCCGGCGCTGGTGCCGTTGAGGCTGGCGTAGTCGAATCTCCCGCGGAGATCCGTATAGCCGTCCTTGAAGAACCTCACGGTGCCGTTCTTCAGCCGGGCATACACCTTCACATAGCCTTTGGCGATCGGTTTGTCCGTGCCGCTGTCGCGCACCTCCAGCCGTCCGTAGTTCTCTGTCACCGCGAGTTTGAGCGTGTTGGCATGGTAGGCCTGCGTCTTGCGCTGACCAGCACCCATGATCTCCACCAGGAGGTTGGCCCGTGAGTAGGCTTCCGGCAGCGGGATGCTGAGGGTGTCCTTGTCAGCGGGCAAGGTGACAGCGACGCTCTGGTTCGGTTTGATCACGCTGAACCGGCTGGCGTCTTCGCTGACGAAGGGATTGCTGCTGAAGCTGAACTCAGGATCCGTCAGATAGTAGTTCACCGTGACCTGGGACAGACGATGCCAGTTGAGCGAGATGGTCCGGTTTTCCACCTTGAACTCAAAGCCCGGCTCCGTGGCCGACAGTTCGCCCTGCTGACGATTGCGATCTGGCGGCGCGGGTACGCCATCTGGAGAAACTGCTGGCGCTTTGCCATCGATTTCATCCAGCTGGGAGAGTACCTCGCCGAAGCGCTGTTTCCACCGGGGCACCGGATGGTCGCGATAGGTGGCAGCCACGGTCCGTGCCGTGGCGGTGTCTCCCTCATAGAAGGCCGCCTGGCAGCGCAAGTAGTCGAGCTGGATTCTGGTGGCGAGATCCTGTCCCGGGGTTGCCTTGAGCCTGTCCAGAGCCTCCTCCACGCGGTCCTGGAGGAAGAGGAAATAAACGACCGCCAGGTTGTCCGCACTGTTCAGGGTGGGTTTGAAGGAGAGGGTGCCCAGAAGCTTCTGGTACTGCTCCAGCACCTCCTCGTTGGCGATCCGCCACTCCCTGCCGAGCCGGTGGGCGCGCTGGTTGATGAGCGGGCTGTATTCCAGGTGCTCATAGAGATCGAACTCCAGCGGACCAAACTTCACCAGGGGGGATTCCAGAACCGGGCCGAACTCCTCCGAGTAATGATGCTTGAGCCACTCACCCAGAGTGGGCGTGTCATTGTGGTACAGGGCGTAGCTGGTCAGCGTGTCATCCCAGACATGGCGTTCCGCCAGCACCTTGATGACCTGACGGTAAAAGTCCGCACTCTGGCGGCAGCGCCAGGCGATGCGGCCCAGATCCACGCGCTGGATGTTGTTTTGCCCCAGATAGGCGAACACCTCCGCATCCGTGGCATACTGGGAGACATAGTCCCAGGAGGCCTTGTCCACACCGGAGAGCTGGGTCACGACGTTGAAGGAGAAGACCGGGGCTTTGCCCGCCTCCTTGCCACCCGTGGCCACGTGCACTGGATAGTGGGCGAACTTCCCGCCAGCCTGTGCTGGAGGAGTGGGGAAGTAGAAGTAGTACTCCCGCGTCGTGGTGGTGTAGGGCTCCAGCGGCAGTCTCACCGACTGGGTGGCCTTGCTCCCGCGGACGGGGAGGGCACCCTGGGGGATCTGCAGCAGGATCTCTGCCTTGATCCGGCTGCTGGTGGCATTGGTCACCACGATGTTGGCTCCATAAACCGTGCCGGTCAGGAATTCATCGGTGACGTTCTTCTGGAACATCTCGTTGCCCTCCTGGCGGAAGCGTTCGTCCGCGCGGAAGAAGGACTGGGAGACCAGCAGTTGGCCGGCCGACTGGTCATTGGCTGCCGGGGCAGGGCGGATCTGCTTGTGAAACACCAGCACCGGGGCGCTGGCGGTGAACTCAAAGCGGCGTCCCTCCGTCTTCGTAGCATGCTTGGGGGCGTCGAAGGGCAGATCGAGCACGGCGAGGGCCAGAAGGATCTCAGTGAAGTTCCGGCTGGCCTCAGCCACGTGGGGCGAGACAAACGGGCCCTTGGAACCTTCTGCAATCCAGGCCGCAAAGTCGCGCCAGTACGCATTGACCGTCACCAGGGTGGCGTTTTGCTCGGACTGGCGGAGTTTGTAGTAGTTGTTCTCCGCCCACTCCCGGGCCGGTCCAAGTTCGCGGAAATAGGCGCGTGCCAGCTGGCGTGCGTCTGCCTGCAGGGCCACCCCGGCATAGGCGTACTGGCTGTCATAGCCCACCGTCAACTCGATGGGCTTGGCTTCGGCGACCAACCGCTCGCGTCCTGCCTGCTCTTTTTGCTTCTCCGCCAGATCCCGCAGTTCCAGCTCTTCACCCGCAGAGTCTTTTTTGCCTGCTACGGAGAGGCCGCGTGCTGCGGGCTGGCTGATGGCCGGGGCGGCAGGGTCTGCGATACCGGAGAGCCGTCCGGAGACGCTGCTGAAGTTGTCAGCAGGGGCCGCCGGTGAGGTCGTCGGCGCCGGGGCCGGTGAGGGGGAGTCCAGGGCTAGAGCCGCGGACTTGCTGGTCTCAGCGTCGGCCCAGAGGGACGACTTGTCGGTACCATCGAGCGAGCGGCCCCGCAGAGCGGTCTCGAAGTACGTGTCCTGAGCCTCGGGATTGAGAGGGAGCAGTTCCCAGGACTCCTGCAGATGGCGGGCCGCACGGGCAGCTTCACCGGGCAGGCGCTGGGCCAGCAGGGCGCGCTCCACCACATTGAGCCGGGCATAGCGCCAGGGTTCAAGGTAACTGTCCAGCTTCGACTCCAGGAGGAAGTCATCCATGAAGGTCTTGTCCTTCTTGTTGGCGAGGTAGGGCTTGACCACGGCGGTGAAGAACTCGGGATCCTTCTTGGCCAGGAACAGATGCAGCTCATGGCAGGCGTGCTCTCCGTACTTGGCCCGCTTTTCCGCATCGCTGAACTTGGGCCACTGCAGGATCCAGGCAAACTCGGCCACATGGGCGTCTGCATTGAGCGTCTTCAGCAGGGAGTACACGCCGCCCAGGGTGTCGTAGCTTTCCACCTCACTGGTGAGGATGTCCTCCAGCACCAGGGACTGGCCTTTCTGCAGCACCGTAGTTTCCTTGGTCTCCGTGAACGGGCTGGTGGGGGTGAGGTTACGCGTGAGCCTCTCGTCACGGAGCTTGGTGCCCGCTTCAGGGAGGGAGAGCTTCTGCCAGACCGCGTTCTCCAGGTCCTCCGCATAGATCTGCAGGTCCTGGCGATCCCCCAGGTCTTTCTTGGGGATGCGGACCACGCCTGCCTGATCGGGCACCAGGTTGTAGTGGGTGGGGGCGCTGAGGGCGAGGAAGTCCAGGTTCCCGTCCTGAGTGCCGGGGAGGCCCGCCGCGCTGCCGCGGGGGGCGTTCTCCGCCCGGGCCTTGCGCAGGGCACCATCCCGCCCGCCCAGGGTGGAGCTGGCGGCCTGGCCTGTGGCCATCTCCAGCTCCGTGAGGCTGGTTTCACGTGTCTGCCAGGGGTTCAGCAGCAGTTCCGCACGGGGCAGCATGCTGCCGGCGAAGGTCTTGGCTCGGCGTCGCTCCAGGATGTAGCGGTACTCGTCCCCAATCTCGCGACCAGCGGCATACAGTGCCGGAAGCTGCGGGGGAGAGGTGATGGAGGCACCGAACCGGGGAAAGCCGCCCAGGCTGCTGAAGAGGGTGGATGTCTCCTCGAACCGGGTGGCCGTCACGTGCACCCGGGTGAAGGGATTGACGTTGGCGAGCTTCACCGTCACGAAGTCCGGCTCCGTGGTGACGCCGGTGATTTGCAGCATCTTGCTGCCCTTGAGCTCCAGCTGGCGATGCCTGCCCAGCAACCAGCCGCCCACCGGCTTGCCCGCAGAGATGCGCAGGTCCAACTGGACTGGCGGTGCGCCACGGAGCTGCAGTGAGTAATCACCTGGGGACAGTCCTTCCACCACCACAAAGCCATCGCGCACGGTGGCGCTGGCGCTGCGATCCGCGGCGAAGGTGCCCGCCCGGGTCTCCAGCAGGGAGACGCCGCCGTCAGCACCCGTGAAGCCAGCCGGAGCGGGGATGCGCAGTGTCTCTCCCTGAGCGGCCTGAATGACGGATGGCCACGTGCGCTGATACACCTGATTCTGCCAGCCCACCTGCTGTCCATCCGGGCATTGGGCGGAGATGGTGCCGACATCAGAGAGGGTGCCCAGATCAACGCGTCCCTTTTCATCCGTGCGGAGGGCCAGATCGAGGGTGGAGGTGAAATCAGGATGCGTAAAGGTGAAGGCCACCTGGCGATCGGCCAAGGGTTCGCCGTTCTTGCCCAGGAGTTCGAAGAAATGACGCCCGGCCATTTCTGAGAAGCGACCGGCGAAGATGGCATCCGTCTTGTCCAGGGTGTTGATCTCCCAGGTGCGGCTGGCCATCAGCTGGCGTTTCTCACCCCCCTGGCTGAAGAGCTCGACGCTGGCGCTGAGGGCGGCGGTGACTTGGGCCAGCCGGTTCGGCACCACGAAGGTGTGGGCGAGCACGCTGGTGGCATTGAGCTTCAGGTCCTTCACCTCGTGGGTGGTGGTGATGCCATCCAGGGTGCGGGTCGTCAGGGTCAGCTTGGGCTCCAGCAGGGCGGACGGGGCCACGTGGGTGCCGCCAAGCATGAGTGAGGGGCGCACGGCGAGCGTGGCCTCCCGGCCTGCCAGGAGCTGCTCCCGCGTGAGATGGAACTGCGCGGTGAACTGGGGCTCTTCCGCGTGATGTTCGAACTTGGCCAGGGAGGCAAAGGTCCCTTGGGCGTCTGCCAGTACCACCGGTTTGATGCCCGGCTTCGCGGTGAAGGGGACCAGGATGGCACCGCCCAGCTTTTCCTGCGGGGTGAGCTTGCGCCCATCGAGCCAGGCCACGGCATCCGTCACAGGCGCGCCCTTTTCATCCAGGACCACCAGGTAGTCGCCTCCGGGGCCGGGGCGCTGCAGCACCTGCCACTGCCCCACCCGCACCAGGGCGCGGCTGCTGCGGCCACCGCCGATGAACTCGATCACCCAAGCCCCGCGTTTCCCCTTGAGCTCGGGGAAGGTGAAGGTCTCCCGCTTGCGGAGGAAGGGCCCGTTCTGATAGCTGCGGGTGCTTTCCTGGTTGGCCACCAGGCCGTCCAGATTGAGGTCCGTGTTAAGCTGCCGGTTCTGGGAGAGGAAGTAATTCAGCTGGTTGATCTCATAGATCTTCACGATCAGCCCCGGGGTGTTCTTCAACAGCACGTCGAAGCGGATGTCCTCACCGGCCTGGAAGAGCCGCGCATTGGAGGAGGGGAACTCAATGTCCACGCGGTCCTTCAGCTGCTGGTAGGCGGTGGGGGTGAGCAGGGCGGCCCAGCGCTCCGGATTGCCCTGGCCGGCCAGGATCATGGCCTCCGCATAGAGCGGCTTCAGCCAGGACTCCCGCACGTACTGGGTCCAGGGGGCCAGGGTGGTGTCCACATCATCCGCCGGCTGTCCGGCACGGGTGAAGAGTTGCAGGAAATAGTCGCGCACCAGGCTCTCGTCCCCGCGGGGAGGCGGGCTGTCCAGCAGCGGCTCGCTCAGATCCATGTTCAGGTTGTTGAGCTGGTTCTGGGCGGGCACCTGCTCCAGCAGGCGCGGGCTCACATAGGGCGCCTGGCGGGGGAGCTTCAGGTACTGGAGGAAGCGCTCCTGATCGTAGAGCCCCTTGGCCCGGTCATGCTCCAGACGGTGAAACAGGATGCGGGCCTTCAGCGTGTTGAACGCAGGCGGGAGCGTGGCGGCATAGGCCCAGGTCCGGTCCAGCCAGGCTTCGCGCTCAGTGTCATCGTCATCCAGATTCACGTCCGCGGAGGGGGCCAGCTTCCGCATGCGCTGGTGCACATATTTGGTGTTGTTTCCCAGCTCCGGCATGAGCTTCACCAGGGCATCCAGCTGCGCCAGCGTCAGCGCCCGGTGGATGGCCAGGGAGCCAAACCCGCCTGAATCACGACTGGTCAGATCGGCATGAATGACTTCCACCAGCCCGGGCAGGTCAGGGCGCTGGATGCGGCCCAGCGCAGTGCGGCGTTGCGAGGGCGTGAGGGTGGCCTTGTTCCGGATCAGGCTTTCCAGGGCGGCGACACCGAACCCTTCGAGATTGGGGCTGTGGTTCAGAGCGTTCTTTTCGAACGCGGACCGCGTCACCCGGGCGGCATCCAGAGCGCTGGGCAGGTCGGGCTTTTTGTCGCGGGCTTCCTGCGAGTGCTGGAACTCCAGGCCGAACTTGTGCTTCAGAAAGGTCAGCGTCTGCTGCGGGTCCGTGCCGTAGTTCAGGAGCGCCTCCCGGTTCTCGATGACTTTCCGCAGTTCGGAATCGTCCCGGAAGCGTTTCCGCCACTCCGCCATGATGTCGGCCAGCCGGGCCGCATTCCGGGTGTGTTGATAATGAAGGGCGTGGTAGAAGTAGTAGTCCTCAGATCCGGGAACCAGTTCATTCAGCACTTTCTCGCGGTCCTGGGCGAGGGCGAACTTTTCTACGAATCCGATCTCATTGCCACTCTGCGCAGCAAGGGGCGCAGAGGAGAGGATCGAAAGGGACAGGGCGAGGACGAGAGGGGGTAGGGATGTCGTGCTCATGAAAGTAAGGATGGCGTTCCTGCATGACGCAGGTGGCGGATGATTATGAATTAATCGTGTAAAAAAGAGAACCCTTTGGTGATGAGCGGTCCTCCCCACCGGGCGCGGCATGAGATGCGATCATGCTCACCGCCGATGGATGTCGGTCTGACTGGGCTTGCGACACGCGGAAGTGAAGTTTCCTGTTTTGGCGAACCTGTTCGACAGGCTTGCTTTGGCGGCGTGATGAGATAGTCTCGCCCCTTATGGCAAAAGCAGCGCTAGGCAAAGGCCTCGGAGCCTTGATTGGAAAAGCGGGGACTCCTCCTCCCGCGGGGAATAGCATGCCCTTCACTCCCCAGCCCGCGCCAGGCGAGTCAGTCCGCAAGGTCCCGCTGGACGAGGTGGTGCCCAGTCCGCTGCAGCCCCGTAAAGAGTTTGCCCCGGAGCAGTTGCATGAGCTGATGGATTCCATCCGCGAGCACGGGATCATCCAGCCGCTCATTGTGCGCTTGGTGGCCAATAAGTTTGAACTCATCGCAGGTGAGCGGCGCTGGCGTGCCAGCCGTGAGCTGGGACTGAGTGAAGTGCCCGTGATCGTCCGCACCGCCTCTGACAAGGACGTGCTGGAGATGGCGCTGATTGAGAACCTTCAGCGTGAGAATCTCAATCCGGTGGAAGAAGCGCAGGCCTACGTGCGCCTGAGCAAGGAGTTCAACCTGCGTCAGGAAGACATCGCCCAGCGCGTGGGCAAGAACCGCGCCACGGTGGCCAATGCCATCCGCCTGCTGGAACTGCCCGCTGCCTCTCTACAGCACCTGCGTGAGGGCCGCCTCACCCCGGGGCATGCCAAGGTGGTGTTGGGTCTGAAGTCCTCTGACGACATGGAGGCCGCCTGCGCCATGGTGCTGGACAAGGGGCTCAGTGTGCGTGCCACCGAGAAATTGGTGGAGAGCATCCTGAACCCGCCCGCGCCGAAGGCCAAGCCCGCCTCACCCGACGCAGAGCTCAAGATCGCGCTGCAGGCCGTGGAGCAGCGTCTCACCCGGCACTTCTCCACCTCTGCCACCGTGCATCACGGGGAGAAGAAAGGACGCCTGGAGCTGGACTACTATGGGGTGGAGGATCTCAACCGCCTGCTGGCCCTGATGGGAGTGGAGGAAGCAGACTTCGGAAGTTGATCTCAAGCCGATGCGCAAGGTTCTGATCTGGCTGCGTCAGCGGCGTACGGGAGTGAGCTCCTTTCTGGCTGTCAGCCTGTTGCTGGCTACGGCCTTGCTGTCGGGCTGTCGCGCCCAGGCCCAGGCCCACCCGGATGATGCAGAGGTGCGGAAGTTCCTGGAGCGCTACTTCTCCACCTGGTCTGCCCGGGACATGGAGGGCTATGGTGCCTGCTTCCATCCTCAGGCCAGAGTTTTTGTCCTGGACGGACCCTCAGTGGTCAGTCAGGGCCTCACGGACTTCCTTCACGGACAGAAGCTGGCGCATGAGATGGCCAGCACGCCGATGACGGAGAAGCCGGTGACCATGACCATCCAGGGCGATGCCAAGGGCGTGCAGGCCTATGTGACCTGGGTGCTCACCAAGGGCAGCAAGGAGGAGCGGGGTTCTGATCTTTTCACCTTGAAGAAGGAAGCCTCAGGCGGGTGGAAGATCGTGAGCCTCGTTTTCTACGGGGAGTAGGGCTCCGCCCGGTCTCTTTCTTACCGCTTAGCTACTGGCAACTTCAGTTTGCGATGGGAGCAGTCCCCGCTTTGGTGGAGCGCCTGTCCCAGCGGGCATCTGGTGCCCTCGTTTCCATTTCTCACCCCCTCCTTCATGGCCATCCCTTCTGCCTCATCTGTGAAAAGCGGTTCCACCAAGGCTGATGCTGCCACTGCGGCAGCGATCGCCAGTCACTCCCGCGCCACCCGGTGGCTGCTCGGGCTGATCTGCTTCTTCTCTGGGGCGTCGATCATGGTCATCGAGATCGCAGCCAACCGGCTGCTGGCTCCCAGTTTTGGCAACAGCATCTATACCTGGACGGCGCTGATCGGCGTGGTGCTGGTGGCCCTCAGTGTCGGGGGCTATCTGGGTGGATATCTCGCGGACAAGTTCTCCCGGCTGGATCTGCTGGGCGCGCTGCTGGCAGGGGCGGCCGTGCTGACCATGTTCATCCCCGCGCTCAGCAGCGTGCTGAGCCCCTCCCTGTCCAAGGGCGGTCTCATCGCCGGGCCGGTCTTCATTTCCCTCTTCCTCTTCGCCATCCCAGGCATTCTGCTGGGTGCCGTGTCTCCGGCCAGCGTGCGGTTCTACAGCATGGCGGCCAAGGATGAGCACGTGGGCGTGGCTGCCGGGGTGATCAGCATGCTAGGGTCTCTGGGCAGCTTCGTGGGTACTTTCCTCTCTGGATTCTTCCTGCTCTCCGCCTTCGGGGTGAAGTCGATTTTCCTTGGCTCTGGGGTGGTGCTGCTTCTGCTGTCCCTCCTGGCTTTCTGGATGGCTCGCAAGTCGGTCAAGGTCCAGCTTTCCACGGTGGCGGTGACCGTTCTGGCCGCGCTGGTGAGTTCCACCGCAGAGGGCACCACGACGGAGCCAGGGATGACCACCCTGCACCGGGCCAGCTCTTTCTACCACCAGATCGAGGTTGTAGAGCGTGATAGCGCAGGCTCCAAGGAGCGCTTCCTCAAGCTGGACTCCACCATGGAGGGCGGCATGCGCATGAAAGACGGCGGTCTGGTGCTGGAGTACCAGAAGTTTTGGCGCCTGGCCCAGCTGAACGAGAATCTTCCCCTGAAGCGCGCTCTCTTCATTGGGGCAGGGGCCTTCGGCATGCCCCAGGAGCTCTCCCGCCTGGTGCCCGGCTCGCACGTGGATGTGGCAGAGATCGATCCCGCCGTCATTCAGACCGGGCGTCAGTTTTTCAAGCTGGATGAGCATCCCTCCGTGCAGGCCCATGCCGCCGATGCCCGCCGGTTCCTCAAGGACTGCGAGGGTGGGTATGATCTGATCTTCGGCGATGCCTACAACGGCGTCCGCCACATCCCGGCCCATCTGGTCACTCAGGAATTCTTTGGCGAAATCAAAAGCCGCCTCAGCCCCAAGGGCGTGTTCATGATGAACGTGATCTCCGCTGTGGAAGGGGATCGTGCCGAGCTCCTGGAATACATCCTGACCACCGTGCGCAGCGTCTTCCCCCACGTGGAAGTGTTCGCAGTCGGCGGTGCCCGGGTCCACTCCCAGAACGTGATCCTCCTCGCCTCTCAGGAAAGCTGGAAACCCTGGATCGAGGACGCAATTCACCTGCCCGGCTCCTGGCAGTACCCCTTGCTCGCCCGCCGCATCCCCGCCAATCAGCTGCCGATGGGCACTGAGGGGAAACTGATGACTGACGACTGGAATCCCGTGGACGCGATCATCGCGCGGCAGCTGCTCAAGTGATGAAGGGCATGGTGAGGGGCAGCGGAGGCGGGATTTAACCACAGAGGCACAGAGAACACAGAGCAAGGAGTTGTGTTGGAGTCCTCTTTGTTAAGTCTCTCATTATCAATGGTTTGATGGAACTTTAATTCTGTAAATTCTGTTAATTCTGTCTAAAAATCAGTCCTCTGTGCTCTCTGTGCCTCTTTGGTTAAACCCACGCCCACAAATTTTCCCGCCGGTTTACACTTTTTTTGAAAGAGGTGATTTTGCCTTGCCGTAATTCCGCATTCGTTCGACAAGCTAAGAAATGCCGTGAATTGTTCCTCACTTTACATGGCATGGGGATGGCTCGCATGATGCGCGATGCCAACCTCAAAAGCTCTATCATGCCGTGTCTTGGGTGGTCTGCTGGCAGCGACCATGGGAACAGCAGGCGTCTTGCAGGCGGCGGATGCGATTCCGGAGGAACTGTTGTCGATTGGTCGTGCAGAGCGACCTGAATCCTTGGGGCCTGGCGACAGTCAGGCCAATCCCACAGCCAATGCGTTGACACCAGGCGCGGGCCTGAGCACCAGCGGCATCCAGACCAGCGTGCCTACGGAGGATGCGATGGCGGTGTACGCCTTGCAGCGTCTGCATGTGACGCACAAGTTCGACTGCCCGGTGGCCATGGCCGTGCTGCCATGCGATGCCCCGCGGGAGGTCGTGATGCAGCAGCGTGGGGAAGTCTGGGTGCTGCCCAAGAATGATGTGGTGGGGGACCCTCAGTTGTTCCTCGACTTTCGCGAGCAGCTGAAAGGGGCATTCCTCTTTGAGGAAGGGTTCCATGGGCTGGCCTTTCATCCCAAGTATGCGACCAACGGAAAGTTCTACATCTCCTATTCCACGACGGAGCCCCGCCGGACGGTGATCAGTGAGATGGAGTGTCTGCCCGGGCAACCCCTGAAGGCGGATCCCGCCTCCGAGCGCGTGATCCTGGAACTGCCTCACCCCATGGCGAACCATTTTGCCGGTGGCCTGGCCTTTGGTCCGGACGGCATGCTTTACGTCGCGATCGGCGATGGCGGTCTGCGCGATGATCCCTACCGTCTCGCGCAGAATCCGTTTGTCCTCTATGGGAAGATGCTACGACTCGATGTCGATGAGCGGACCGGAAATCTCCCGTACGGCATCCCTAAGGACAACCCCTTCGTGGACAAGCAGGAAGTGCGTCCGGAGATCTGGGCGCTGGGTCTGCGCAATCCGTGGGGCTTCAGCTTCGATACGGACGGCGGTGACCTCTGGCTGGCCGATGTGGGGCAGGACATCTGGGAGGAGATCAACCTCGTCAAGAAAGGCGCGAACTACGGCTGGAGCGACCATGACGGCCCACGGGCCAGCACGTTCCATCTGCAGCCGTTTCTGCCAGATCAGAACTACGTGGATCCAGTCTTCGCCTACACGCATGCGGAAGGCATCAGCGTGACGGGTGGATTCATGTACCGCGGGGAGCGGCTGCCGCAGCTTCAGGGTTGTTACATCTATGCTGACTGGGGCAGCGGAGTGGTCTGGGCCCTGCGCTATGACCCGGACTCGAAAAAGGTGAAGGAGCGCCTCGTCCTCTTCCGCCGGCCAGATGACAAGGAGCGCCCCTTCAATCCCACGATGATCGCCCCGGATGCGGCTGGCGAAGTGGTCATCCTGTCGCAGGAAGGAGCACTCTATACGCTCACGCCCGCGGGCTGATCAGTGTGTCAGTACGAGCGGCTTGAGGTTTGAGGTTTGAAGTTTGGAGTTTGAGCTTTGAATCTTAGGGGCAGGCCTTCACCTGCCCCTTTTCTCTTCTCCCTCTCTCACTTCCCATCCAGCATCCGGCCCAGGCCGCCGAGGACGGAGCCCTCACCGGTGGAGGACCCGCCCGCGCTGGGGGCATTGGCCAGGATGCGGTCAGCCAGACGGGAGAACGGCAGGCTCTGCAGCCACACGGTGCCGTGCCCGCTCAGGGTTGCGAGAAACAACCCCTCCCCGCCGAACACCATGCTCTTGAGGTTGCCGGCGCGCTGGATGTCGTAGTTGATCCCGCTTGTCATGGCCACCAGGCAGCCGGTGTCCACGCGCAGGGTGCCGCCGCGCAGCTCCTTCTTCACAATGGTGCCACCCGCATGAACGAAGACCAGTCCGTCCCCGCGCAGGCGCTGGAGGATGAAGCCCTCTCCGCCGAAGAAGCCAGTGCCGAGCTTGCGGTTAAAGGCAATACCCACCTCGGTGCCCAGTGCGGCGCAGAGGAATGCGTCCTTTTCACAGATGATTTCCCCGCCCAGTTCGGAGAGCCGCATGGGGATGATTTTGCCTGGATAAGGCGCGGCGAAGGCCACACGCCGCTTCCCGGTGTTTCCTCGATGCGTGAAGTGCGTCATGAAAAGGGACTCTCCCGTGAGCATTCGCTTCCCGATGTTCTTCAGTGCACTCATGAACCCTCCACCGGGTTGTGAGCCGTCGCCCATGCGGGTCTCGAACTGGATGTCATCCTCCATGTAGTTCATCCCGCCCGCCTCGGCGATCACAGTCTCGCCGGGATCCAGTTCGATCTCCACGATCTGCAAATCGTCGCCGATGATTTCGTAGTCGATCTCATGGGCGCGGGGCAGGTTGCCCCCTTGAGGGACCGGGGGCGGTCCGCCAAATCCGCTGCTGGCAGGTGCCGGGGGAGGGGTGGATTGGAAAAGCGCGGGCAGAGCTTCGCTGGCGGGAGTCCAGGGCCCCATGCCGGGCGTCCAGACGAGGGTGGCCGGGCTCAGTTCGCCCCGCTTCACGAGGGCTGGCAGTTCCGTCTGGACTGTCTGGAGTTGCTGGTTTTGTTTGCCGAGGTAGTACCACTTGCTCATGGCAGAATCTGAAGGTGTTTTTTAGAGGGTTGATCGCGTGTCACGATGGGGGTGTAGATACACTTTCATGACGCGACCATAGACCTGCTCTTCCCCCACGGGTTCAAAACCCAGCTTCTCGAGCACGTGCTGCGAGCGCACATGATCCGGCAGGACGATGCCGTAGAGCGACTCATCTGGGCGCATCATGGCGTATTGCTCCATCCACGCCCGGGCCATTTCCGTTGCGTAGCCGTGGCCCCAGTGTTCGCGGGCGAACCGGAAACCCAGTTCCACGCGCGGGTCATTGGGCAGCGTGTAGAGTCCGCCATCGCCCAGCAGCTCCCCCGTTGTGCGATCCGTGACCAGCCACTTCGTGAAGCCGTGAGTCTGGCCATGTTGGAGATACCGCGAGATCCGGTTCTGGGTGTCTTCCAGGGTGGCGTCCGGACCACCAGGGATGTGGTGCATCACTTCTGGATCGGAGAACCAGCGATGGGTCACCGGCGCATCCTCCAAGGTGAAAGGGCGGAGCCGCAGCCGCTCCGTCAGGATGGGCCCGTTGAGGGGAGGCAGTGCTTCAGTCATAGAGGGGAAGAGGTGTCCGGAGCACGCTCGCCCGCTGTCACGGGGAGTCAAGGCGGGGCCAGAGGCCGGGCCTGCCGCCTTCATGCCGGTTCCCAATGCCAACATGCATGCGTATAATGCCTGAGGCTTGCGCTGAAGGGCAAACGGGTTCACCGCCATCTCCTTCCGCCGGAGCTGGCGCTGTTGCATGATTCACGAATCCTCCGATCACGACTCTCTCTACCGGCAGGTGTGCCAGAAGGTGGAGGGGCTTATCCGTGGTGGTACCTGGCGGCCGGGGGACCGCATCCCTTCGGTTCGGCAGGCCAGTCGCCAGCATGGGGTGAGTATCACCACCGTCCTTCAGGCCTACCTGGCACTGGAGGATCAGGGCCTCATCGAAGCCCGGCCCAAGTCTGGCTTCTTTGTCCGCCCGCAGCTCTTGAAACCGGTGGCGGAGCCCAAGGTCTCCCGCCCCCGCAGTGCGGTGACTGCGGTGACGGTGGGAGGCTTGCAGTCGCGCCTTTTTGAGGCCAGCCGCATTCCGGGCATTGTGCCGCTGGGCGGCGCGGCGCCAGGGGCGGAACTGCTGCCGGTCGAGAAGCTCAATCGCATCCTCGCTGGCGTGGCCAGACGTCATGGGCGCAGCGCTGTGTCCTATGATGTGCCGCCCGGCTCTGCTGCGTTGCGTCGGGAGATCGCGCGCCGATCCGTGGATGCAGGAGCCAACCTCGCGCCGGATGAGATCATCACCACCTCCGGCGGCACGGAGGCGCTCATGCTGGCGCTGCGTGCCGTCACGAAGCCGGGTGACGTGGTCGCCGTGGAGTTGCCGGCCTACTTCGGTGTCTTGCATGCGCTGGAGGTGCTCCAGCTCAAGGTGGTGGGCATCCCCATGCATCCACGCACGGGCATGGATCTGGATGCCCTGGAAAAGGTTCTGAAAACCCGGTCTGTGGCGGCCTGCGTAGCGGTGCCGAATTTCAGCAATCCCCTGGGCTCCCTGATGCCGGACGCTCACAAGGAGCGCCTTGTGGAGCTGCTGGCGGCACGGGAAATCCCGCTCATCGAAGATGACATCTTCGGCGAGCTGTACTTTGGCGAGCACCGGCCGCGCACCGCACTTTCCTATGACCGGAAGGGCCTGGTGATTCTCTGCAGCTCCTTCTCCAAGACGCTGGCCCCCGGGTACCGGGTGGGTTGGATCGTGCCGGGCCGTTTTTACAAGGAGATCCAGGCGCTGAAGCTCACCAGCACCCTGGCTACCGCCACGCTGCCAGAGCTTGCCGTGGCCGAGTTTTTGGCCAATGGCGGTTATGATCACTACCTGAGATCCATCCGGCGCACTTATGCCGACAACATCGGTCGCTTTCGCCAGGCAGTAGCCGCGTCGTTCCCCGGTCCCGTCACTATCACCCAGCCGCAGGGGGGCTTCGTCCTGTGGGTGGAGTTGCCCAAGGGGGTGGATGCCCTGCGGCTTGATGACGCGGCTCTGGAGCAGAAGATCAGCATCGCCCCCGGCCCGATGTTCTCTCCCAAGCAGGAGTTTGGGAACTTCATCCGCCTCTCCTGTGCGCATGTCTGGAATGCCCGGATGGAGCGGGCGATTGGCACGTTGGGCCGACTCGCCGTGCAACAGCTCAAAACGGCCTGAAAGCGGCCTTCTTTCACTGCGGAGGGATTCCCCTGCACCTGCCTTGACAACCCCGGCGGTCAATGGTGGGCTGGGCGCTCATGAAAACTTCGCACCGTTATTTCTCCCTCCTCGCGGCGGGCACGATGGCTGTCATGTGCAGCCTCTTTGCCGCCAATCCCATCCCGCAAGAAGTCAAACAGGGCGGCTTCGCCATCGGGCCCCAGGCCTACAGCTTCAACCGCTTCACCGCGTTCGAGGCCATTGAAAAGGCTGAGAAGGCCGGCGCTACGGTCATCGAGTTCTATCCCGGCCAGAAGCTCAGCCCCGAGGCTCCAGATCGCAAGCTGCACCACACCATGAACGACGCCGACTTCAAGGCGCTTCAGGACAAGCTGGCCCAGCACAAGATCAAGGCCGTGAACTACGGCGTCGTGGGCGGCAAGGACGAGGCCGAGTGGCGTCAGATCTTTGAGTTCGCCAAGAAGCTTGGCCTCTATGCCATCACCACCGAAGATGTGAAGAACATCGACGCCATCGAGAAGTGCGTGAAGGAGTTCGACATCAAGGTGGGCTACCATGAGCATGCCAAGCGCCCGCTTGACCGCAGCTACCAGCTCTGGGACCCCAACTACGTGCTTGGGCTGGTGAAGGATCGCGACCCCCGCATCGGTGCCTGCGCTGACACCGGTCACTGGGCCACCAGCGGCCTTCAGCCCATCGAGTGCCTGAAGATCCTCAAGGGCCGCATCATCAGCAGCCACCTGAAAGACCGCAAGGAAATCGGCAAACAGGGCCCTGACCAGATCTACGGCACCGGCGTGAGCGACGTGGCTGGCTGCCTGGCCGAGCTCAAGGCTCAAGGCTTCGATGGCAACATCTCCGTGGAATACGAGAACAAGTGGGAAGACAACGTGCCCGACATCAAACAGTGCATCGATTTCGTGAAGGCTTGGGGCGAGAAGAACGCGGCCAAGTGAGTCGGTAACTCGGTAAACCAGTAATTCGGCAATCCGGTCAATTTGTGAACCGGCCGTTCCCGCAAGGGGGCGGCCGGTTTTTTTTGTGGGAGTGGTTCTAGGGGGTAACACTTGGAACAGAGCCTCGCGAGCTTTGTCGGGAAGTGTTGCGGTCGGCCTACAGCGCGGTTCTTGGGTATTGTGTCCACGACTCCGTTGGGCAATAATTTCGCCAACCAGTCTCCGACAATTCCCATGAAAATGCCTTCTTTGATCTCTGGATTGATCATCTTCGGGGTCATCCTCTTCGGAGGCAGACTTGCTGCCCAGTCGCCGTTGCCAGAGCCACCCGCCCGTACGGAGAATGCGATCCGCGCGGAGTCGGACAGACTGGTCGCTGAGGGCAGGCGGAAGGAGGCCTTTCTTGCGCTGCTGACATTTCCTGGGGCGGAGTGCGAGGCCGCTGCGTTGGCACTTGGCGCAGAGGAGGCGACTTGGTTTTTGAGCGTTCTCCAATCTCAAGTGCCTCCGCTACAGGGAGCGCGTCGGCACTTGGTGGAGGCTGAGCTCTACTGGAAAATAGGAAATCAGGAGAAGAGTTTGGCCCATCACCGCTCTGCGATTGCTGGAGTCGCCAAGGAGTACAGCACGGACTGGAGTGGGGAGACGCTGCCGCGAGACTTCTATCCGACCGTTCCGGAACGGGAAGCCGGGCCTGGTTCGAGTTCCAGTCGGGGCTCAGACGAGTGCTTCCGCCGCCCCTTCGGGACTGAAAGGCGTTTCCCTCCAGACACGTTGGAGTCGTTGCAAAAGCCGGTCCAGGAGAACCTGTGGCTCAATCGCTTCACGACCGCGAAAGCGTGGCCGGAGGCAAGGGCGGAGTACGAGCGCATCTGGAATATCCATCGGGATCGACTCCGACCGCATGTCTATCGCGAAGAGGCTCGACGTGGAGAACCGCCCCAACCGCTCTACGTGCGACAGCCGCATGGCTGGTCCAAGGGGGGCCTCGCCTTTGCATCGGCTTACGCTGATTTCTTGCGCAAGCAGGGCCAGGAAGAGAGGGCGGATGAGATCCTGCTGGAAGTGCTTCTGGCCATGGACATGGACCGCATTTTGCCTGAAGACGCTCTGGTGAAAAGCGCAGGTGCCCCGTTGAAACTGCCCGTCCACTGCTATGTGGTCAGTACCCAGCGGTGGGCCTTGTCGCCTCTCATGGGAGGACTGGGGCGTCGGGCCTTCATCCATGACGCCGTGTCTCAGCTTCAGCAGGGAACGAACCGGATGGCAAAGCTGGAGGGCCGCTTGCGGGCAGCCATTGATGCTGGTCACCCGGAGATGCTGCGCGTCCTTGCGGCCGTGGCGTTCGAGCAGGAGCACCTGGAGAGGGCCATCGAATTGGAGGAGCAGTATCTGGCCCAGCGCAGGCTGGACGCGCTCAGCCTCACTTTGCGAAGAGCCGCCTATCACGACAGCTTTGATATCGCGGCGGAGGCCATGAAGTTCTACGGGCAAGCCCTGAACCTTCCGGGAGATGCGTCGCGCTTCAATGTGCCGATTCTGGTTCCGGGAAATAGAGCGATGGCACCCAAAGGGGGCGCGAGTATTCCCAAGTCGGAAGTGGATATCCCGGAGTTGGACAACGATCCGCCGGAGCCTTCGGCAATCCCTGGCACCGATCCGATACCGGGTTGGCGACGCTGGGTGAAGGCCCGCATGCTGGCTCTCGCCCAAGCCACGAACAATCCGTCAGTGCAGGCCCAGGTCCATCTGGCCTCCCTCGAGAGGCCGGACGGCTCACTGGCGCCAGCTGCCACCGTGTTCGATGTACAGAAGACACTCGAAAGCCTGTCACTTAAGGATGAGATGACAAAGTGGGCCAGCGAGCGCTTGCAGAAGTTTGCCCCGGGTCAGGAACCGGCGACGCTGTTGTTTTTGCTGGGGAGAAATGATCAAGCGTTGGTCAGATTGGAGGAGGACTGGAAGGGGGCTGGACCCGCTCATCGCGCCTTCTGGCCAGACAGGGAAACCGATGAGTGGCGCAGGCGTTTTGAGGATTTAGGGAAACAACGTCACCGGCAGTTCCTGGGGGCCTTCGTCAAATCCTTTCCTGCGAGTCCCTATGGCAAAGCCTGGCTTTTGTCCCTGCATGAAGGCGAAGACGCTCCCGCGCTTGTCCCATGGATGGAAGAGCTGCTACTACCGAGAGAGGCTAAAAGCGAACGGGTGTTTCGTCGGATCCGTAGTCCTGAACTGCCCGATATCTGCGCGAATCCTTATCAACTCGCTCATCGCCTCATGCGTCTGTATCGACGCTCTGGCAAGCAGGCAGAGTTGGTGAGCCTGGGCCAGAGAGTGAAAAGCGGCAAGCAGCCGTTTGTCATCGACAAGAGCTGGCGCGATCACGGCGAATGGGAGTTGTGGCAGCGGAACTGTGTGGCGCTGCTGCAGGAGGTGGAGGAGCCGAAGGCTGCGTTGCCACTTGCAGACGCGAAGGCCCGTAGGGTGTTTCCCTGGATCCTGCAGGATGACACCGTCGAGCTGTTCGCCTCACTGGATAGCGTGCTGGCCGTAGCAGCGGCAACGGAAGGTGCTCACTTTTTCACCGGGCACCCTTGGGGTGTGGCCGTGTTTGGAACGGATGGAAAACCGCAGGTGAGAATTCCGTTGGGACACGCGGCGACGCACCTGGCCGTCAGCCCCGGCTTTGTCTGGGCCGGGACTCCCAACGGACTCTACCGGATCACGGCCGGTACTTGGTCCGTGCATCACCTCTCGCTGGCAGAGTCCTTGTCTGATCCAGAATCTCCCCCGGACGTGCTGGACGCCTTTCATGCGCACAAGCACGCGGTGCGCTGCCTGCTCAGGGATGGTCGCTCGCTCTGGATGGGCGGTGGGAGGGTGATTCAGAAGCTGGATCTGGACTCCCTTGAGGTGACAGCGTTTCGCCGTCTCCCCGGGGTCTCGGAAGACAAGCGCGTCGATGCGGAGCAACTCTATGCCGAAAGAGACTTTGTCTGGCTGGGAAGTTGGTGGGGCATCAGTCGCTATGACAAGAGGTCGGGAGCCTGGCAAAACCTGCCTCCTCCTCCAGGGGGCAAATGGGGTGAGACACTGACTCGAGCTGGCAACAACTTGTGGGCGTTGGCGGAGATGCCTGGCCGTGGCCGTGGCCATGTCCTGCACCGCATCGAGGGGGCGGATCTTCTCGCCCGGGAGGTGAAAATGAACGGGGGCTCGCTACAAGACAAGGTGTTCCGCCCCGTCCGGGAGCAGGGGGGCATGATGTTGTTTGCTGGAACTTACTCTTTATGGGGCTGGGCTCCCAGCAGCGATCAGTTGACCAATCTGGACCGACGCATGCTGAGCCATACGGAGTGGGCGGGCCTGGCGGAGCCTGGGAAAACCAGCTCGGCTCAAGATTCAGGGGGAATGACGATCCGGGCGCGTCGGTACGACCGGCGGGACCCAGCGAGCACGCAGGCCAGCGACCTGTTGGAGCAAGAGGCGCAGGAGCCCTCGGGTCTCATCGAGTTTGGAGGTGGGGCGAGTGAAATAAAGAAACCCTGGAATGCCGCGGAATGGGAGGGGGTGACCCGTGGAAGTGTGGTGTGGGATGCCGTGGAAGACGATCAGGGAAACGTCTGGCTGTGCACCAATCGAGGACTGACCGTGGTGAGTGCGACTGGGGGCGGGGGCGCCAGTTCCAGACGGAACTGCCTTCGTCATTGGGGCATGGACGAAGGCCTGGTGGGGGAGCGTGTCTGTAGTGGGGCCTGGGCAGGGAGGAAGCTCTGGTTCGCTACCATGTGGGGTGATGATGCGGGAGCTCTAATGTTTTACGATCCCGCAAAAGGACAGTTTGGCAGCCGCACAAAAGAAGACGGGCTGGCTTCCAACATGATCTCGCGGTTGGAAGTGAAGGACGGGCAACTGATGGTGCACCACGGCATGGAGTATGACCGGAGGCACGAGGGGGAATCTTATCTCTTCACGCCTTCCCTCCTGGATGCACAATCCATGAAGATCCTGCGAACCGGTGAGCGTTCCACAGCGAGCCCCGAGGAAAAAACCCGGTGGGTGACGGATCGCGTCGGGAACGAGTGGTGTCCCGTGTTGGGAGGCCGATTGTTGGCCCAACGCCGTACGAGCAGTGGCGTGTGGTATTGTGGTGCCCATGGCGCGGTGTTCGTCCCAGGCCAGGGGATCCCTGAGGTGACTGAGTACCCGCGTTTGCCGGTGAAGATTGTGGCGGGAGATTGAGCGGCAGCACGTGACGCGTAACACGTAGCGCAGATTGGCAATCGGCATCAGGCCTTGTCTGGTGCGACTTTCACTTTGCCATTGCCGTATCGAAAAAAGACTGGTGAACTGGGGGCGATTCCTTTGATGGCCATGTCCGCTCGATATTACCTTTCACGGTGCCTGATCTTGGGTTGGTCGATGATTCAGTTTCAGACGGTTTGCATCGCAGATGAAAAGCAGCCTATGGACCGTCACAGTCTGTTGTGGCGTCAGGCGATTGACCAAGAACGCAATGGCTCCACGAATGAAGCCATCGAGACCTATCGGCAGCTCTTGGATAGCCCGCCCGTGGAGAAGGATGTGAAGGGCATGGTCGGGAACATCTTTGTTGGTCAGGTAGGTGATTGGAACGATCTTGGTTCCAAGAGCCTTGATCTCAGCTTTACCTCCGTGGAATGGCAGATCGTGGAGCTGGTTCGTGATGTCCCTCCCATTGCGCCGAAGCCGAGCGTGTATCAGCAGAGCGGCATTGTCTATCATGCTCCCAAACAACCCGGATGGAGGAGGCATGTTTTTGACCGTCTGGATGATCTGTTGCTAAAGTCTGGCGATCCCAATGCCTGGGTGCAAAACCGTCTGCATTCCCTGGAGGGACCTTGGGGCTTGGTGAACTTTCACGAAATCGCTATGACCTGCGGCGATTTGGAGGCGAGAGGGCATGGCGAAAAAGTTCAGGAATGGAGGCGACACCATCTGGCTGTGGCCACTGGTCCACAGATGAGCCGGGCTTACCTTCTCTTTGTCGAGGGACGGACTCCGGAAGTGGTTGAGGCATTGGAGAAACACTGGAGTGGGATTGCTCCGGGTAAGCTATACCGAGCACTGCCGGACATGCGCGAGTGGCTTCAAACAATCGATCCCAAACAGACAGGGACTGAGCAAGGGCTGCGTCTGGCGCAGAACTTGGTCAAGTTGGCTCCTGAGTCTCCGGAGTTTGCTCTTTATCTGCTTCTCCACCGGAAGGATCCGGATCAAGTCTCCATGATCGTTCCACTCGAACTGGTTCTGCATCCCGAGTCCAGATTTGTATTCGGTTCGGGAGGAAAAGCCCGGAGGGTCTCCCTGACGAAAGGGAATCCCATCGACCTCGCTGTCAGATTGCGCCAACTCTACCTTGCTGCTGGACGCGTTGATGCGTTCAGGGCTTTAGATGAGCGGGTCAGAAAACGGGAGATTCCCTTCGATCCGGCTGCTTACGAAAATCCAGAAGACCGCAAGAAGATCGAGGCTGCCTTGGCGGCATGGTGAGCCCCAATGGTCTCAGTCTTTGGAACGGGACGTTGGGGACACATCCCGCTGGCCGGACTTGCTCTTCGTTTGAGCATAGAAGTCCGGCTCAGCAGAGCGCACGGGGTAAAGCCGCTGGGAGGGCTTGGTGTCCAGTTGACCCTGCTGCCACGCCATCACCAGCATGTCATTGCGGGTGGGATCCACCATCGCAAACGCAGGCTTGCCGCAAATGGGAGGGAGCTGATGCACCTGGAGATGGGGCATCCCCAGAGCGTAGCCCCAGTCCTTGGGCAGGCTGCTCAAAAAGGCATCATAAGGTTCAGCGAGTGATTCCACCACAAAGTCATACTGGGCACCGCCCAAGCTGCGGCAATAGTCTGTGGCATCCTTTGAGTCCAGCTTCATCCTGTAGCCGTGCACGCTGCCCCAAACCTCTGAGAAGGTGCCAGTGCCCAAGGGGTGGATGGCCATGAAGTGAGTGGAGCCCACCGGCAGAGGATGAGCCAGCACCGCTTCAAAATGCGCCTTGGAGTCGGGCGGGTTGCGGAGGGTGTCTGTTACCCACCAGGTGGAGATAAGGGCACAGGGAATGAGAAGAACGGGCAGTTTTTTCCCGGCTGGGATCGGCACTTTGCGTACCGTCCACACGGCCATGAAGGGCAGTTGCAGCGGGGCAAAAATGAACATGGCGTAGGCCAGGGTGCCGAGCGTCAGCATGATGGCCCAATGGCTGGGAGAGTGGGTCAATGCCCAAGGCAGCAGGCTCTTGTCATCCACACTGCTGATGCGGAGCAGCACCTCCCGCAGGAGGAAAGCGACGGAAAACAGGATCCAGGAGGTGAGAAGAATGAAACGCCAGCGGTTCTTTTTCATCTATCAGGCAAGCCAACCCATGGCGGAGGCAGAGATCGCGGGGGGTGCCGGGATGGACAGAGCATCACGGTATCGCGGTGTCTGAAACATCGCTTTCCATAGGGGTTTGGCTTAGTCTAAGGGAAGTTCCGACTCTGCCAAACGGAAATTCTCTATGTGGCAGGCATCTTGAGCCGCGGGCAGCAGGGGAATTCCATGCTGTCGCCAATAAAAATGCCAAGGGAGCGGTCAGATCGACCTGCTCCCGGCTCGCGCTGAAAAAGATGCAGTTTACTTGATCCCTGATACGTCAATCAGGTACATCTGACGGCCGTTGCCCCCGTGAACGGAGTCGATGACGACCTTCTTCCCGTCGTTGCTGGCGCGGGGGTGGGTGTCACAACGGAACTCGCCTTTGTACTCGCGGGGTTCAAAGAACTGACCCAGAAGGATGCGGCGGTCCGTGGGGATGTGATAGAGGAAGGGCGTCTGCAGCCGACGCACCGGGTCAGGGTAGGTGTCGCACAGGAGCCACTCGTTGTTGTGGTGGGGCAGGTAGGTCATGTGTCCGTCCACGGTGATCTTGTCCGCTCCGAGCTTGGTGTACTCCCGGGTCTTGTCTTTGTACACGATCACCCTCGCCTCGGGCTCTGCGGCGGGCTTGGCCCAGGCCACGAGGTGGTCCGGATCCCGCCAGATGAAGTGGCTCACCACGCCGCTGGGCTCCAGCACATAGGGCTCTGAACCATCCAGATTGATCGTGAACATGCGGGTCTTGAACCCGCCCGCCTTCTGCTCGCGGGGGATGTCCACCCGCTCCCGCCAGCGGTGCAGGAAGATGAGGCGCTTGCCATCGGGTGAAATGAGGAGGTGATTGAACCAGTTCCAAAACTGGGTGAGGTCCAGTTCCGGGTGAGGGATGGCGACTGCATCCGCGATGGAAAAGATGAGCTGGTGCTCGCCCGTCTCCAGATTCATGCGCCAGATGCCGCTTTTGGCTGGCGCTTTCTCGTTTGAGGACGGGTCAGGGATGCCGCTGTAGCCATAGCCACTGCGGCAGTAATCAATGCGGGCAAAATCGGGAGTCACCGCCCACTTGCCATCCGGACTGATGGTGTAGATCGGGAGGGGCAGGGTACGCTTTTCTCCCGTCTTCACATCCAGGATGTGGCTGACATAGCGCTGGTTTTCCTTGTCGCGATCGTTCCAGATGATCTTGCTCTGGCTGCCGGGCAGCCACTGGAGCATGCATCCCTGTTGCCAACCCCAGGCGGTGGAGGTGCCCAGCTCGATCCACTTGTCGCCGTCAGCGGTGTCGATCATCCCCACGCGCAGCACATCGTCCGGTCCCGGCGTGCGGCCTTCAAAGTCCACCTGATTGCTCAGGATGTAGCGGTCCGTGGGATCGAACTGGAGCTTGTCGTAATACGCGAACCAGTGGAATTTGGGCCCCTGAGTGAGGGCGCGCACCGGCGGCAGCGCTTCAGCGGCGGGGGCCGCACCAGCATCCTGGGCCAGTCCCGTCTGCGTCATGCCCTGGAGCGTGGCGGAGGCGGTGATGAAATTGAGGAAGTGACGACGATTCATAAGTCGCTCGGGAGGCGTAAGAAAGAAAGACCATACTAGATGGCACGCCTCCCGCAGTAAGATTTTGGGGACGCAGTTTGCGTTTCCTCCGGGGGCTTGCTTCTGCTATGTCCCCAACCCCCCTCATTCATCCTGAATCTCAGATCAGAAGCCATGACAGACACCGAAGCCAGCCCGCTCGAGGTCCGCACTTATTTTGTGCGCGGACGCAACGCGCTTGTGGCCAGAGCCGACTTTGAGCCCCTGTACATCGACTATTACCTCCACCGTGCCGAGCACGAGTTGAAGTACTCCAACGTCAACGATCTCCTGCTCAAGGAGGCGCTCGCAGCCCTCACTCTGCACCTCGCCTCCCGGCCTCAGGATGAAACGTGCGGCTGGACGCTCAATTTCGACACCCCGCTCGTCAACGTCTTTGTCACCGGAGGCTCGCGTCCGGGCCGGGTCGCGGGCCGGGTCTTCACTGAGGACGTTAGGGATTTCGGGAAAAACATCTTTATCGCGCAGACGGCGACCCAGGGAAAAGCCTCCCGCCAGAGCATGGTGGACTTTGCCGGTCGCGATGTCTTCAAGGCCGTCGAGACCTTCTACACGCAGAGCGAGCAGCGCACCACGCGCCTCTTCCGCCACGCGGAGGAGGACATTGTCATGGTCTCGGCGCAACCGGACTGTGATGAGGAGTGGCTGGCCTCCCTGACGGATGAATCTGTCAGGGAGCTGGACAAAACGGAGACGCTGAGCCTGCTGGAAACGCGGCTCTACGTTTGGCACTGCGGGTGCAACGTGGAGCGGCTCTATCCGGTGCTCGCGAAGCTCTCCGATGACGACCTCAGTCACGCCTTCGGCGGCGAAGAGGTGCTCACCATGACCTGCCCCCGCTGCGGCGCCCGTTTTCGCACAAGCAAGGAGCAGTTCGAAGCCTGGCGTACAGAGAAGCTTCAGCCACCCGGCGTGTGATTGCACCGGAGTGTCCCGCTCACTGGGACAACCTCCCGAGCATGCCTTGGCATGCACGGGAGGCCTTCCGCAAAGGTGACTTTGTCGACGCCGTGTGAGGGCTCGGTCTCTGGGCGGCGTGAACCATCAAGGATGAATGCCCAGCGCTGCGGGTGATTTCATCAACGCTTCACTTGGCGGTGGGCGGCATTCTGCGCTATGCTTTGTTGTAGCAAACAACATTTGCCCAACAACATGCCTACCGACGACCGCTCTCATCCGTCCGCACCGGCTGAATCCACCCTGTGGAAGGGGCACTCCTCCCAGTGGGTGCATTTTTGGTTCTATCTTTTCTGCATTCTACTCGCCATCGGCTGCCTCGTGGCCCTTCCCTTCACCGGAGGGCTCTCCATAGCAGGCATTGTGCTTCCGCTTGGCCTGTGGATCGCACGCTGGTGGGTGACTAAGACCACCCACTACGAACTCACCACCCAGCGCCTTCGCAAGACGAGCGGCATCCTGAATCGCCGGTTGGATGAACTCGAACTCTACCGCGTGAAGGACTACAGCCTGGAGCAGCCGTTCATTCTGCGGATGTTTGGGCTGGGCAATCTGTCTATCATCACCTCAGACGCCACCACCCCGGAGCTGGACCTGAAAGCCATCGCCGGAGCGGAGGATGTGAGGGAGAAGCTTCGTCAGGCCGTGCAGAGCGAGCGGGACCGCAAACGCGTTCGCGAGCTGGATGTTGACAGTCCTGGTGGCAGTGACGCCATCGCGGGATAAAAGTGCTTCACATTGAATGTCTTGTGTACCTCTTGGGAAATGTGAATAAGATGTGGACATTCAGGTATTGTTAATTAATTTCAATTCGTATTCACGATGGCCACAGATGCTTCACCGGGGCAATCCATGCAGTTCGTTTACCCCACGAACCTCAATCTTGGGCCACAGTCGGCCGACGGCTATCACCAGGAGCTGCTCAGGGGGTTGACCCACAAGCTCAACAACATGCTGGCCATCATCCAGGGCTTCAGCAGTCTCATTCTGATGAATGATGATCTGGACCCGGGGGTGATGGAGAACATGCAGCATATCAAAGAAGCCTCCGTCAACATCTCAGGCCTCAGCGAGCGCATCCGCGCCGCAGGCGGATGTGCGAAGGTGACGCTGCAGCCGCTCAATCTGAATGAGTACATCGCCGTGGTAGGAGCCTCCTTCCAGGATCCTTTCTCTAAGAACGGCGTCGCGTTTGATCTGGAGTTGTCCCCGGGACTGCCCCCCGTTCTGGTGGACCCCACCAAGCTGAAGGAACTGCTGGTGGAAATCCTCAAGAACGCGGCTGAATCCGTCCAGCGCACCGGGGGACGCGCCCTCATGCAGGTGCATGGCCCGGGCGTGATCTCCCCCGCGAGCGAGCGTCGGGTGGACATCCTCATCAGCAACACCGGATCTTCCATTTCCCCTGAGAAGCAGACCGAAGTGTACCGCCCCTTCACGGGCACGAAGAATAGCAACCATCTCGGCCTCGGCCTCACCATCGCCGCGATGCTCTGTCACCAGATGAACATCCGCCTGGGGGTGAACTCACAGGAGAACACCACCACCTTCTGGGTGAGCGTGCCGATCGCCTAAGCCTTGGCAGATCCAGTTTAATAAGGGGGCATCGCCAAGAGCGGTGCCCCCTTTTTGTTTTGGGCGAGACCTCAGTTCCGTCCGAAGTTTCTCCGTGGCCGGATCACCTGCCGGGGAGTGCCCGGACTGCGGAGTAGCGATGGCGGCAGATCGCCGCGGCATCCGTCCCGCACGTAGCACTGCATCGCCAGTCGGCGCACGTCATCACAGCCGGGCCAGGTTTCGAGGATGCAGGCACCGATCTTGGTGGCCATGTCCCACTGCTCGCAGTGGATGAAGAAATTCATGCTGACCATCAGGTAGGGAAGGGTCAGTCGTAGTTCCGCAGGCAGTTGCAGCAGTTCTCTCTCCGCATCTTCCAGCATGTTGAGAGTGGTGTAGCCTTCGCACCGCTGCAGGCCTGCACGAAAGGCGTCGAGCTGATCGGGGGTGATCATGGCCTGTGGTGAGGACGGGTTGCTTCCTCGTCTTTCTAACAAAGGATCGTACGAAATGCGCAGTGCGGTTGTGGCGGGTTCTCCACTATGGCCCGATGGCTGAGCACGCTGCACAAGGGGAGCACGCCACCGCACCCGGGTGGATGCGGTGGAAGGCTTGCCGAGTTTCCTCGTTCCGCCTAGGACCTGACGAGCCCCACGAAGCCTTTCGGCAAATGCACCCCTGCGATGGCCAGGCCCGCCATGGCCAGGCCCACGCCAGGAGGGTAGGCGAGGTAGCGGCCCTGCCACTCGGGCTGGTACTTCTTCTTGAAGTTGAAGAGGCTCTTGTACCCGTAGAACTTGTCGAAGTTGTCGAAGAGAAACTGCACCGCGCGTTCTTTCCGGCACTCCAGAGCCTGCCCGTCGCCAGCGTTGATGTTCGCGAGCGGCGCGTTCCCGAGGCTGACTTCCTGCACTCCCTGGGCCTTGAAGTGGTCGATGGCTTCCACAATGAGGAAGTCCAGCACGTCCCGGGCCTCGGCACGGCCGCGCATGAGGTCCAGGCAGCGTCCGTTGCCCTGATTGTAGGGGAGCCACGTGGCAAAAGTTTCGATCCGGCCCTCGGGATTTCGCACGATGGCCACGCCATGTTTGCGAATGCTCTCGATGCTGAAGGCACCCAGGTCGAAGGTCATCTCGCCACCATGTTTGTGGGCCAGCCACTCCTGGGAGATCAGCGTGAGCTGGGCTTCGAGGCCATGATCGATCTGCGGGCTGCCGTCATACCACTGGAACGTGAGGCCGCCTTTGCGCGCCTTGTTCCGCGCCGTGCGCAGGTTTTGGAACTTACCTCCCTCCAGCTTGAACTCTGCCACATCCAGCCGTGCATCCTCACCCACCTTGAAAGTGACGAAGTTCTCCTCCTCATAGAGGGGCCGGTTCGAGACGTGGACACAGTAGAAGATCGGCTGCCAGTCCTGGTTGCGGCAGAAGGCGCGGAACTCTGCCACCGCTGAGGCGCGGTTTTCCGGTGCACAGATGGGGTCGGCCAGGGCCACGGCATATTTTCGCCATAGTGCATAGGCCACCAGCCCCTTGCCGTCCCGGGTGAAGAAGCAGCGCTTGTCCGGCAGGAGGGCGAAGTTGTCCATCGGGTCCTGCCCGTGTTCCGCGATGATCTTCGCCATGCGCTCACGTTCGTCCCCCGTGGCTTCGGGGTGGCGTTTCGCCAGCACCGGTCGCAACAGCAGGGCCAGCACCAGCATGGAGCTCAGCAGGCTGCCTGTCCGCAGGGTGGCCAGGAAGCCTCGCACCTCACGGCCCCCGTCATGATCCAGCTCGGATTTCTGCATGAACACGGCCGCCCCGGCCCCATGCAGGCAGTCTGCCCAGGAGAGCGCTGCTCCGACCTTGCCGGACTCGCTGTACTGCCGGATGCCGATGGTGCCGTAGATCGTGAGGCCCAGCGCCAGGGAGAAGGCGACAAGCCCGGCGATACGCACCGAGGGGGCATCAGATCGCGCCACAAAGTCCTGACGCCATCTGACCAGAGGGATGAGCAGAATGGCCGCCGCCAGGGCGTGGTGCCAGTCGAACGCCCGCGACAGATGCAACACAACGGACACACTCAACAGCGCCAGCACGAGCAGCCAGGCCAGATGCTTCCGGCGACGTAGACCGCGGGCGAGGGACAGGAGCGCCAGACCAGAGAGGAGCAGCAGCAAGCGGCTCTTCTCCGTCACCCCCAGCGGCACCCATTGTTCCATCCAAGCCAGCACCGCGGGCGGTTTTTGGAAGAGGGCTTCCAGCAGGTCCACCAGCCCCATGAGCGTGACCGCCCAGACCAGGACTGAGATAGAGTGCTTCTTCGAGACGAGGAAGAATATGGAGAGACCAATGGCCAACGCCGCCCCAGGCCAGAGAGGGGAAAGGCCAAAGGGGAGCTCATCTTCCGGTGGGGGGGCGGCCGCGCTGTCATCTCCCAGCACCCAATGCACACCGCGCAGGAGATCCTCGGCAAACTCGTCGGCCGGCCCGTCGAATCCGTGATTGGCACCGCTGATCACATAGAGTTCATGCGGTGTCTTCAGCCCCTGAATCCAGGCGGTGGACGCCATGAAATCGGCCCCACCGTGGAACTGCGCGACCCGCAGTCCCGCCATGCCCGCGGTGAAGTCAGCCAGATTAAAGGTGCCCGGCCCGGTGGGGGTGACGCCGAGTTCATCTGAAGCTCTCAGACCAAAGCGTCCGCGACTGTCGGCACTGAGCATGATGAGGCCCTTCAGTCCGGCAGGGCGTTCCTTCCAGGCGGCAGCAGGGACCGCCTGCACCGCCCCCATGCTCCAGCCGGCGTAGATCACCGGGGTGCTGGCATCTCCGCCGCCGCGGGTCGCAGCTTCCGCGGCGAGCGTGGCCATGTCTTTGCCCAGGAGTTCTGCCGTGTAGTCCTTGGCGGCATACTCACGCAGATCCAGCCCGATCACGTAGATCCCGGCATCTCGCAGCCAATGGCTTACGGCATCCTCCCATGCAGACCAGCCGCCATCCCCGGACCCAAAGACCATGACGGCCACGGGAGGGCGCTCGTCCGGCTCATACAGGCGGGCTGAGGCCGTGGCGTGGGCCAGTTTGATCTCGGCCCGGGGAATGGGGACGTCATCCTCCGCGACGGGTTCGTCCTGAGCGGGGACGGGGAGAGCCAGGCAGGTGAGATAAAGGTATGGCAGAAGGACCGGCAGCAGCCGGCGAAGCACGGAGGGCATCATGGGACCAGTCAGGAGGACGGAAGCGGAAGGAGTCAGGCGAATAGAACTGCCCGAGGACAGTCTAGCAATAGTGAAAAAACGGCCACCCTGCCCGGGGGAAAGCTGGGAGGGACCTAAACGTGATTCGTATCCTCACCTTTTCGGGGTGTCCGCGCTCCCCCCTCACTTTTCCCTTGGGCAAGTTCACGCATCAGGTCGAGCTGGATCTCCTGGATCTCGAGCAAGCGTGTGGCTTGCTGGTGCAGGAGGTAATCCACCTTCTCGTGCAGGTGACGGATCTCGAGCTCGGACTTTAGGTTGATCTTGTAGTCATTCTCCGCCCGTCGTCTGTCCCGGGTCTCCTGCCGGTTCTGGCTCATCATGATGACTGGCGCCTGCATGGCGGCGAGGCAGGAGAGGATGAGGTTCAGCAAGATGAAGGGATAGGGATCGAACGCCCGCGTCGCCAGGAACCACGCATTCACTGTGATCCAGAGGATGAGGAATCCACCAAACGTGAGGATGAACGTCCAGCTCCCGCCGAAGCTGGCAATGCGGTCGGCCAGACGGGCGCCGAAGCTGGACTCTTTCTCCTCGGTCTCGTCCAGGGGGCGGGCGCTCAGCACTTCGTGTTTGTGCAGGCTGTCCACCACCTCCTCATCCAAGTGGGTTAGCTCTCCCAACTGATCCTTCAGGGCATCACGCACGTAGTCGAGCCGGGCCGCATTCAGCACCTCATGAGAGACGAATGAGCCAGGCTTCAAGTCCGGATACTGGGTGGAGATTCGCCTCGCGATGGTAGGCCGGAGGGCATCCAGGGGGACCAATTCCGAGTGCGGTAAGGTCTTCTGGGTCGCCTGGCAGACCCCCGTAGGGCCGTGGGAATTCCGGTGCGGAGGAGGGTGCGAGTGCATGGAGGTAACTCAGTGGTCCGGTGAATCTGTAAATCAGTTTATCGGTGGCTGCACCGGGAGAGTACTGAGTTTTCCCGAGCAGGTATCGCGCCCCCGGTCTCTGCCGCAGGTGGCCCGGTTGTCCCGCGATCACGTCACAACTGAAATTCCCTTCCTGATGTACGCGTTAAGCTTTCCTCAGTTTTCTCCGTCCCGTTAAGCTACCATCATGCCTTCACTTTACCGACGCCTTACCATCCCCCTCGCCGCCACGGCCGCGCTCAGTCTCGCCGCTTTCACGGCGCTGGCCGAGACGCCCCAGTGGATCTGGTCCGCCGCCGAGGCGAAGCCCGACCAGACGGTGTACCTCCGCAAAACTTTCAACGTTCAGCAGAGCGACACTGTGCGCCTGCAGGCCACCGGTGACGATGAGTTGACCGTCCTGATCAATGGCAAACCCGTGCTGACCGGCCAAGGCTGGGACAAGGTGCAGGTGAAAGAGGTCAGTGACGCCGTGGTCAAAGGTCAGAACGTGCTGGCGGTGACAGGAACCAACCGTGGCGGCAACAAGGGCGCCGTGCTGGTGAAGCTCATCATTGAGACCCGCAACAAGGGGCAGACGGAGATCGTCACCGACGCGACCTGGAAAGCCAGCGAGACCGCACCGGCCGGCTGGGAGCAGGTCAAGTTCGACGACAAAGACTGGAAGCCCGCCGTCGCGCTCGCTCCACTGGGCGGTGGTCCCTGGGCCAAGCTTAATGAAAAGAGCCTGGCCGCAGCCGCCAACCTGAAGGAGCCTGAGGCCACCGCGGTAAAGGACATCAAGCTCAAGGAAGGCTTCAAGGCGGAACTGCTCTACAGCGTGCCGCTGAAGACTCAGGGCTCCTGGGTGGCGAACACTTTTGATGACAAAGGCCGCCTCATCGTGAGCGACCAGTATGGCAAGCTCTACCGCGTGACCCCGCCGGCCCTGGGCGGCAAGCCCGAGGACACGAAGATCGAGGAAATCGCCGCCGAGATCGGCGAGGCTCAAGGGCTGCTCTTTGCCTTTGGCCACCTCTACGCGATCACGAACTCGGACAAGTTTCCCCGCGGTCTCTACCGGATCAGCGATACGGACAAGGATGACAAGTTCGACAAGGTGGAGCAGCTCCGCGCTTTCCCGAACAAAGGCGGCGAACACGGCCCGCATGCCGTGGTGCTGGGGCCGGATGGCAAGTCCCTCTATTGCATCGTGGGCAACCAGACGCCCATCACGGAGATGAACAGCAGCCGGGTGCCCCGTCACTGGGCGGAGGACGTGCTGCTGCCTCCCCTCATCGGGCGTGGTTTCATGCGTGATGTCATGGCCCCAGGTGGCTGGGTGGCCAAGACCGATCCCGATGGCAAGACCTGGGAACTGATCACCACCGGTTTCCGCAACGAGTACGATGCCGCCTTCAACCGCCAGGGGGATCTCTTCACCTATGACGCGGACATGGAGTGGGACTTCAGTGTCCCCTGGTACCGGCCCACTCGTATCTGCATGGCGCAGAGCGGCGGCGAGTTCGGCTGGCGCTCCCTTTCCAAGAAGTGGCCCGTGCGCTGGGAGGACAGTCTCCCACCCGTGACGGACATCGGTCCCGGTTCGCCCACCGGCGTGGCTTTCGGTTATGGGGCCAAGTTCCCGGCCAAATATCAGGAGGCGCTCTTTGCCGCTGACTGGAGCTACGGCAAACTCTATGCCGTGCACCTGAAGCCTCAAGGCGCCGGGTACAAGGCGGAGTTCGAGGAGTTTATGAGTGCCAATCCGCTGCCGCTCACCGATCTCGCCGTTTCGCCCAAGGACGGAGCGCTGTACATCACGATTGGCGGACGCCGCGTGCAGAGCGGGCTCTACCGCGTGACCTACACGGGCAAGGAAAGCACGGCCGCGGCACCGCTGAAGCTTGAGGGTGAGGAGAAACAACTCCACGAACTGCGCCGCAGTCTGGAAGTCTTCCACGGCAAGGAGGACCCCCAGGCGTTGGCGGCGGCCTGGCCGCAGCTGGGCCATGCCGACCGTCTCATCCGCTTTGCTGCCCGCATCGCGGTGGAGCACCAGCCTCTGGCCACCTGGAAGGACAAGGCCTTGGCCGAGACCTCTCCGCGGGCTTCTCTCATGGCCCTTATGGCTCTGAGCCGCGCTTCGAACGGGGACCAGGCCCTCTATGAGCCAATCATGAACGCGCTGGACCGCATCAAGTTCGCCGACCTCAAAGGGGCCGACCGCGAGCTTTATGTGCGGGTGCACATGCTGGCCTTCGCCCGCTTCGGCGAGCCTGCGGATGGTGTGCGTGCGAAGGCCATCGCCCGGCTCTCCTCAGTTTTCCCCACCAGTGAGCCCTGGCTGGATGTGGACCTCGTGAATGTGCTCACCTTCCTCGGTGACAGCGCTTTCGTGGCCAAGGCCATTCCGATTCTGGAAAACGCCCCCACCCAGGAGGAGCAGATCTCCCTGGCCCAGAGCCTGCGCTTTGCCAAGAACGGCTGGACGCCGGAACTGCGTGAGCGCTACTTCAAGTGGGTGTGCCTGCGCGCCCCCACCTACAAGGGTGGTGCCAGCTTCGACCTCTTCATGCAGGACATCCGGAAGGATGCCGAGGCTGGACTGACGGATGCAGAGAAGGTTGCGCTCAAGCCCATCCTTGAAGCCAAGCCGGATGTGAAGGCCCCGCAGTTCACCTTCGCCCTCAAATCCTTCGTGAAGAACTACACGGTGGAGGACATCGAAGGCCTGCTCGGAGCTGGTCTCGAAGGCGGACGTAACTTCGTCAACGGCCGCAACATGTTCGGCCAGGCCACTTGCTTCGCCTGCCATCGCTTCGGTCAGGAAGGCGGCGCTATCGGGCCCGATCTCACGAGCGTGGCGGGCAAGTACAGCCCGCGGGATCTGCTCGTGCACATCATCGAGCCGAGCAAGGAAATCAGCGACCAGTACGGCCAGCTGGAAGTCACGCTCAATGACGACAGCAAGGTGTACGGCCGCATCATGAACCTGGCGGGCGATACCATCACGCTGAACATCAACATGATGGACCCCAACGCGCTCCAGCGGGTGGATCGCAAGCTGATCAAGAGCATGGACCAGTCCAAGGTGTCCATGATGCCTCCGGGCCTGCTCAGCACCCTGAATAAGAACGACATCCTCGACCTGCTGGCTTACCTGCTGAGCAAGGGGAACAAGGAAGATCCGATGTTCAAGTAGAGCAGTGAAAAGTTAAAAGTTGAGAGTTAAAAGTCTCTGAACCGGGGGTTATGGGAAAGCTGCTCGCAGCCTTCTCATAGCCCCCAAACTATTTACCCCCAAATTCTGTGCTGGGATGGATGGCCTATCCCACCACCACCAGCACGATTGCCGTCATCATGAGGGCCGCTCCCGCCATTCTCCAGGCCAGTACTTTGCCTCCCAGATTCTGCTCCTGATTGGCGAACCAGTGGCCGATGAGCCAGACCAGGGCTACGCTGAGGAGACCTCGCGAGGCGTAGATGATGTTCGCCGCCGTGGCGCGACCGTAGATCGCGACGGTGCTGACAAAGATGATGCTCTGGGTGCCCAGGAGCATGGAGCCTCCGCAGAGCCACTTCCATGCGGTTTTGGGAATCTCGCGCAACGGTGCTTTGAAGAGAAGGATGAGGCTGAAGGAGAGGACGGCATTCATGCCAAAGATCAAGGGCAGCAGGCGCCCCACACCCCACTGAGGGCCCCATTTCTGCACCAGCACGTCGAAGAGCGCAAAGCTCACCGCGCCCACACCGCCTGCCATGAGCGTGATGCCGATGTTCTTGGGACGTTTGCCTTCGTGCTTTTTGTTCAGCAGAGTGATGCCCGCCACGCTGAGGAACGCGGCGATCCAGAGCAACAGGGATACCGGGATGCCGACAACGAGCGGAGTGAAGACGGCGACCAGCACCACCTTGAGTCCGAAGATTGGCACGGCGACAGAGACGTCACCTTTTTCAAGCGCGAGGAACTGGGAGAGTTGGCCGATGAACAGACAGAGTGCGATGACCCCCGGCTGCCAGAGAATGTCCCAAGTCACCTCCCGGCCGCCCAGCAGCCAGAGGAGTGCAAAGAGAAGGCCGACAATCTGGTTGGCCACAAACGTGGTCCGCCACAGGCCCACCCCGGATTCGCTGGATCGCTTGAACAGCAACGCGCTGAACACGTACATCAATGCGGCGATGGCCGGGTAAACTATGATCGCGGTGGAAGCGGGCATGAAAGGGGAGGAAGCAGGAGAGAGAGGTTCCTATACCTCAGGTTGAGAGTGCGGGTGGGGAAATTTTGGATCCGGGGACATCTCCAGGCAGCCGCGGCAGGGTGAATTTTGGCGAACTGAAGGCGACACTCCCATTCTTGCTAGACTGCCGGGGGCTTTCGCGTTTTGCTCCCGCCATGAAGAAATCCATCGCCGCCGTTTTTTCTCTTACCCTGCTGGCCGCCGCCAGCGTCATCGCCGGACCCAAAGCTGTGAAAGTTGACCCACCCTACGCCGCTCCCGCCATCGAAGGCACCGACCAGACGGGCAAAGCCGTCAAGTTTGCTGACCTGTACAAGGACAACAAGTTCGTGCTCGTGTACTTCTACCCGAAGGCGGACACCCCGGGCTGCACCAAGCAGGGCTGCAGCCTTCGTGATGGAAATGCCGAACTGGCCAAGAAAGGTGTCAAAATCGTCGGCGTGAGCGCGGACACCGTGGAGGCCCAGAAAGCCTTCTCGGAAAAGTACACCTTCCCCTTCCAGCTGATCGCTGACAAAGACGGCAAGGTCATTGATGCTTTCAAGGTCGCCAAGCGCCCCAACGGCATGGCCTCCCGCGAAGCCTTCCTCGTGAAGGACGGCAAAGTGGTGTGGCATGACCCCGCCGCCGCCACCGAGAAACAGGCCGAAGACGCACTCAAGGCCGTGGAAGAGGCCAAGTAAGCGACCTCGCAGCAGTCTCTTTAACCCCGTGTTCCGCAGAGGGACACGGGGTTTTTGTTTGGGTGACGGGTGCAGCGATTGAATCCAATTCGCATTTGGCGCGCGTAACATCCGCTGAACCCGCGATCTGTTTGATCCGCTTTTTCCAGTTTGAGGTCATGAAATTCAAGAAGCCCCTCCTGATCCTCATCACCCTGATTGTCGCCATGGGACTGTTTTCCACCCTCTTTACCCACGCCAGCGAAGGCAAGCTCGTCGATCCCTACGTCGCCCCCAAGGTGGAGGCCCAGGATCAGAACGGCAAAACCGTCAAACTGGAGGACCTCTATCTCAAGGGGCTGACGCTCGTCTATTTTTACCCCAAAGCCGACACCCCGGGCTGCACGGCGCAAGCCTGCAGCCTGCGGGATGCTTATACAGATCTCACCAAGGCCGGCATTCAGGTCGTGGGCGTCAGCACGGATGGCGTGGAGGCGCAGAAGAAGTTTGAGAAGAAATACAATCTCCCTTTCACTCTGCTGGCCGATCCAGACGGGAAGATTCTGAAGGAGTTCGGCGTGAAGAAAATTCCTCTGGTGGGCATGGCCACGCGTCAGGCGTTCCTGGTCAAAGATGGCAAGGTCATCTGGCACGACGCCAAGGCCTCCACCGTGGAGCAGGCGGCGGATGTGCTGAAGGTGGTGCGGGCGGACGGTGAGTCGGTGAAACAGTAAATCAGTGATTCAGTAAACCGGTAGGTCAGTGCGTCAGTGCGTCAGTGCGTCAGTGCGTCAGTGCGTCAGTGCGTCAGTGCGTCAGTGCGTCAGTGCGTCAGTGCGTCAGTGCGTCAGTGCGTCAGTGCGTCAGTGCGTCAGTGCGTCAGTGCGTCAGTGCGTCAATTTTTGCGCGAGTTGGCTCATGAACCCGAAGGGTTCGCCAATCCGTAGCCATGGGGCGGCCGAGCGGAGCGAGGACTACCCATGGTATGAGGTTCGGTGATTTCTACTGCGGAGCAGTAGGCCATCTCGGCCAAATGACGGATGGAGTCAATTTCGGGATGGTCGTTCGGGAGTCTTGATGGTGCAGGGGGGCGAACTCTGCTGGCATTCATCAAGGGCTGCGGGGACCTGTCTCCATCAGGCGAAAGCGGCGTCGAGCCGCACGCACTCCAAGACGCTTCGCGACACTCGCACACATTGGAGCCAAGGATGCTTCATCTGGCATGTTCACCCAACGCGGCAGCGTCTTGGAGTGCGTGCGGCTCGACGCCGCTTTGGCGGCTCTTGTGATTTCCTATGGCCTGATAGCTGAAACAGGGTGGGAAGCCTGCGTGACGCTGAGCCTGCCACGGACATCACTCACTCCCTTGCTGCGCCGCAGCTTCCTTCGAAACCTTGGCATCCTCCTTAGCCTCCTGGTTCGATGAACGGAACTTCCAGGTCGACTTGAACTTGTCGATGGCCACCCTAGCCCCTTCCATCGCCAAATCTTCCACCTTGTCGGTATTGAGCAAAGCTTTGCGGTCTTCAGGTGTGACAGCCTTATTCACAAGAGTGAGGGTATTTCCGTCAGATTCTGGTTCAGGCTGGGGCGTCAGAATATGGATCCAGTACCATCCCACGGCTGAAACCCATACCAAGCCGACACCTGTGTAGAGCACCAGGGTGATCTTGCTGACGGTGGAACGACGCCAATGCTGCTTGAGTTTCTCTCGATGGCGGGCACTGAAAATAGATATCAGTCCATAGTAGAAAAGGACCGAGGCCCACCAGGTCGCCTCGATGATCAGCATGAACAATTCGCCGAGAATCAGACCGATCTCGCCCATAGATGACTAGGGTCGCAGCAACGCTGGTTTTTGTCAATAAGCTCGCCCCTCCGCCTGCGGCTAGTCCGGGTTTGATCCATTAATGCGCCTCTGATCCGCTTGGCCTAGGCCCCGTTGAAGCCCTCGATACGCTCACTTCCCAGGCGCCGCTCTCTGAGGTGTAGGGGACTTGAACGTAGTTCCGCAACGCCTTGGTGACATCTCGTACTCGGTGAGAGGGAAGGCGGCGGGGCAGCAGGTGTTCTGGAAAGAAAGTGTTCCCGCAGGAATACTCGATTCTGACTTCTGCCAAGTAGCCACCAGGAGAGCTGGGATCGGCCGCAAAGCGAAACGGCCGACGACTCGCTGCAAAGGCTGAGCGATGATCGGGATCGTCGCGCTCCATTGCCTCGAGCTCCATCTCAGGAGTGTCCGGCATGAAGGCGATGCCGGGCACGGCATGCTTTGATCCATCCGTGGCGACCAGAAGATTGGGCGACTCCACGTGGTGGAAGGTCCAGGATCCTTTTTGCGTAATGGGCCGATTGTTGAAGATGGCGGGACGCCCACAAAGCTTGAACCCTGTCGAGTGCGCCAAGATGATGGAAGCGCCGGTGACCATGGACAATCCGATGACTGCGGTGGACATTCTGCAGATGAGCGGATAGACCATCCATAGCACCACCACGCTAAGCCAGACCGCTTCACCTACACCTGCCAGGATCGCGAACCAGACCAACAAGAGACTGAACCCAAAGGCTTTCACAGTGTTTCACCAGATATCCGCATGTTGCGGCCACGTTCCTACCGGTTCTTCTTCACCTTCTCCATATAGACTTCCTGCGCGGAGCGGTCACTGACCTCGATGTTGGTCAGCTTGATGGACCAGACGGAGCCAGGCCAGCTGTCGAATGATGCCAGGCCCTTTTCCGTGGGGCGCAGATTGGTGCTGGAATACACTTCACGTTTGCCGCTGCGATTTCCGCAATCCATCGCCACCGTCTGCTGGATCTTGGTGGTGCGTGTGAGCAGGGTCATCTCCTTCTGCTGGGTCATTTTGAAGGTGATTGTGCGGTCCGGTGCGGCACCCGAGGCGACCACTTTGGGGGTGGTCAGCTTTCCGTTCTTTTCCTCGAACTCCAGATGAACTTCATCTCCTGGGTAGAGCGTCAGGCTGCCATCGGTAGCAAGGAGTTCACGTGCGGGCAGTTTGACCTCCTGTTTGGAGCCGTCCGGTTGCACCACTTTGATGGCCGAGGCGGGACGACGGTTGGGTGATGCGGAGGAATCCTGGGCTTTGAGTTGGCCGAGGGGTGCTGTGGCGAGGAGCACCGGGACGATGAACAACGAGTGAAGCGTGGATTTCATGGGAAGCGGTTCGGGAAGTGAGGGGGGGGAATTGAAGGCGGATTTTGCGAATTCAGATTCAGCGCGGTGGCGAGCGGCCTGGGCTGAGCAAACGGGAGTTTGGCGGAAAAGGTCAGGCTAACATGTTTGGCGACGGAGTGTCAAAGTGAAGTGTGCGTGTCCATCCAGGGAGGCGGATGCCCGATCAAGGATGACGAGTTTTGGCTGAGTAAAGTAGTTGAGAGCTTCAGCTCGGTGCTTGGAGTTCACTACAGAACGGCTGATGAACTGAAGTTGTGAGCTGCCTTGCTGGACGTAGTTCGGCTGTCCCAGCCGTTCAGTCGCCGGAGCCATCTACGGCCTGAGTCCATTGCGTTGATTTGCCGGATGAATGATGGTGAACGTATCCCTCCGCTCCCGAAGCCGGTTGGCACAACCGGACTACTCCGCACGCGGCAGCTGAATGTGGTGCCAGACCTCATCGGGGGTGGTTTGTCATGGGTGGCGCGACTGACCTGGTTAACTAAAGTTCTGAACGGCTTTGCTGGGGCCATTGAGTTCCTGCCTGGCCGTTCTGCCTCCCACATCGTTTGCCCCCACTCGATCGCTGACGTTCGTATCATCCATGGGGCTGCGCATGTGCCCCAAGATGAACACGTCATCTGCGCCACATCTTCCTGCCATGCCCAGTTCGACACGTCCTCATCAACCGGAGCCCCACCGTCCGGTGTTGCTGGTTTCCACTGTCCGGACGACGATGCCCCGAGGCATTCGTCTCACCCACATTGTCACGCGGGCGGACAAGCTGGTTTCGGAGCTCGAAAAGCTCCGGCATAGTGCCTTCCGACCTCCGGCAGCTGTGTGGTGTCCGTCGGTCAATGTTTACGAACATCCCTCCAAGTTTGAGGTCTGTGTGGATCTGGCTGGCGTAAGCAAAGATGAAATACTCATTGAGCTGACCGATCAACGCCTCGTGTTCCGCGGGCAACGCAGTGCTCCGGAGGCGAGCTGTGGGCATCCTCCGTGCGGACGTATTCTCATCATGGAGATCTCGGACGGCAGCTTCGAGCGCACCATCGATTTTCCCGTGGATCTGAACGTGCCAGAGGCTCATGCCCGACAGGAGAACGGTTGGCTCTGGATCTCGCTCCCCAAGGCCTGATCTCCTGGCGACCCCTCCCACGAATTTCAAAAGAACACCCCCCGCTGTGAACGCACCTTTCCCCTTACTTTCCATGCAAACTGAGACTCGCTCCCCCGACGATTCTCCTCCCCAGGCTCCGGTGGCCCCGGTGCTGGATGTGGCTGGTCCCGATGCGGGTGCCGCTGAGGGCACGACCCGCACAGGAGATCCTCCCGCCAGCCCGCTGACCCTGGCAGTCCTGCCATTGCGCAATACCATTGTTTTTCCCGGCACCGTCGTTCCTCTGAGTGTGAACCGGGCGGGCAGCTTGCGCCTGCTGGAGGAGAGTCTTCCTCAAGGCAAGATGCTGGCGCTGGTGATGCAAAAAGATCCCGCCAATGACGAACCGGGCCCGGCTGACCTGCATGAGCACGGCACGCTGGCCAAGGTCATCAGCATGATGCGGCAGACCCAGAACGGGGTGGTTATCCTCGTTCATGGGGAGGATCGCATCCGCGTGAAAAATCCAGTGCAAACAGAGCCTTTTCTTCGCGCTGAGGTGGAGGTGCTGCCCAGCGTCGCGCCTGCGACCGATGACAACACGGCGGCCGCCATGGCCAACCTGCGAGAATCCGCGGTCAAGCTGCTGAAGCTGCGTCCGGATGCCTCCGAAGAAGCCGTCAATGCTGTGAACGGCATTCATGATGCCTCGACGCTCACGGACTTTCTTGCCTCGAACCTGGGGCTGGAGGTAGGGGAGCAGCAGGCCCTGCTGGAGGAGCGCGATGTGCTGCGGCGCATCGCACGGCTTCAAGGGCATCTTTACAATCAGCTGCATATTGCCGAGCTGCAGAGCAAGCTCCGGCAGGATGTGCAGAGTGAGTTCTCCGAGGCTCAGAAGAGGGCTTATCTGCGGGAGCAGGTGCGCGCGATCCAGAAGGAGCTGGGTGAAGATGGCGGGACTGAAGAGCAGGTGGAAGATCTGCGCCGCCGTCTGGATGAAGCCGGGCTCCCGGACAAGGCGAAGGCTCAGGCCAAGAAGGAGCTGAAGAAGCTCGAGATCACGCCTGCGGCCAGCCCGGATCATTCCGTTACCCTCAACTACCTGGAGACGCTCGCAGACTTGCCCTGGCAGAAACTGGATGAGGAACACGTGGACCTGAAGAAGGCTCAGGAGATCCTGGACCGGGATCATTACGGCCTGGAAAAGATCAAGCGCCGGCTCATCGAGTATCTGGCGGTGCGCAAGCTCAATCCGGCCGGGCATGGGCCGATCCTTTGTTTCCTAGGTCCTCCGGGCGTGGGCAAGACGAGTCTAGGGCAATCCATTGCGGATTCCCTGGGGCGCAAGTTTGCCCGGATCAGCTTGGGGGGCATCCGGGATGAGTCGGAGATACGTGGACACCGTCGCACGTACATCGGCTCCATGCCTGGGCGGCTCATTCAGGAGTTGCGTCGTCTGGGGACGAGGAATCCGGTGATCATGCTGGATGAGCTGGACAAGATGGGGGCGGACTTCCGCGGCGATCCTGCCAGTGCCTTGCTGGAAGTGCTGGACCCGCGGCAGAACCACGAGTTCGTGGATCGCTATGTGGATCTGCCGTTCGACCTCTCCCAGGTGATGTTCATCGCCACCTGTAACACGCTGGACACCGTGCCAGCCCCCTTGCGGGATCGCATGGAGGTGGTGCAGCTGCCGGGCTACACCGAACGCGAGAAGCTCGCCATTGGCCGGAGCTATCTTGTGAGACGTCAGGTGGAGGAGCACGGGCTCAAGCCGGAGCAATGCCCGTGGACCGATGAGGCCATCTCCACAGTGATCGAAGACTACACCCGCGAGGCCGGCGTGCGCAATCTGGAGCGCCAGATCGCCTCGGTGGTGCGGCATGTCGCAGCCCAGGTGGCAAAGGAGGAAACTGATCGCGTGGAGGTGACTCCAGCTGTGGTGGTAGAGGCACTGGGTGCGGCACAATTTGGCCGGGAAAGCCGGCTGCAAAGCAGTGCCCCGGGCGTGGTGACGGGTCTGGCCTATACTTCGGTGGGTGGGGAGATCCTGCACATCGAAGCCGTGCGGTATCCGGGCAAGGGTGGCTTCATTCTCACCGGGCAGCTGGGCGATGTGATGAAGGAATCCGTGCGCGCCGCGCTCAGCCTGGTGCGGAGTCGGGCAGATAAGCTGGGGATCGATCCCAAGGAGTTTGAGGAGACAGAAGTGCACGTGCACGTCCCCGCCGGGGCCGTTCCCAAGGACGGACCTTCCGCGGGCATTGCCATGTTCACGGCTCTGGCCTCGCTCTACACGGGGCGTCCCGTCAGCAAAGATGTGGCGATGACCGGTGAGGTGACGCTGCGTGGCCTGGCACTGCCGATCGGCGGGCTCAAGGAGAAGTCCATCGCCGCTCTCCGGGCGGGCATCAAGACCATCCTGATTCCCAGGCTGAATGAGAAGGACATCCCTGAACTGCCGGCGGAGGTGCGTGAGACCGTGCGGATCATCCCTGTGGATACGGTGGATGATGTGCTGCGGGAGGCGCTGGTCAGCGAGTAGGGGAGCTGATTTTGCGAACGCGCCTGATGCCGCATTTTGGGCGGTGCGGCCCTGACTCCTCACAACTGCGGGAGTCAGGGCCGGGTAGGCCAGGCGTCGGCTGTGTATGCTACTTGGGTGGAGGCGTGTATTGAACGGATTGGGCCTGTGCGACTCCCAGTTGCATGGCTCATGGCGCACGTCGCATTTTCACCCACCCGGCAGTTTTCTGGGGATCATTGTGTCTGGCCTGTCTGTTCATCTTCGTCGGACATTGGCTCTTGCATGGGGCGGCGTATGATCCGGTTCATGGTCGCTCATTCCATCCGCTCACCTTTTACGTGAGCGACTACGCAGGGAAGTGGCCGGAGGGATTGTGGATCAAAGCTGGCATTCTGGGGTTCTGCGTTTGCCTCGCGTGGTTCGGTCGTGTGGCGCTGGAGCATCATGCGCGCGGGCCCTGGGTGTTCTGGGCCACGCTCTACTGGCTGGGGGTGACGGCGGTGATGATCACGGGCTTGTTGCTGGTGGTGGTGTTCGACCTGCTCCCGCCGCACTACGAGACCGGCCACCGCTTCCGGATTCTTCAGTACCTCCTGGGATCTCCTGAGCCCCAGCTCGTGGGGCTGACGCCAGAGCAGTGGAGCATGCGCTGGTATCACAATCTCGGGTTCAGGCTCTTCATTTTAGGGTTCGTGGCCGCGGCGTCGATGTTTCTGGTGCTGGACTTCAAGCGCCAGGACTGGCGGGCGGCGGCGCGGGGCATCGTGCTGATGACTGGCGTCTGTTTTTTTGGCTGGTGGCTCTGGAGCGGCAGCCCGGTGCGCGGCGTCCCGCAACGGGCGGTGCTCCTGTTGGTGGCCATCTGGCTGGTCGGTTCAGTGCGGACCTTAAGCGTCATTCGGACCCCGGATCACCAGCTCCTCTGAGCAGGGGAGTGACGCCGGGTCTTGCCTGTCAAATGCGGATTGCCGTTCTTCCGCCTTTGACATCCCGCCTATCTGCGCGAATGACTACCGCCTTCTATTCAAAATTATGATGACCGAAGGCGAAGTAGCAGTGTTGGACTATGGCTCGCAATATAGCCAGCTCATTGTGCGGAGAGTCCGCGAACTGGGTTTTGTGTCCCACCTGTATGCGCCTGCACAGCTGACGGAGCTGAACAAGCCGGGTGCAGTGATCCTGAGCGGCGGACCACGCAGCACCTCAGAAGTCGATGCTCCAGATGTGGATTTTGATGCCTTGCGTGCCTTGGAGGTCCCCATTCTCGGGGTCTGCTACGGGATGCAGCTGCTCAACATCAAGCATGGCGGCACGGTGAAGCCGGGCGTGACCCGTGAGTACGGTCCGGCCCGCCTCATCGCCAACGACAACGTGCTTTTCAAGGGCATCCCTGCGGATTCCCAGATCTGGATGAGCCACAGTGACACGGTGCAGAACCTGCCCGAGGGCACCCAGGTCATCGCCACGAACCAGGATGCGATTCCGGTGGCTCTCCAGTGGGGTGAAGCCTGCTTTGGCATCCAGTTCCACCCAGAGGTCACCCACTCCCACCAGGGGACGAAGATTCTCAACAACTTCCTCGGCCTCGCTGCCGGCCGTCTGGCCAAGTTCAGCATCGCTTCCTTCAAGGAGCAGATGATTGAAAAGATCCGCCAGGAAGTTGGCGGGCGGGAAGTCATCTGCGGTGTCTCCGGCGGCGTGGATTCCACCGTGCTGGCCGTGCTGCTGCACCAGGCAGGCGTCAAACAGCGCTGCCTTTTCGTGGATCACGGCCTCCTGCGCAAAAATGAATCTGAGGAAGTGCAGGCCCAGTTTGCTGAGGTAGGCGTGCCGATTGAAGTGGTGGATGCGCGGGAAACGTTCCTGGGCGCTCTGAAGGGCGTGACCGATCCTGAAGCCAAGCGCAAGATCATCGGCAACCTCTTCCTGGACGTCTTCTTCGGTGCCGCCGACCACATTGAGCTTATGGCTCAGGGCACTCTCTACCCCGACGTCATTGAGAGCGCTACGAGCGGATCGATCGCCTCCAAGATCAAGACGCACCACAACCGCGTGGATCGGGTGCTGGAACTCAAGGAACAGGGGAGAGTGATCGAACCTCTCGCTGAGCTTTTCAAAGATGAAGTGCGCGCCCTCGGCGCTGCGCTGGGCATCCCTCACCGCGCCCTCTGGCGTCACCCCTTCCCCGGGCCGGGGCTGGCGGTGCGCGTCCCTGGTGACGTGACGGAGGAGCGCCTGGAAATCTGCCGCAATGCGGACGCGATCTTCATCGAAGAACTGCGTCGCTCTGGCTGGTATGAAAAGACCTGGCAGGCCTATGCTGCCCTGCTTCCGGTGAAAACGGTGGGGGTGAAAGGCGATGAGCGCAGCTACGAGCAGGCCATCTCCCTGCGTGCCGTGGTGAGCGAAGATGCCATGACGGCCGATTGGGTGGAACTGCCGCATGAAGTGCTGCGCGCCACATCGCACCGCATCCTGAACTCCGTCAAAGGGGTCAATCGGGTGCTTTATGACATCTCGACCAAGCCCCCGGCAAGCATCGAGTGGGAGTGAGTCTCCACCAGCCCCGGCCGGACGACCCGGCCGGTGGCTTGTATCTTGCTAGTAAGGGGTTGCAAAACGCCCCCGGCCTGATGAAATTCCGGGTCAAGTAAGCAGCATGGCCACTCCTACGCAGTTCCGTCACTACCTGATCGCCCAAGACGCTGATGGGGCCAACCTAGAAGTCCTGCGCTCCAGCGAGCAGGTGGCGGTCTTCGCCTTCGATTCGCGACGGCAGGTCTTCGTGCATTGCCATGTGCTGCTGGATCCCGTGGAGGATCATGCGGCCTTCGAATCGCGCGCCAAACAGTTCGCGGACAAGGGGCATCCCTTGCGGGCCCGGCTGGTAGAGTGTGGTGAGGATGACAGCAGTGCCTTTTACATCACGGAAAGCGTTGATGGTGAGACACTGAGGGCCTACCTGGAGCGTCGGGAAGACCTCCCTGCCCGAGTGGCGGTGAAGCTGGCGATTGCGGTCTTGAAAGTCATGGACGGGCTCGGCCCTCTGGGGGACAGCCTGCCAACCCGGGCTCTGGATAGTCTGCGGCTGGTGCAGACCGGGCCTCAAAGCCTGGTGGCTGTGCTGGCGGATTACCGCCTCGTGCTGACGAAGGGGGCAGAGAAGGCGGATGCCAAAGCCTTGGGCCAGCAGATCCAGTTTCTCCAAACGTGGCTCCGGGAGCATCTGCAAAAGTCCTCCGAAGGGGATGAAGCGACTGTCCGCAGTGCTGAACTGCAGGAGCAACTCACCAGTGTGCTGGCCTCGTGGAGCCTTCAGGGTGCCGGACTGCTTCAGCAGGCAATTGTAGATCTGCAGAAATTGGACGCCGCCCCGCAGGAAGGGGAGCTCTCCGCAGCGCTCAAGCCCAAGCCCTACCTCGCGCCCATGATGGCCAACTTCCAGGAGTTGGCCCGCAGCATCAGCCAGACGGTGCGCATTCAGAGTCAAAAGCTCACTCCTGCCCACCCGTATGCGCTGCGGGGGATGTACATGAAGACGGGCCAGACCGTGGTGGTGGAGCAGCTGCCACCCAGACGGCTCGCGGGGAACTTTCCTGACGTGGCGCTCCGCCAGGTGCAGAATCTCCCCAAGGGGAAGTATCCGAACCTCATCCCGGTGGTCTTTGTCGAGCACGGTGAGGAGATCGAGTGTGTGGGCGAGACTGCGGTGGAAGGGGTGCCGCTGAATGAATTGCTGGAAGCCCGGGGCGTGCTGGACCCGCAAGAAGTTTATGTGGTGCTGGCCAGCATGGACGCTGCGCTGGAGCAGATGGAGAAGGCCGGAGTGGCCTGCCATCGCCTGCGGCTGGAGGATATTTACCTGTTCACTGGTTTTGGCAAAGAGGCCCCGGTGGATACGGGCCTGCTCAACACAAAGTTGAACGAGTGGCCTGGGTTCTCCATCGTCATTCGCACGCACCCGTGCATGCATGGCATGGCCGGTCGGGGGACTGACCCTGGTCTCCTGTTGCCTCTCCCGGGGCAGATCAAAGGAGGCGTGCACCCGATTTGGAACGGTGGCTGGCTGGCCGCACTGGGCAGCTGGCTCGTGGGCATGCCGGATGGATTGGCCGCCAAGCATGAGACAGGCATTCCCCAGACCGACTCTGTTTGCGCGCTGCTGGAAGATGAGCTGCAGCGCACGGGCAAAGGTGTGCCCTCACCTCGTCCTTCATTCCTGTCCCGCTTTGCGAAGCTGGTCCAAAAATATGAGCTGGTGCAGCCGAAGCCGACCGTGCCTCACGCGGAACTGAGCGGCGTGGAGCCTGCTCAGGGTGCCGCCCGTGAGATGCCGCGCTCCGGAATCTCGCTGCCAGCTCGCAAGGGGGGCTCACCTCCGCCTCCCATGCCTGTGCCTCAGCAGCGGCCAGCAGTCGAGGAGGAGCAGCCAGCTTTGGGCTTTGCTGAGGCATTGATTCAAAAATCTGTGATGGAAGAGGCGGAGGACGACTTCGATGAGGAGTTCGCCCTGCCGCCGATGCGCTCTGGCATGCGTGTGCGCAGTTCCACGGTAGAGAGTTCCTGGATGTCCGTGCGGTCCAAGCGGCCGTTCTGGGTCACGTGCACCCTGGTGGTGGCTGGAGCGTTGCTGGTAGGGGCAGCGCTGGCCCATTTCACGGGTCGGGCTGTCTGGCTGCAGGGAAGCAAGGACAAGACCTCTGCACCGGCTCCGGCTCCGAAAGGTGAAGAAAAGGCGACGACGGCTGCCAAGATCGAGCTTCCTGTCCCCACGGAGACAGGCAAGTCCGCCAAGTTGAGTCTGCCGCCCCCTAGCAAGCCGGTTGTGAAGGAGCTGGAAGCACTGGCGAAACACGGAGGAACGCCTGCCGGGACGACTGGGGCTGGAGCTTCCCCTGCGGGAACTGCGGTCGGAAAGAGTGCGCCTCCGGTGGAGGTTGCAATGGCCATTCCGGTGGCGTCGGATCCAAGCCTGATCTCCAAGTTGCAGGATCTCCGTAAATCCGGCGGCAAGCTCACCAAGGAACTACGTGGTTCCGCGGAACGCGCCGCTCAAGGAGGCAGCTCTGAGGCCATGCTGGCCATGGGCAGGGCTTACCTGAGAGGAGAGGGTGGCCCAGTGGATGAGCGGAGCGGTTTTGTCTGGATTGAGAAGGCGAGCGCTGCCGGGGATGTGGCGGCTTACATTCCTCTGGCTGAATGCTACCTGCAGGGGTGGGGAACGCCCCCAGATGGGGCCAAGGCGGCCGGCTTGCTGGACAAGGCGGCTACGGGTGGCGATGTGGTGGCTAAAGATCTCCTGGGGGTGTGTTATGCCCGGGGCATCGGGGTGGAGCGTGATGATTCCAGAGCCTTCCAGCTGTGTTCCGACGCCTATGGCGCAGGGGTGGCAAGTGCCTGTGGCAATCTGGGCGCTCTGTACTTGCGAGGTCAGGGTACCTCTCCGGATGCGGAGCGTGCCGTGCAACTTTTCGCGGAAGGGGCTGGTCGCGGCCACGCGGAGAGCATGATGCTGTATGCTCAGTGCCTGGAATACGGGACTGGGGTGCTGACCAACCGGGATGAAGCTTCCCGCTGGTATCAGCAGGCCGCCCGCCAGGGCAATGCTGCGGCCGCCGGTTGGTGCCGGCAGAAGGGCGTCACTTTCTAGGTCTCTCCTGAGTCCCGAAGGGCTGCGTTCTCCACGGGTGGGATTTTGTCCGATGGTGGTGCGTGGGGTCGTGCCTCAGGGACCCCGTCGGAGCGGGCGTGAGAATGGCAAGAATTGCCAAAACAAAAGCCGTACCTGTTCGTTCAAACAAAAGGCGACAAATAACATTCAACAAAAAGCGTGTCCTGTCGTCTGTAATGCTCGCAGACTCATGCCCATCCGCAGGGCGGATCAGGCCGTAAGTTTATCAATCTAATCCATGAAAATACAGCATCCCAAAGTACTGGCCCTTGCAGGAGTTGGAGTATTCGGAGTCGCAGCTCTGACTTTCGCCCAGGAGCAGAAGCCCGTTGAGACCAAGGAGCCGTCCTTCACGATGACGAGCTCGGACTTCGCCAACAAGGTGACCCGTGACTCTGCACCCATCGCAAATGCGGGTCAGCTCACTCTGAGCTACGCGGATGTCGTGCAGCGCATCCTCCCCAGTGTGGTGAGCATCAGTGCCTACTCCAAGAAGGGCACGCCTGGCCGCAGCATGCCGGAGA
>NZ_BATR01000169.1 GCF_000739655.1 Verrucomicrobium sp. BvORR106 | reverse complement strand
GCACGCCATGCCCAGGTTCACAGGGTACTGCGTGTTGGGCGTGAGATTGATGGCCTGGCCCTTTTCATCCAGGTGGATCTTCAGGCCACAGCCGGTGGAGCAGAAGCCACACACCGCGTGGGCCACGGAGACTGGCTGGGTGCGGGAGGGCAGGCTACCGAGGCCAAATTTGGCAGGCTCCAGCACCAGTTCCTTGGTCATGGGGCCGTTGAAGGCCCGGATCAGTTCAGGGAGACGCGCGCTCATGTTCATTCCAGTGAGGGGTCGATCAATGATGGTGCGGAGTCATCGGCACCCCGGGCATCCGGGTGGCGACTCCGCCGGCGAAGTAGAGATGACGCTCGATCACCTGAGAGGCGAAGGTCGTCACGAGTGAGATGGTGGCCCAGGCGGCGATGAGGTTGCCCACATTGCCCATGGCGAGGAATCCGAAGACGGTGGAGATGATGAAGAGCAGCACCCGCACTTGCAGAGCGCTCTGAGCCAGCGTGGCCAGGGTCTTGGCAGAGCGATGGCAGGGGTGGTGACTGTTGCCGAGGGCAGTGGATTGCAGCGACCACTCATACACGAAGAGGCCTGTGCGGAAGACGATGGCCGCAGCGGCAAAGAGCGTGGCATACACCGGCCCGCCCTGCCACAGACCCAGCATCTGCAGCCAGCCCAGCACGGCCGCCGCACTGGCACTGCCCAGCAGCACCGTGGTGCCGAAGAACTTGGCAAAGGTGATGGGCGCAACCCAGTAGGAGCGCCGTGTGTCCACGTACACCATGCAGGAGCAGAAGACACTGGCCAGACCCGCCGCGACCGTCAGACCGACCAGTGCAGGATGATTGAACCACCAGGCAAGCGCACCGATCTTGAAGAATCCACCGAAGGCCATGACCTCGCGGCTCAGCCATGACTTGCGCCAGCCCAGGAAGGCCCGCCAGGCGCGGAAGGGTTGCCCCAAGTGGAGCACGCTCGTGCCCAGACCGGCGGCCAGGACCACCAGTGCGGCCAGGCTCAGCGCCTGCATCTTCGCGGGTTCCACCCATGAGCAGAGGGCAGCGATGAAAATACCCGTGGCCATCTGGGTCAGCACCAGCATCCAGGCCAGGGGCCCGTGCATCTCCTCCAGTTGCAGCTCCCCGTCATGCTGGGGGCGGGCGAAGTCAGGAATCGGCTTCGAGGAAACATAACTCGTGGTGGGATGCGTGTAGGAGGAATCAAACGCGCCAGGCAGCAATCGCTTGCCCGGCTTGCGGGTGGCTTCCTTCACCACGTCCATCTTCACAATGCGGATGGCAATCGCGCCGTTCGGGCAGGACTGCACACAGGCGGGAGCCTCACCCACCGCCAGACGCTGCTGGCACATGTCGCACTTGCGCACAATGCCGCGCTTGGGGTTGTACTTGGGCACATCGTACGGGCACTTCAGGATGCAGTACGAGCAGCCGATGCACTGATCATCCAGATGGCGGACGATGCCGGTTTCCTCATCTTTTTCATAGGCCAGCACCGGGCAGCCCTCGGCGCAAGCCGGGTCTGTGCAGTGATGGCAGGCGGTGGTGACCGTCTGGACATAGGGTTCGTCCCGGCAACCGGCCAGCGCCCCCATGTCCCGCCAGCTCTCGTGCTCATCCAGTCCGTTCATGGAGTGGCAGGCGGCCACACAGGCCTTGCAGCCCGTGCACTGGTCCAGATTCACCTCAAACGCGAACTGCTCCCCTTTGAGCGGTTTGCTCAGCGGGATCAGGTTCTTGTAATAACGCGCCTGGAGCGGCTCGTCGTGGGCCTGGTCATGCCATTCAGAGAACTTCGACACCGCCGTGGAAAAGTCCTGCTGTTCGGCCAGGAGCTTGTCCACGAGTGAGGTGCGGTGGTCGAGGGTCATTGGTGAAGTGAAAAGTTAAGAGTGAAAAGTGAAAAGTCTCTAGAGGTGAAAGGGTTCTTTCTCAGAACCCGATGCCTTTCAACCCATCGCTTCCGAGAACAGCACCTGCAGATCGCCGACCGAGTGCCGGTTGCAGAACTTGTGGAAGCTCTCCTCTGGCTGGCGTTTGGCGAGGTAGGTCTTGAGCATCGCCTCCAGTGTGGTGCCGAGGGATTCGTAGGGCACGGCGCTGAAGATCTGGCGGCCGACCATGCGGTTCTCACCAAACCCACCGCCGACGGTGACGTGGTAGCCTTCGCCGGACTCGCCCTTGGCCTTGGTGCCGAGGAGGCCGATGTCGCCCATGAAGTGCTGGGCGCAGCTGTGCGCGCAGCCGGTGAAGTGGATGTTCACCGGGGTGTCCAGCTTCACGCGCTTGTCCAGGTAGTCCATCATGGCGATGGCGTGACCCTTGGTGTCGCTGGCTGCGTATTTGCAGTAGCGGTTGCCCGTGCAGGCTACGAAGCCGTTGCGCAGCGGGCTCTGATCTGTGGGGAAGCCGAGCTTTCGAAGCGCCTTGCTGGCCGTGGCCACGAAGGCGGTAGGCACATTGGGTACGATGAAATTCTGCCAGACGGTCAGGCGGATCTCGCCGGTGCCGTAGCTGTCGGCAATGTCCGCGATGCGCTCCAGCTGCTTGGCCGTGAGCTGGCCCACGGGCACGCTGGCGCCGATGTAGTGCAGGCCTTCCTGCTTCTGCGGGTACGCCCCCACATGGGAGTGACCCTGCTGGGAGAAACGACGGGGCAACTGGAGGGGCGAGTCAGGTGCCAGACTTTGCAGAGTGTATCCCAGCACCGCTTCCACGTCATTGCGGAAGCCATCGAGTCCCCGCCCCTCCAGCAAATACTTCAGCCGGGCCTTCTTGCGGTTGGTCCGGTCGCCATCGCGGATGAACACCCGCACGATGGCAAGAATGACTTTGTTCAGCTCCTCGGGCTTCACGAGCACGCCCCAGTCGCTGGCGAAGGTCTTGTGACCCGTCACACCGCCGAGACCGATGCGGAACCACAGACCGGGCTCGATGCCCTGGTCGTTCGTGCCGATCTCCACCGCGGTGGCACCGATGTCATTCGTGTCCTCCACGCTGCTCACCAGACCACCGCCGTCGTAGGCGATGTTGAACTTGCGCGGCAGGTCGTAGAACTCCTTGCTGGCGATGATGTGGGTGGCCAGTTCATTCACATACGGGCGCACATCCACCAGCTCGTACGGGTCATAGCCCGCACAGGGGTTCATGGTAATATTGCGGATGTTGTCCCCGCCGGCGCCCTTGGAGTGCAGACCCACGGACTGGATGCGGCGCAGCACTTCCGGGCAGTTCTTGGGCTCAATGAGCCGGATCTGGAAGTTGTTCCGCGTGGTGATCTGGATGTAGCCAGTGGTCAGCTCACGGGAGATCGCGGCCAGCTCGCGGAGCTGGAAGGATTTCACAATGCCACCGGGGATGCGCAGGCGGCACATGTAGCCGTCCTTCACCGGGGAGAGCCAGAAGAGGCCGTTCCACTTGTTGCGGAACACCGTCTCCGGTTCCGGGGCGGCGTTCCACCGCGCATCGATGATGAGCTGCTCGATCGCGTCAAAGGGGTGCACATCACGCTTGATGCGCTCCTCCTTGGTGAGGTCTTCCAGATTCACGCGTGGCTCAGCGGAAGGCGGGGCCATGGGCAGGGGCGACATGTCGCCGAAGCTCACGCCGCGCGCCTGAAGGGCGGCGAAGAAGCCCTCCAGATAGCGCTTCTGATCGCTGCTGAAGTCCTGGGCTGCCGGTGCGGGTGCGGGTGTCACGGTGCGGGAGGGTGGGGGAAGAAGTTCAGTAGACATCGCGGGCATAGCGTTTGGTTTTCTTCAGGTCGGCCACATAGGCCGCGGCTTCGTCGGCGGACTTGCCGCCCTGCTGCTGGATGATGGTGTGGAGCGCGGCGTCCACGTCCTTGGCCATGCGGGAGGCATCACCGCAGACGTAGAAGTGGGCTCCTTCCTCCAGCCAGCGCCAGAGCTCGGCGGCATTCTCCAGCATCCGGGTCTGCACATAGATCTTCTCCACCTGATCGCGGGAGAAGGCCAGGTCCAGGCGGGTGAGGAACCCGCTCTTGTGCCAGTCCTGGATCTGGCTGCGGTAGAGGAAGTCCGTGGACTCCTTCTGATCACCGAAGAAGAGCCAGTTCTTTCCTGGAGCCCCGGTGGCTTCACGTTCCTCAAGGAAGGCGCGGAAGGGGGCGATGCCCGTGCCTGGGCCCACCATGATCATCGGCTTGGAGGCATCCGCCGGCACGCGGAAGTGCTTGGCCGTGTGGACGAAGACGCCGGTGGGGGCACCGACCTCCAGGCGGTCCGCCAGGAAGGTGGAGCAGACACCCTTGTGCGCCACGCCGTCCTTCTCGTAGCGCACTGCACCCACGCAGAGGTGCACCTCATCCGGGTGCGCCTTCGGGCTGGAGGCGATGGAGTAAAGCCGGGGCTGGAGCTTGCGGAGCCCGGAGATGAAGTCCGTGGTCGCGCGGGGCTTTCTCCGGAGTGACGCCCAGCAGATTGCGCACCTCATAGGCGGTCTGCAGAGCCGTCTTGAGCGGGGCCTCGCTGCCATCGGGCAGGGGCACAGGAGTTTCAGGGTCCAACCCATGGGCGGCGATGATGGTGGCCACCACCTCCGGGCAGTTCTGGGTGAAGACGCCCAGGGCATCCCCGGTTTCATACACCAGACCGCTGTCCTTCAGCGAGAAGGCGATGTGGCGGGTGTCCTTGGACGAGCCCTGTTGGTTGAGTTCCAGATTGCCGATTAGCGCGGCGGGAAAGGGGTTCTTCTTCGAGTAGCCGGTGGCTTCCTCCTGCACCGGAGCCGGGACTGCGGCGGGTGCGGGAGCGGCCACTGCGGCACCAGCCGAGGCCGGACCGGCGGACTCCAGGGATTTGAAGACGCCTTCGCTCCAGTTCTTGGCAAGTTCATCGAACTCCACATCGCAATCCACCCGCGGGTGAATGCGGGAGGCGCCGAGCTGCTCGAGGCGTTCGTCGAGTTTGCGACCGGCGAGGCAGAACGTGTCGCCGTAGTTCATGTCCCCCAGCGCCAGCACGGAGTAGCGCAGGCCGTCCAGCTTGGGGGAGGAGCCGTTCTGATTCAGGCCGTCCCAGAAGCTCACCGCATTGTCCGGCATGTCGCCCTCACCCCAGGTGCTGGTGATGATGATGAGATTCTTCTCCGCGGCGAGTGCCGCAGGTTGCAGGGCATCCAGACCCGCGGCGCGGGCGGCGAAGCCACGTCCGGAGGCCTCCTTGACCAGCTTCTTCGCGAGAGACTCGGCATTGCCGCTCTGGCTGCCGAAGGCGATGAGGAGCGGTAGCTTCTCCACGGCAGGGGCCGGGGCGCCCAGAGCGGGGGCACCGCCCTGACCCTGGCTGAGGATGCCGGCCAGGAAGCCGTTGAGCCAGGCTCGTTGATCAGAGGTGAAGGGGGCGCTCTCAGGAATGATGGGAACGGTGGTCATGTGGGTCGGGAAAGCTTGGGGTTCGAGGTATCTTCGAGGCGGCAGGCGGGGAAGCGCACGGGGGCGGTCAGTTCATTTCAGCGGCGGGAGAGGAGCTGCAGGAGCAGCCAGAGCACGGTGAAAAGCAGGATGAAGAAACCGGTGCGGTAGAAGCCGAGCGGGTTGCGCTCCAGCAGGGATGTGCCGCGCTCGTGGAAGGGTTCCACCTTGTTCGGGTGGGCGAGGTCAAAGGTGAGCTCCGAGTAATGCTGGTAGCGGCGCTCGGGATCGATGGAAATGGCGCGCAGGACGATGGCCTCCAGCCACGGTGGGATGTTGGCATTCAGCCGGGTGGGGGACTTGGGCGCGCTAAACGACGGCGTCTGGAAGCGCTCAATACGTCCGTAGGGCAGGCGGCCAGTGAGTGCCTGGAAGAGCGTCACGCCGATGGCGAAGATCTCGGTGCGCTCGCTCACCGGGCCGCCGTGGAAGCGCTCCGGGGCCAGGTAGCTGGCCGTGCCCGCGCGGGAGGTGACGGAGAAGATCTCCGCGGCGCTGCCCAGATCCACAAGCTTGAAGCTCAGGGCATCGCCTTCACGCAGCACCAGCACGTTCTCCGGCTTGATGTCGCCGTGCACGAGATCCAGCTTCAGCAGGGCGGCGGAGGAGCGGGAGAGGAAACTACCGAGCGCCAGCGCCTCGTCCACATGCAGGCGGCGGGTGGTGAGGAGCGTCGCCAGGCTGGGCGCATTCACAAACTCCATCACATAATACCGGGCGGTGGCCCCGGCAGGCTCCTCAGAGCGGACAAAGAAGTCGTTCTTGATGCGGGTGGCGTTCCACACCTCGCGCAGATAGGCATTGAGGTGCTGCTCGCTCTCCAGAGCCTCTACGGGCGCAAACTTCAGCACCACGTGGATGCCATCCTTTTCGGCGAGCCAGACGCGTCCGCCGATCTGCAGGGGCCGGAGGAGTTCGTAGCCGTCGAGCACCTCCCCTTTGGCAAGGGCAGTCGGGATGGTCAGGCTGCGTTCACTCATGGCCCGCAGTTTTCCGGTTTCGGCAATATCGATGACAATGGCGCTCATGTCATCGAGCGTTTCATCACTGGCGGCCGCGCGCGCCGTCTTCACAATGCTGCGGGCCGAGCTGCGGCCCTCCAGCGCCGTGGCCAGACCGGCCACTTCGTAGTGATTGCTCACGCCATCGGAGCAGAGGAAGGCCACATCACCGTCCCGCACCTCGGTTTCAAACACATGGGGATCCAGTTCCGGGGCCATGCCCAGGGCCTTCGTCAGCACGTTGCGGCGCTCATCATCCACATGATCTTCAGAGAGCACCAGCATGCCGCCCTGGCGACCCAGGCAGATGCGGGAGTCGCCCACATTGACGCCATAGAGGCGGTCGCCTTCGATCACTGCCACAGCCAGGGTGGAGACCATCTCCGGCCGCTCAAAGCGGGCCATGGACTCCTGGTAGAACATGCGGTTGAGCAGCTTCGTGAACTCCTCCAGCGCCCTCGCGGGCTCCCAGGACTTTGGCCGGGCCTGGTAGTGGCTCACCAGGGAGCTCACGGCCCGCTGTGCCGCCTCCCGGGCGGGCTCACCCGTGCCAGCCCCGTCGGCCAGCACGGCGATGACGGTGTCACCCCAGGACTTCACCGCAAAGGCGTCGGAGGAAGGGGTGTCCTTCTCCCGGGCCATGCCGTAGGTGCTGGGGTGAATCTTCATGAGCGGAGTAGTTTCTGAAAGGGGGCGATGAACGGGATTTAGGAAATAAAGATCAGATGCGGGCCTCGGTGAGGGCGCCCCAGGTGGTGCGCCAGCGGTTCTTCACCAGCGCCAGACCGCAGATGGCCAGCACACAGAGTCCGGCAAAGACCAGGAAGCCCACACTGCAGGAGCCGGTGGCGTTCTTCGCGTAGCCCAGGGAGGTGGCCAGGTAGAAGCCACCCACCCCACCGCCGCAGCCCACGAGGCCGGTCATCACACCCAGGTCCTTGCCGAAGCGCTGGGGCAGGAGCTGGAACACGGAACCGTTCGCCATGCCGAGTGCACCGCTGATGACCAGAAAGATGGCCAGGTTGCCATACTCATGGTGCGTGAAAGCTGCTGCCACCAGACCGACGGCCGCCAGCGAGTAGAAGGCGAGCAGCGAGCGGATGCCGCCGAACCGGTCTGCCACGCCGCCACCCACCGGGCGGAGGATGGCGCCAATGAAGGTGCAGGCCGCCGCATAGTCACCGGCATGCACGGCGGTGAGGCCGAACTCGCTCTTGAAATACAGCACGTAGTAGCTGGCCAGACCCACGAAGCCGCCGAAGCTGACCGTGTAGTAGAAGCAGAACCAGTGGGCGTCCTTCTCCTTCAGCAGGTTCACATAGTCGCGGATCTTCTTCTTCTTGAACTCACCGGGAGCCTCTTTCGAGATGAGGATGTAGGCGATGAAGACCAGGATGGCCGGGATCAAGGAAAAACCAAACACGCTCTGCCAGCCGTAGGCATTGGCCAGACGCGGGGCGATCAGGCTGTCCAGCACCACGCCCACGTTGCCCGCACCGGCCAGCCCCATCACCACGCCCTGGAGGCGCGGCGGGTACCAGCGACCTGCCTGCGGCAGCGCCACGGCGAAGCTCGCCCCGGCGAACCCGAGCACAAAGCCGAGCGTGAGCACGGTGGCAAAGCTCTGCACCCCCAGCAGCCAGGCTCCGGCCAGGCCCAGCATCACAATGATCTGTGCCAGGATCCCGGTCGTCTTGGCACCGATGCGGTCCACCAGCATGCCCAGCACGAGGCGGAGGATGGCCCCAGAAAGAATGGGCACGGCCACCATCAGGCCCTTCTGCCCGGCATCCAGATGCAGGGACTCCCCGATCTGCGCTCCCAGCGGACCCAGCACGGTCCACACCATGAAGCTGAAGTCAAAGTACAGGAACGTGGTGAGCAGGGTGGGCCAGTGCCCTGAGTTCTTGAGGTCGGCGAATTTCATGCGGTGACGGATGCAGGTGTGGAAGCGTGCGTGCGGCGAGGTTTGCGGATGGCGGTGGGAGTCGCCCGGGTTTTGGCCTGGGCGTTTTGCGTTTTCTTTGAGGAAGTCTTCTTCAGGGCGCGGTGGTAGATGTCCGTGCGCCAGCAGGCGGCGGAGGCCTGGGCGGCCACATCCTTGAGCTCCTGCGGGATCAGGCCATGGCGGACGAACTCGCCCAGCAGCCAGCCGGCCTTCTCCAGCGTGGGGACGTTGGCATCCCGCCGGTGGAAGATGTGGAAGTTCGAGGCATCACGCAGCTGCTTGGTGCCGTCATCAAAGGGGCCGATGAGTGAGAGACGCAGAATGCCGGGATCCACACGCAGGTGGCCGCCGCCCGTGAGGATGTCCACGATGCGGGGGCGGTTCTCGGGTTTGTCGCAGTATTCGCAGGCCTCCTGGAGCGCGCGGATCATCGCGTTCAGTGCCTCGGGCTTCTTCGCGGCGAAGTGCTCTGTGGTGAGGAGGATCTTCTCCGGATGGCCGGGCATGATGTCCTCGCTGATGGCCGGGCACCAGCCAGTGCCATGGGCGATGGAGAGGGAGTTCCAGGGCTCGCCCACGCAGTAGCCATCGATGAGGCCCGCGTTCAGAGAGCCGGCCATCTGGGTGGGTGGAAGCACCACCAGACGCACATCGCGATCCGGATCGATGCCTCCGCTCTTCAGCCAGCGGCGGATGAGGAAATTATGCGAGGACGTGCGGGCGACGATGGCAAAGGTGAAAAGGCTCTGCGGCGTGCTGCGGATGAGCTTCTGCAGGGTCTGGGCATCCCGCACCCCACGATGCCAGAGATTCATGCTCAGGGTGATGGCATCGCCATGCAGGTTGAAAACAAACGGGCAGATCGCCGGGCAGACGGCACCCTCCAGCCCGAGTCGCAGCGAGAGGGCCAGACCGGCAATGGAGTGGGCGGCATCGATCTGCCCGTAGAGGATCTTTTCCCGGATGGTGGCCCAGCCGACCTCCCGGCTCAGCTCCACCTCCACCCCGTGTTTCTCAAACAAGCCCAGCTCATCCGCGATGAGCAGCGGGGCACAGTCGGCCAGGGCAATGAAGCCCACGCGCACCTTGCTGGGGGCGGGCTTGGAGCTCAGGGCTGGGGTGGATGTGGTGGAATTCACGGTGCAGATCAATGCATGCCGTGTGCCATTCGTGAATAAAATGCGTGAGCGATTCATCGCAATTTTCAGGATATTGATGAATTTCGTTCATGAGTGGCCGGTCATGGAAAACCCCTCTGACCCCAAGGGCCAGAGGGGTTCCACGACACACAACAACAAACTGAACGATTAACTGACTGAATGAGAACGACTGGCGGGATTAGAAGTCGAACGTGGCCTGCACGTAGGCGAAGTCCGCATCATCCGCTGCGCCGGTGGCCTTGGCATAGTCGCCGCAGAAGAAGTGGCTGTACCCTGCCAGGAAGCTGAGGTTCTTGGTGGCCTTCCACGTGGCGGTGAAGTCCAGCTCCGTGCCCACGAAGTCGCTCGCGCTGCCCTTGATGGGGCGTACGGCCGTCACGCCATTGGCGCGGTACCAGGCATCATTGGTGTCTGCCAGGAAGAAGGCGTGGTAGTCGAGCTGCAGTTTAACCGTCTTGGTCGGCTGGACGGAGAAGCTGACCGCCGGGTTGTGAATGTTCTGCCAGGAGAAGGCATCCATGTAGCCGTAGAACTTGTGGTTCGTGGGGAACAGGTTCTGGAAGGTGTCCACATCGCCATCCTTGGCATTGCTGTCACCGGTGGCGAAGTTGTACTCGGCAAACAGGCGCGGTTTCCACGCACTCTTGGTCCAGACATAGCCAAATCCCCAGTGACCGGCAAAGGCGCTCAGGTCCTTGTCCTTCACCTCGCCGAACTGGGCGGCCATCTCCGTCTCGAAGTCCCAGCCACCGGTTTTAGTGACATCGGCCTTCACACGGGTACCCAGCGTGACGAAGTTGGTGTCTCCCACTGGGTACTCCTCATGCAGATGCAGCGCGTAGAAGTCTGTGGTGGAGCCCAGGGGGCAGAGCGCCGCGGTGCTCAGGTAAACGCCGCTGAAGATCTGGTTGCGACCGGTTTCGTTGCCGTCAAAGAGGTCGCTGTAGTTGAAGTCATCGCTGTCCGGCACCACCACGGTGGCGGCAAAGGCTTCGATGTTCCAGTCCTTGGTGCCGTAGTGGAACTTCACCGCATCGAAGGTGCGGCCGAGGTTGTTCCAGTCGAAGGAGCCAATCAGGCGCTCATCGCCGTAGCTGAGGATCTGGCGGCCGATGGTGACGTTGAGATCCTTCGGCCCGATCTTGATGTAGGCCTGGCGCAGGTCGATGGCGTCATCACCTTCCGCTCCCATCACGCCGGGTTCATTGGGCCGGTCGGAATCGAGTTCGAGGGAACTCTGCCCCTGCACGTAGAAGCTGAGATAGTCCGTGGGGGAGACCTTGATGCCGAGCCGGGCCCGCTGGAGGAGCCAGGAGTCATCGGTCAGGGAGTTGACGCCGTCGTTGAAGTCGAAGTTGTTCTCCCGGTACTCGAAGCGGAGCCGCTCCTGGAAGTCGAAGGTGACGATCTTGGGCTCCGGTGGCGGGATGACCACGGCCTTCGGGTTCTTGGCCGCTGGCTCACCAGCGAGGCTGAGGCCGGCGGAGGCGGCGGCGAGCAGCGGGATGACGAGTGCTTGTTTCATGTGGGTAGGTGTTGAGAGCACGAGTTGAGTTGAGTTGAGTCGGGTTGTTGCAGCAGTTTATTTGGCGCGGGAGTTTGAGGGGATCCCCGGGTGGCCTTGCGACGGCCGGGAAAAGGCATGGAAAGGGCGTGGGGTGAAGGAGTTCACCCTGGCGGTTATGGGAAACTAGTGGGGCGCGATCGGGCGCTATGCGGCAGAGGTCTGCAGCCTCATTCCGGCCGGGCTGATGTGCGGGTGGGAGGCCAGCTCCGCCGCCATGTCGGGCGAGGGCCGGAAGTTCGGGTCCTTGCTCGGGCGCAGATGAGAGCGCTCATTCAGGAAGGTGATGAGGTGCTCACGCAGCTCATAGTATTGCGGATCTTCCATGATGACCTTCCGCTCGCGCGGCCGGGCAAAGGGGATGCGCAGGATGTCGCCCACCTCGGCCTCGGGGCCGTCGGTCATCATGACCACGCGGTCACTCAGGAAGATGGCCTCATCCACATCATGCGTCACCATCAGGGTGGTGATGCGGAACTTGCGCCACAGCTCCAGCAGCACCTGTTGGAGCTCGAACCGCGTCAGCGCGTCCAGCATGCCGAAGGGCTCGTCCAGGAGCAGCATCTTCGGCTGGAGGGCGAAGGCGCGGGCGATGCCCACACGCTGCCGCATGCCCTGGGAGAGCTCGCCGGGATACTTGTGCATGGAGTCGGACAGGCCCACCACGCTCAGGTAGTACTCCGTGATCTGGCGGCGTTCCGCCTTGCTCGCGGTGAAGTACACCTGGTTCACGCCCAGCATCACGTTTTCAAACGCCGTCTGCCACGGGAGCAGGCAGGGTGCCTGGAAGACCACGCCGCGGTCCGGGCCGGGGTCGGTGGTCTCCCGGCCTGCCAGGATGATGCCGCCCTTGGTCACCTCGCTCAGGCCGGCCACCATGGAGAGCACGGTGGACTTGCCGCAGCCGGAGTGGCCGATGAGCGTGGCGAACTCGCCCTCTTCCAACTTGAGGTTGAAATCCTTGACGATGACGGCTTCTCCACCGCCCGGGGCTGGGTAGGACTTCCAGAGCCGGGAGATTTCCAGCAAGGTCTTCTTTTTGGGTGGGGGGACGGAAACAGTGCTCATGATGCGACTTCAAGTTCTTCGCGTTTTTCCTCGGACCGGCGGCGGGGGCCGCGGCGGGTCAGGTACTGGATGGAGTTCGGCGTGGAGATGTCCTCGGGGAGGATGTCGGGCAGGACGAGCTTCTTGCTCACGGTGGTGCGGCTCTTTTCCTTGGCGGCCAGCAGCAGGTTGATGAGCTGGTTGCGCAGGGCCTTGAACTGCGGGTCGTGGTTGATCGCAGAGCGGTCACGTGGACGGGCCAGCGGGATGTCGATGGCCTGGCCCAGGGTGGCCGGGGCAGTGGGCAGCAGGGGAATGACGCGGTCCGCCAGGAGAATGGCCTCGTCCGGGTCATTGGTGATCCACACCACCGTCTTGCGGGAGCTCTGCCAGATCTCGCTGATGTCATCCTGCAGGTTGGCCCGCGTCAGCGCGTCCAGGGCGCTCAGGGGCTCATCCAGCAGCAGCACCCGGGAGTCCATGGCCAGCGCGCGGGCTACGGAGACACGCTGGCGCATGCCGCCGGAGAGCTCACGGGGTAGTTTGCCCGCCGCCTTGGTCAGCTTCACCATGGCGATGTATTTGGCAATGTGGGCGGACTTCTGCTCCTGACTCCACGTGGGGAAGACGCTGTCCACCGCGAGGGCGATGTTTTCCGTTACCGTCAGCCAGGGGAGGAGGGAGTAGTTCTGGAAGACCAGGCCGCGGTCCGGCCCGGGACCGGTGATGGGCTTGCCATCCAGCAGCACCTCGCCGCTGTCGGGCTTGAGCAGCCCGGCCAGCATGTTGATGAAGGTGGTCTTGCCCGAGCCGGAGTAGCCCACGATGGCGACGAACTCGCCCTCCCGGACCTCCAGGCTGATGTCGCGCAGCACCTCCGTGCGGGCCCCTTTGGCCCCGTAGCCCTTGCTGACATTCTTGAGTGAGAGAATGGGTTGGGACATGACCTGGTAAATGAGGATGGGGGTTTAGGAAACTCGCATCAGGCCGTCTTCAGCTTCGACTCCGCGAGGCTCATGAGGCGGTCGAGGACATAACCGACGAGACCGATTACGTTGATGCAAAGGATGATGTGGGCGAAGCTGTTCGCGTTGTACTGCTGCCAGAGGAAGCCGCCCACGCCGGGCCGGCCGGTCAGCATCTCCACCGCCACGATCACCAGCCAGGCGATCCCCAGGCTGAGGCGGAAGCCGGTGAACATGTAGGGCAGGGTGGCGGGCACCAGCACCTTCCACAGCGTCTTGGTGCGGGAGAGTTTCAGCACCTTGGCCACGTTCAGGTAGTCCTGTGGCACGGCGCGCACGCCCACCGCCGTGTTCATCACCGTGGGCCACATGGCGCAGATGGCGATGGTGAAGAGGGCGGCCGCATCGGAGGCACCAAAGGTGGTGCGTCCGCCGGCATCCATGACCTTCACCCCGCTGAAGAGGATCATGCCCAGGGGCAGCCAGGCCAGCGGGGAGACCGGGCGCAGAATCTGGATGATGGGGTCAAACGCCATGGAGAACTTCTTGGACAGGCCCAGCAGGAATCCAATGGGGGTTCCAATCAGCAGCGCAAGGAAATAACCTTGCGCCACCAGTTTCAGAGACAGCCAGGTGAACCGCAGAATGCCCTGGTCCAGTTCGCCACGCTTGGCGAACGGGTCAGTGATGTACGCCTTGCTCGCCGTCCAGGTCTCCACCGGGGTGGGGAGATCGGCAGAGATGCCGCTGCGTTTCGTCACCTTCACCGTGTCGCCCCAGTCGTCGGTCTTGACGGTGGTGACGGATTTTCCGGCAATCACGTACCAGATCAGGCAGCAGCCCAGAATGGCCAGGGCTGGCAGCATGACGGACTCGAGCTTGAGTTTCTGGAACAGGGTCAGGTTCATCTGCGGTTCAGTGGGGTGGGGGGATTAGGCTTTCAGGCTCTTGATGGCAAAGCTGGCGGCATAGGCCTCCAGGTCGGCCTTGGGATCAAAGACGCTGCCGTCGAAGAAGCTCTCCGGTTTGTCATCGGCTCCGCCGTGGGTGTAGCCGATCTCCTTCATGGCTTCTTCGTAGATGTCGCCGCGCATCACCTGCTTGGTCACCGCTGCGTATTCCGGTGCGCCCGCGGTGAAGCCCCAGCGGCGGAGCTGGGTGAGCCACCAGAGGCCGTACTTGGCCTGCGGGTAGTTGCAGTTGCGGTCGCTGAAGGTCATGTAGTTCGGGTCGCGGAAGCGCCGGCCGTCGCCCATGTCGTACTTGCCCTGCAGACGGGGCAGGATGATTTCCGGCGGGCAGTTGATGTAGGTGGCCGCACTCACGATGCTGGCCTGCTCCTCGCGGTTCTCCATCTTGTCCAGCCACACGCTGGCCTCGTGCAGACCCTTGAGCACCGCTTTCACGGTCTTGGGATTTTTTTCCGCGAACTCCTGGGTGAAGGCGCACACCTTTTCCGGGTGGTCCTTCCAGATCGCCTGGGTGGTGATGGAGGTGAAGCCGATGTCGTCCACGATGCTGCGCGCGTTCCAGGGCTCGCCCACGCAGAAGCCGTCCATCTGGCCCACCTTCATGTTCGCCACCATCTGGGGCGGCGGGATGGTGATGAGGGAGATGTCCGCGCCAGCGCCGCTTGCATCACCGGGGTGGATGCCACCCGCGGCCAGGTAGTAGCGGATCCACATGGCGTGCGTGCCCGGCGGGAAGGTCATGGCAAAGGTCATCGGCTTGCCCGCCGCCTTGGCTTCATCCACAAAGGGCTTCAGCGCCTTGGGATCGGCTGCCACCTTGCCCTTCAGCTCTTTCTTGAGCGTGATAGCCTGGCCATTGCGGTTGAGCAGCCACGGGACAATCATAGGCTTCTTGGGCGCACCACCCAGACCCATGGTGGAAGCAATAGGCATGCCGAGCAGCATGTGGGTGCCGTGGAGGTCGCCGTTGGAGAGCGAGTCGCGGATCGCAGCCCAGCTCGCGCCCTTGCTCACTTTGGAGTTGATGCCGTACTTCTTGAAGAGCCCTTTTTCATGAGCAATGACGATGCTCGAGCAGTCCGTGAGGGCGATGATGCCCAGGTTCACATCTTTGACTTCCGGGGAGTCATCAGCAAACGCAGAGCCGACCCAGCCTGCGGGCAGGCCGGAAAACAACGCGCTGGCGCCCAGGGCCTTGGTGGTCTTCCGGATCATTTCGCGGCGGGTGAGGCCGGCTTCGGGGAGCATCTTCATGGAGAGGTGTTGGGAGGGTGGAGATAAAGGAGGGATGAGTCTGGCTAATGAAAAATGCAGGATGCGCTCTTGCGGCTGTTTTGAACTGCACGGCACGTGCCACCGCCGGGCCAAGAATGAAAAACCGCTCGACAACTTTCTAACGCCAAGTATGAATTTCATTCATAGATGGATTCTCCACTCCTCGATTCGCGTCAGCTTCGTGCCTTCACCGTCCTCGCCCGTGAGGGGAGCTTTACCCAGGCCGGGAGGTCCCTGCATTTGACGCAATCGGCCATCAGTCATGCCATCCGCGCCCTGGAGGAGGACCTGGGCTGCATGCTGTTTCACCGGCAGGGAAAGCGCGTTTTGCTCACCCACCACGGCCGCGAACTGCTGCGTCATGCGGAGGAAATTCAGCGCCAGATGGCCCTGGCCCGTGCCAGTCTGGGCGCGCTGGATCAGAATCCGCGTGGTCAGATCCGCATCGGGTCCACGCCCGCCGCCTCCCAGTTCATCCTGCCCACCGTGCTGCGGGAGTTTAAGGACTCCTTCCCCTTATATAGCATCTCCGTCGTGCCGGGGGAGACGCCCGACACCCTGCAACGTCTTGAAGAAGGCGTGCTCGATCTCGCCGTCTGCCTGCGTCCGCGCGATGTCGCCCGCGTGGACTGCCGCCCGTTGTTTGAAGATGAACTCATCTTCCTCGCCAGCCCCCTCCACCCCTGGGCCCAGCAGCATCCCAAGACCAAGGACCTCGCGGGCGAGACCTACATCATCTCCAGCCGGAACAGCTCCACGTTCGAGATGATCGGTGAGTATTTCCTGAAACTCGGCGTCCGCCCCAAGTCCTTCATCGAACTCGGCAACACCGAGGCCATCAAGGAACTCGTCAAACTCGGCTTAGGCGTCGCCATGGTCGCCGCCTGGACCGCCCCCGCGGAGATCAAGTCTGGGGAGCTCGTTTCATTGCCGTTGGTGCGCTCAAGGATTAAGAGACAATGGGTGGTCGCCCACATGAAGCAGAAGCCCGTGTCGCTCGCGGAGCAGACGTTTATGACGCTGTGCGAGCAGGTCGGGGAGCAATTGGCAAGGTGAGGAGGGATGCTTCCATCTAAGCGACCTCCTTGGCTGGAGTGTCTCCCACTTCCAGAGTCCAGTTGCTACACCGCGGACCTCTTCAGCCACGCACGTCCCTTGTCGGAGATTTCCCAGACTCCGGTGGGGCTGTCTGACTTCATCCGACCGTCGTCCACCATCTTCTGCCGTGCCCAGCGGGTGGTGTTTTCCCAACGGGGCTCTCGCGCACGGCTGGTGGTCTTCTCGTAGTCCTTGGGCTTAAGGGTGCCTTTCATGGCCTGTCCCACCTTCGTAATGACATCCCTGGTCTTGCCGCTGCCGCCCATTTCCACCAGCACACGGAGGACCGGGGCGCAATAGTCGTCCTGAGAGGTGATGTCGCCCTTCTTGCTCCGGCCAAAGAAGCGTTTGCTAACGATTTCCTGAACGGCTGGCGTGGCCTTATCGCGCAGGTCTTCAAGCTCGGCCCATTCGATCTCCAATCCTGCGACCTTATTCTGAAAGGCCAGCAGTCGCCTGGCAAAATCGATCACTGCTGTGGCGGTATCGTAGTCGCCTCCCTCCATTGCCTTAGAACCCTCTTTGCGAATGCGAGCCTCTTCTTCTCCAAGAGCATCCTGGAGAAGCTGGAGAGCTGCGGGTACGTCGTCTGGAGTGGGGGGAGTTGCGATCTTCATGTTGCCGAATTGGCAGAGGTTACGCTAAGGTATTGGGTTTCTGGTACCGGGTGTGAGACGCTAGCCCGAGCAGGGTTTCGATCTGGCCGGCGGCGCGCATGACTTGGTACAGATCGAGGCTATCCACGGTCGTGTTCGCTTCAACGAAATGGGTCAGGTAGGCTTGGGACTTCGATTCTACCCCATTCCGTCCGCAGACGAGGTAGGCGACGGATTCGGCCTCAAGTTCTTCTTTCGCATGGTCTGGGCGCGGACGCTCTGGAATGTTGAGTTTCCTATCGGGACCAAGATGACCAAGGAAAAGGTGAGCCAGTTCGTGCGCGATGGTGACGAACTGCACTGGAGCATTATGGTTACGGTTTAATTGCATCGAGTAGAGGCCACCCTCTTTCGTTGTTGGAGCTTTCTCCACCCGTATCGATCCGGCGTTCCCATCGCCACCGTCAAAGAAGGTACAGTCAATGTTCCTGCGGTTCATCTTCTCAATGACGCCGGATAATTGCTTCGCTGTGATTGCACCTCGTGCAAAAAAGGTGTCCACGTCAATTGGTAGGTCTTTGCCCTCCGTGTCTTGGACATCATAGACGAGTGCAACCGGGCCGAACGGCCAGAGGATCAACAAAGGACGCGCGTTTTCTTTCGGGCTCCGGCCGAAGCGTTCTTTCCAGTCGTAAGCGGAGGCAGCGTAGCGAAGGCCTGGCTTCTGCACGTGAAGCAGCATTGCGTTGAAGGGCGCGAAGTTTCTCAGGCGCTTGGTGAACTCTAGCAGTTCGAAGTAGTCCGTGCTCGTTTTGTAGAGTTTTGAATCTTCGAGGAGCTGATCTAGCAGAGAGCGAGCGACATCTTCATCGACCATGGTAAGACTGGCGTCCTGCGGCTTCATGATGCTAGTCGAATTTCCAATTGTGCGATAAGATCGAGCGCGTCTTGCACCTCCTTTTTGTAGAGTGGTGGAGATCCGGAGTGGGCGGCGGGATTCAAAACCCTCTCGGTGCAAGCGAGGATGTCGTCGATTAGCTTCACCGTTTTCAGTCGCTCAACGTGTTCTGTAGAGATGAGGCTGCGTAAGCGGTTACGATTGGTCTTCAGCCTCCCTTTCGTTTGAGGGTCTAATGCCGTGTTTCCATCAAGATCAGAATCATCTGAAGCGATAAGGAGATTGCGATGGGCGTTTGGAGTATTGCGTACAACCTTTTCGTAGAGTTCCACCGGCAGCTCTGATTGGATCTTGTTACGTGCAGCTCGGAGAGCCTCCGTCAGACCAACGAAGTCTTTGGTGGGGAGCACTTCATTGTGATCGATGAAACGCTTGGCAGTATCCTCGGCAACCTTGCGGAGGCAGAGCGCGGCTTCGTCCAGATTGTAGCCGTTGAGATACTCCTCCGCTTTCTGAAGGTCGGTTTTGACCGTGCGACCGCTGATCGCAGTGGCAGGCGTGCCTTCCAGACTCACACAACTCCAATTCGGGTGATCGGGACCGAGTTTGCGCCGGAACTCGCGGAAGAAGCCGAGTTCGTGAGTGAGGATGAGCTTTTGGTAGTTCTCGAAGGTATCGGAGAGGAGGATTTCGACGACCTTCATCCGGTTGCTCATATCGAGGCTGACGAGGAGGTCGTCGAGGACGAGGAGCTTGAGGTCGGACTCGTGAAGATTGACCAGAGAAGCGGCGAAACGGACGGAAAGCGCGAGCTGCGTCATCTTGGCTTCATTCAGAAAACTCTGCGGACGATCAATGGTCCTGCCGTCGATTTTGACGCCAAACCCGATTGCAGGAGGCGTAAACCGAAACTCCGCCTGATTGTCGCCCGAGGAGGAGGGTGGCGTCGTGAGGCCGAGCTTTAAAGTGATCTTCCTCGGTTGGTCGTCCTTGGCGAAATGCGTGTCGTAGAAGGACTGAGCCTCAGAGCTTATGGCATCAATGATTCCGGGAAGGATGGCCGCGAACCTCTTAGTGGCTGAGTGGAAGTCGGCATAGGCATACGTCCCAGCGCGGCCTTTGTTTGCATAAGGATTAGGTTGGCCTGACCGAATCGCGTTCCACATCTGAACCGGCGTTTGCCTACCTCCGGCGGTCGTGACACAGAAAGGGAGAATCTCTTTCTCAAATAACGGCCAGACGTTGAACGTCTGCGAGTTTCGGAAATCGGAGAAACCGAAGAAGAAGCGGTAGGTGATGAAGTCGCTGGCGAGGTCGCCTTTGAGGATCGCGGGTTGTTGGCGGGTGCCGTGGACGGTCTGGCTGATGCGATACGTCGTGTCGTTCTTCGTCGCGATGTCGCGCAGGGTCAGGGCGATTTCACCTGGCTTGGTGGCCGGGTCTTTCTCGTGAATGTTGAGCAGGTTTTGCGGGTCGGCGGGATCGAAGTATTTGGCGACGCCGGGAGTCGGCTTGTTGGCACTCTGAAGGAAGGTGTAGAGCGCCCAGTAGAGGGAGGATTTGCCGGAGCCGTTGCTGCCGTAAACGAGCAGGTGACGGCCTTCGAGCTCGAGAGTGAACGGCTCGCGGAAGGCTTTAAAGTTGCGGATTTCGAGGCGGTGGAGGCGGGACTTCATACCGCGCCCTCCTCTTTGATGACGGCGAGGAGGTCGGGGCTGTCGGCGGAGATGCGGAGGAGGCGGTTGCGGATTTTCGACGTGGGGGCGTTCAGCGTGCGGTGGAGCTGGGCGATGAACTCGCTCTGTTGCGATTCGGAGGCGCTAGGGTCGTAGGCGGAGAGATGGGGAGCCAGGTCGTCGAGAAACAGCAGGTCGCGCTCGGCCATGTGCTCGCGGAAGTAGCACTCCATTACGCAGGCATCGATAAGGTCTTCGAGAAACTGTGCGGCGATCAACTCGTCGGTGCGTTTGGCGAACTGGATCAACGGAACGAGCTTTTCGAACAACGCAGATTGCTGGTCTGTAGGTTTTTTCACCGGGATTTTCTCCATGAAGATGGCGAATAGCCGGTAGGCGTTTCCCGAGTATTCAGGGAAGTTGTCTCGAAAGCAGCACCGGAAGACCGATGAGTTTAGCATCGCGGTGACGTAGGGGAGCTGCGATGCGTCCCCATTCATCATCCAAAGCGTGTTGTTGAAGAAGAAGTGTTCGCGGTCATCGAAGTAGAACGGGAGGCTCTGCGCGATATCCTGATAAATGATCTTCGGCTGCGAGAACTCACGCAGGTAGGCACAATTTCGAAGGTTCGACCAATGGTTGCCCTTGTCTTGGCGCGTCTTTAGCTCTGTCTCCCATTGGATCAGGTGCTTCCAGATTGCGGGAAAATTCCTGCGGACATCAACCGGCGGAACTCCAGCACTTCGGAGTCCATTGTGTGTGTTGATCATCCATGTCCCGTCCCAGTTAGACTGAAATCGGGCCAGATCGCGCCCCCGCAGCAGGGGCACGATCAAGTCCGCGCACTTTGGATCTTCAGCCACCATCGCGTCGCGCTGATCCTGCGTGATGTAAAAGGCATCGTTGAAGCCGGTCTTGATGCCGTAATTGATTTGAATGGCCCACTTCTCCAACGGCACGCCCTGGGCTTCGACCAGTTCCTTGATGCGCTGGCGTTCCTTGGAGATGACGACCCATGGCGAATCGTTCAGGTGATCTTGCAGAACGCGGTTTTGTTCAAAATAGCTCGCTGGGTCGGCCATGGCTGCACGGTCATCGACAGCGTAGCATGAGAGCGTTTTTCGCGCGTAGGGTTGATTCTCAAGCTGCACAATGCAGGTATAGGTAGTGGCTGCCCCGAAGTTTTGCGCCATGCCGAAGTCGAGCACCGAGACAGTGTCCACTTCAGATGAGAGGAAGCCGCGCAACTGATCGCCATAACCTGCTCGCATCCATTTGTTAGATGTGATGTAGGCAAGGTGCCCGCCCGGTTTGAGGAGTTGCGCGCCGCGTTCGTAAAAGAGGCAATAAATGTCAGCAGTGGCGGCGTAGGTCTTGAATCCTTGAGATTGCCATATGGCTTTCTGTGCGGCGGGAAACTTCTGAATCTGGATATAAGGCGGATTTCCAAAGACGATGTCGAAGCCTTTTCCCAATGAGCGCCCGAACATCCAATGAGTATCGAAGAAGTCTGCTGCGATCTGAGGATTAAATCGGTTCCACTTTGCAATGTGCCGGGCTTTGACTGCAACGTCTGAACCCGGCTTGGCGCCAAGACTGGTCGCAATCGCTTCAGCGAGCTCTGACTGCAGGCGATTGATGTCATCCTGTAGCTTGAGCTTCTGTTTACGATTTTGAGCACCGAAGTGGGAATGCACGGCGAATTCGATCTTGGCTTCAATAGGATCAATCAGAGTTCGCACAAAGAGGTCTGGCGCGGGAATCGGAAGCCCTATGAGCGTGTCGGCGGCGACGAACTTGGTTTCGAGGTTGGGCAGCGGGCGGATGCCGTGGTTTTCCTTTTTGCTGCGGTTGGTGCGCTGGTCGCAGACGAGGGAGATGAAGAAACGGAGCTTCGAGATTTGGATGGCGATGGGCTGGATGTCCACGCCGTAGAGGCAGTTCTCGATGAGGTAGAGCTTGCGGCCGTAGTCGTCCTCATTGTCGGCGAAGTCGCGTTCGATGGCGGTGATGGCGGCGTCGCGGGCGGAGGGATCGGGAATCTTCGCGGCGGTGTCGATCTGGAGTTGCTTCCAGCGGGCGTTGTCGGGGTCGAGCTTGTGGATGATGTAAACGAGTTTTTGCAGCATCCCCATCGGGAAGGCACCGGAGCCGCAGGCGGGGTCGAGAATCTTGCAGGTGTGGATGGCGTCGAGCAGGGCGGCAACTTCGTGCTCGCGGAATGGATGCTCGCGCTCGGTGTATGCGAAGAGGATGTCGAGGCCAGCCTGCGCGTCCGTCTCCCTCATGCCGTTCTGCGTTAGAGCGCCGGTGAGGTGGGCCTTGAGCGATTCGTCCACCATGTATTCAACGATGGGACGCGGGGTGTAGAAGGAGCCGGTCTGCTTGCGGGCGGTGGTTTTGGTTTCTTCGTTGTAGGAGGCGAGGAGGTTCTCGAAGACCTTGCCGAGCAGCTCGGGATCGAGGGCGATTTCCTGATCAATGGGCGTGTTCTCGACGATGGTGAACTTGTAACGGTTCAGGATGGAGATGAGTCCGGTGACCTTCTCGGCCTTGCGTTTCTTGTCGCCATAGACTTCGGCGAGGTCGGCAGTCTCGCCGCTGTCGAAGAAGAGGCGGTCGGGGACATGGGGGCGCATCTTGGGATTGCGCGAGAAGCCATCGAGGTAGCGTTTTTTGCCGGTGCCCTCTTCTGATTGATCGAGACACTCGAAAAGCCCGCCATTGAGGAAGGGGATGTCGGCGAAAAGGGCGAGGGCTTCGTCCTGCGGGACGGCGAAGTGCTTTTCGTAGCGGTAGAGATTGTTGACATCGTAGGTGGTCTTGTTCTTCAGGAAGCCCTCGTCGGTGGCGAAGACGCGGTATGGGTTGCCCTTGGAATCCTTGCCCATGCGCTGATTGAGCGTGGCGAAGAAGAGGTTCTGCAGGATGGCCTGGTAATAGACGGAGCTGGTCTCGCTCTCGGGGTCGAAGCCTTTGAGGAGCTTGGTGAGGTCGGTGGGATGGAAGAGTTTTTCCGGGATGAGGCCCTTTTCCTTGAGGAACCAGCAGAAAATGAGGCGGGTGAGCAGCCGGATGAGGCCAGTGGCGCGGCGTTTCTCGTCGTCCTTCTCGATGTCGGCGGGGAACTCTACCTGCGGGAGCGCCCAGAAATACCAGTTGGCCAGTTCTCGGTAGAACCGTTTGTTTAGCAGTTCGACGTTGAAGATTTCCTCCCACGCGGCGTGGAGGGTGTCGAAGTCCTGGATGGGGAGTTTCTTCGGGTGGACGAGATTCTGGAGTGCGAAGGAGGCAAGGATGTCGAGATGGCCGCGGTGGGGGCTAGACAGGGAGATGTTGCGGATGAGGGTGACCTTTTCGAGGACGTCCTTGCTGGCTTGGAGTTTGTTTTGCCGCCGGTTGATGACGGCGATGGAGAGGATGGGGCTGCCGGTTGCGTCGCCATGGCGGATCAGCACCATGACGGGCATGGGGAAAACGCGGTTGATCTGACGGGCGATGCCGGTGAGCTTGCCACGGGCGTAGTTTTTGCCCGTCAGCTCGATGGAGAAGAAGAGGTAGGACTGGAGTAGGCCGGGCTTGAGATCGGTTTCCTTGAACAGGCTGGAAGTGGCCGCAAGGTCTTCGCTGGTGAGCTGGAAAAGAATGTCGGCGGATTTCCACTCAGCGAAGAGAGCCTTGGCTTGATCGAACTTCGCATCGCTTTTCTGCGTTTCGACGAGTTCGAGAAAGGCTAGCGGTGAAGAATCTGCCAATTCGTGGGTGCGATCGCTTTCGTATCCGAGCACACTTAGAAGGTGTATTGCGGAATCACGGAGCAGTCCAAATTCAAGCCCCTGAAGAGCGTTCGCTAGTAGCGGCCGGATATCAGTGACAATAGGCATGGAAAATCATTTCAAAGGATTCGAGATAACGAGCCAGGTGATGAGTTCCATGTCATCGGTGGATGATGGCGTCTCGCTGGCTTTGGGCAGTAGGCCGTCGCGTCCCGAAAAGAGGGAGGCGGTCGCACGCTTGGTGAAGCTGCGCTTGATGGAGGCGACAGCCGATTCGAGAAGTTTGGAGGCTTGGCTCATGTCCTCGCCATTTTGGGTCCGAGTATCGAATGCGTCGCAGAGGTCGGTGAATGCACTCGGATAACCGGCTGCCAATACTCGGAAGAGCTCCAAACACTGCTTCGGCTGCATGAAGGTAAGGCGTACATTGCCATCGTCCAACACATAGACCAGATAGTGAGGAGCCAGTGGGTTCACTTCGGTAGAGCGCTTGTCATCTCGCTGGCGCAGGCAGAAAAGGATACCTGGCTGGGAAGCGGGTAATTGCGGATCCGGAGGAACGATGGCGTAGAGACCGAGTTCCGCAGATTCAAGCTGCTCGCGATTGTTTTCCAGGAACTTGAGCAGATCCAGTCGAAAGTCCGTGAGCGAAAAGTCAGCGAGCGAGATCATCTCGTCTTCCAGTTCCTCAAGATCGAGGATTTCGTTCTGGAGGCGTTTGAGCTGCTGGTTGCGGTAGTGCAGATCAGTTTTTATCAAATCTTCGATCTGGTCTGAGGCGAGCAGATTGTCCTCACCAGAGGCGGTGAGATCGACAAGCGCCATCCGGTCCTCGACGCGGTTCTTCACATTGAGGTAGGCGTCAAGATCCTTGGTAGGCCAGAAATTGACCAGCGAGACTGTCTTGTTCTTCGATCCGATCCGGTCGATGCGGCCAAAGCGCTGGATGATGCGGACCGGATTCCAGTGGATGTCGTAGTTGATCAGAAGATCGGCATCCTGGAGGTTTTGGCCTTCCGAGATGCAGTCGGTGGCAATGAGTAGGTCGATTTCCTCGTCTTGAGGAAGCTGACGCTGCTTGTCACGCTTCTTCGAAATCGGCGAGAAGTTGGTCAGTATTTGCTCGAAATCATTGCCGCCGAGCGAGGTCTTGTACTTCCCCCCACCGCAGATGAGCGCGCTGTGAACGCCGAGCGTATCACGGCAATAAGGGGCGAGGTGTTCGTACAGGTAGCGGGCCGTATCGGCAAAGGCCGTGAAAATGATGACCTTTCGCACCGGCTTACCGTCCTTGTTTTTGCCCGGTCTCTTCACTTTTTCAGTGATGATCTCTCTCACGCGCGTGAGCTTGGCATCGCGCACGACAGTCACGGGGTTGGCGTGATCCAGCAAGTTCTGCAGTTGGTCCCTATCCAGACGAACGGCGAGCAACCAATCTGGGAGGTTGAGGTGGCTGAGGTTGATCTTGTGTTTGCCGCCGATCTCAAGATCTTCGGGGTCGAGGTCCAGATCGTCGAAGTCATCTTCGGAGAGATTGGCAAAGTCGAGCTGGGGATTGGCGCTCCGAGCTTCCTGGAAAGCCTGGAGCTTCATTTCAAGACGGTCGATTTTCTCAATCGTGCGCGCGAGAGTAAGGCGGAAGGAGTCGATCGAACTTTCCAGCCGTTTGAGGAAGTTGATCTTCATCATGGCGATGAGGATCCGCTCGCGGCCGGCCTGGTTGAAGTTGCCGATTTTTTGCTCGTAGTGGGCGCGAACTTGAGGGGGAAGATCCTTTTTCAGCTTGGTGCTGGGATGGTAGAGGCTCAACGTCAACTCTCCGATCCGCCGGTCGAGTTCCTCGAAAGAGAGAAACTCCTGATTCAAATCAATGTGAGGATATTCTGCGAGGGGGGCATTGCGCTTCGGAAATCCGCCAAGCTTCTCCATTTCCTGAGAGTAGTAGCGTTTGATCTGCGCTCGCGAGCGCGCGATCGTCAAACCGTCGAGGAGATGGAAGAAGTCGCTGCCCAGCTCATGAATGAGGTCGCGTGACTTTCGTTGCTCGGCTGGCTTTTTGGTCCAGAGTGTGAACTTGGCCTGGGCTTTACGGGTTGTTTCTTTGACGCTCGGAATGCCGAGCTTCTCTTTGAAGGCACCATCGTGAGTCGGGTCTGCTGAGCGAGCTACGTCGCCACCCGCAATGAAGGAAATCTGATTTCGCAGGTCTGAGATACCGTTGTTGACCGGGGTGGCGGAAAGCAGGAGTACCTTGGTCTTCTGCCCGGACTGAATCACGTCCTCCAGGAGCCTCTCATATCGGGTGCGCCGCGACGTTCCGTCGTCATTTGGTTTCCCAACAGCGTTGTTGCGGAAGTTGTGCGACTCGTCAATTACCACGAGCCCGTAGTTGTCCCAGTGGAAATTAGCGAGATCGTGATCGCCCGTCATTCCTGAGGTGCGGGATAAATCTGTGTGGGAAAGCACGTCGAAGGCAAAGCGGTCGTCGAGCAGCGGATTCAGGCGGCTGTTGGAACGAAACACGGTCCAGTTTTGCCTGAGTTTCTTTGGACAGAGAACGAGGACCTTTTCATTCCTTAGCTCGAAGTATTTGATCACGGCCAGGGCCTCGAAAGTTTTTCCTAGCCCGACGCTGTCTGCCAAAATGCAGCCGTTGTAGTCGCGGATTTTGTTGATTGCACCCTTAACCCCGTCCTTTTGGAACGAGTAAAGCATCTTCCAGACGTTTGCCTCAAGGAGACTGCTGGTTCTGAGGTTGTCATCTGTTTCCTTCGCACCCTCGAGCTCTCCCCTGAAGAGATGGTAGAGTGTGAGGAAGTAAATGAACTGGGGCGAGTTGGGAGCGGAGAGCCGATTGAGGTAGGTCAAAACTTCCTGCTTAACGTCCTTGGTTAGCCGCTCGTCGGTCCAAACCTCATCGAACCAAGCTTTGAGGTCTCTCCGATCTCGGTCAGAGTCGACAATCAGGTTTAGCTCAATGTTACTGTTCGGGCCCAGCCCAAGGCCTGGAACCGTGAAGTTGGAGCTGCCAAGAATTGCGCTGGAGGCGTTACCGTTTTGGATGTGGTACGCCTTCCCGTGAAGGAAGTTCGATTGGCGGATCGAGCGAATCTGGACCATGCGATCAATCCATGCGGCACAAGCTCTTGCTGCTGCCCCCTGCACCAGTGTTTTGGCTATGGTCAGGCCGTTTTCGGTTAGCTTGAAATTCGCTGACTGCTTGCCTCCTTTGTCGATGCCTGAAATGAATGTTGGCTCGCCGAAGAGAAATCGCAGGTGGTCGGCATTCTCAAGCTGTTCAGCGAGAGCTTGATATGCATGAACCGTAAAGTAGGCGGAAACGAACGAAAGTATGCTGTCGGGCAGTATTTCTTGCTTCAGGAAGTCACCAACGGTCCCCCTGGTGGGGCGATTGTCTCGTAGTGAGGCAAGGGCTGGAGAGGGCGATTCAGTCATTTCCAGAAAGTTTTGCAGAGGAAGAGCAAGCGTACGGTGGAACTATGGCGACACTGGACGCAGGGCAAGCACTTCTGATCGATGAACGGTAATTTGCTCACCTTGAGGGCTAAGGATTGCGTAGGCCATTGAAAATGTCCAGCCTGCAAACTGATAGTTCGTCGTGTAAATCCATTGCGATCTTTAGCGACTTCGCATTGTGGCACCTATGGCTACCAAGGCTTGGCCCATTTTTAAGGGGAGCACCAAGCAATGGTTTCTAGCGACTGCGGAGGCTAAAGCGAGTAGCCGAATGGGAAAATGCGCGCGTGTCCGAAAGCTTCCAGTGGAATGCTTTCTTCCTTGTGGTCAATACGCAATCAGCGGATCGCGCTCTCGATCCCGCAAGGTCCCGGAAGTCACCCCCAACTGCGACTGCGCTTTCAGATCCCGCCAGAGGGTTTCGCCGTCGCGGCGGTGGGACATGAGGTCCTGATAGAGGGCGAGGGTCTGGGACGCTTCGGGGCCGGATTCCTCGAGGAACTCGACTCGGAAGGTGCGGAGGCCGGCTCCGTAAAGCATCTCATAGAACCGGGCCCCGGTCTGGGGCACGGCGTTGAAGAGGGTGTTGCGGCAGCCGACGTCGGCCTTGAGGGGGTGCTCCATGCCGGTGCGGTCGCGCAGCTTGACCTTGTGGCGCTCGCAGGGGCGGCCGCAGTCCAGGAAGGTGCTGCCGGTGGACATGAAGGAGGCAAAGACGCAGTGCTCCATGTGAAACATGGGCATGTGCTGGTGGAGCGTGAGCTCGAACCAGGTGGGCGGGCAGCCATAGAGGAGGTCCAGCACCTGCTCGATGTTCAGGTCATAACTGACGGTGAGCTGCTCCAGGCCGGTGGTCTTCAAGAACTCGGCCGTGAGGGGATTGGCCACGTTGAGCGAGAAATCGCCCGTGGTGCGCAGGCCCGTGCCAGCAAAGAAGCCGATGGCCCCGAGGTTCCGGATCAAGACGCCATCGGGATGGGCCCGGGCGATGAGCTTGAAGAACCCTTCCTCCCGCGGCTTCTGAATGCGCGGGGTGGCGAGGAAGATCTCGGTCCCGGTTTCGGTCTGGGGCTTGGCCTCTGTCCCCGATGCTGAAGCGGCAGCCGCAGCGCGGGCGCTGTTATGGGCGCGAACGTGCTGGACGGCCTCCGGATAGAGGCGCACGTCCTCAAAGTCCACATAGAGCCGGGCCACGCCCGCGGCGAGGGCGGCATCAATCTGTTCCATGCTGCGACACAAGACATAGAGACGGGCCTCGACCGTGGGGGCGAGATCCAGGCGGGCCTCCTCCAACGGGGCGAGCATGGCGCGCGCCGAGGGCTTGAGCCCTTCGGGCGAGGGAGCCTCGAACACCGGGGCGGAGGGCAGGAGATCCAGCGCAGCCACGAGGGCGCGGCGCAGGCGGTTGAGCTCACTCACAGGCACGATGACCGCGCCCTCAAGCTGGGAATCCAGCCCGGCGAGTTCATACGGCGTGCCGCCGAGTCGGCCGAACTGCTCGGCCAAGGTCTCGCGAGAAAGGGGCTTCTTCTGGGCCACTTCCAGCGGCATGGCGGAGCTGGCCTGCGCGAGCACTGGCCCTTCCAGACTGGCATTGACGCCTCCGTTCAAGTCTCGAACTTCCACCGCGAGCGGTTGTCCGGCCTGACCGGTGACGGTGAAGTGCAGCGCGCGACGTTTGCGAATGGGTAGGTCGCCCTTGAACGTGGCCTGAAGCTCCCGTTCCAGGGCGGGATCGGCGGTCTTGTAAACGCGGGTGCCGGGCTGATGGAGGTGAAATCGATCTTGCCACGCTGGAAGGCGATGCGGCTGCCTTCGACCTGGAAGAGATAGCCGCCTTGCTCGCGGTCGGTATCGGACGGGTTCTCAAACACCACGCCGTCGCCAGGCTTCAAGGGGATCTGGAAGGGCGTGAGTTCGATGGTATCACGATCGACGGTACGGACCTCGCCCACGAGCGGGCCGCGCTTCTTGGCAAAGCGGGCACCGACGAGCTGCTGGTGGTTCACCCCGTGCATCCAGCCGCTGAAGAGCCCGCGGCTGAAGGTCATCTCGAGGGAATAACGGTCCTCCTCGTTCATGAGCTGCGGAGGCAGGGGCTGGTCGTTCTCCAGCGCCTCCAGGGCGGTGTCGATGGCCTTGCGATAGACTCGCGTCACGGCGGCGACGTACTCTGGCGACTTGAGGCGGCCTTCGATCTTGAAGCTGTGAATGCCCGCCGCGATCAGGCTGGGGATCTCCTCCACGGCAGCGAGGTCCTGCGGGGAGAGGAGATAACGCTTGTCGCCCAGGTCGCGCAGTTCGCCATCGACGACCAGCTCATACGGCATGCGACAGGCCTGGGCGCACTCGCCCCGGTTGGCGCTGCGGCGGCCGAGGGATTCGCTGGTGAGGCACTGACCGGAGTAAGCGACACAGAGAGCCCCGTGCACAAAGACTTCCAGCGGCAGCTCGGCGTCTTTCTTAAACGCCTCCAGGTCGCGCAGGGAGAGCTCGCGCGAAAGCACGGCGAGATCCAGCCCGAGGTTCCGGGCAAAACGCAGGCCCTCAGGCGAGGTGATGGTCATCTGCGTGGAGGCATGCAGATGCAGCCTGGGAGCGAGCGCCTTCACCATGCGGGCCAGGCCCAGGTCCTGAACAATGACCGCGTCCACACCCGCCGACTCCAGGAGGCGGAGTTGTTTCTCGGCATCCTCCAGCTCCCCGGTGAAGATGAGCGTGTTGAACGCGCAATACCCCCGCACCCCGTGCTTGTGCAGGAACGCCATGAGCTCCGGCAGGTCTTCCTCCGTAAAATTGTCTGCGCGCAGCCGGGCATTGAACCGGGGCAGGCCGAAGAAAATGGCGTCCGCGCCATTGGCGACGGCCGCACGGGCGCATTCCCAGTTGCCGGCTGGGGAGAGGAGTTCGGGAGGGGCAGGGCGGGGAGCAGGGGATGGAGGCAGAGAGGACAAGCCGGGAAGATACGGCCTAGGTTGAGACGCCGCAAGCGGCTGGTTGAGAGCCCGCAAGCGGGCGTTTAGGCGGCGGAGCTTGGTTTAGGAGAAAGACGAACCACTGATTCACACTAACGGGGAGAGGGAAAAGGGGTTAGGGAAGAGGGATAAGGGGGAACCGCTGACTCAGAGAGGGAAGAGGGTTAAGGGGCAAGGGATAAGAAAGTGAACCGCTGACGGACGCTGACTTGACGCTAAACGGGGGCAAAACACTTTTTGGTGAGCAAAATTACGGATTCTGACGAACTGACGCACCGCCTACTGACGCACTGGGATACGAAGGGGTAGAGGTGCAAATGGCTCAGGGTGAATGACCGTCAGAGAACGCTCAAATACCCCTGACCACAGCCGGGACGGCTGTGTCACTTTCTGATGACTGCCCACTGCCCACTGGCATGAGTACGTCCTGATTCACCCACTCACTGACCAACGCCCTAAAGGCCTCAGCAGCGGGATTACTCCCGCCCGCTCCCTTGTTCCAGACCATGACGAGGTCGACGGAGACGATGGGGTGGAGGGGTTTGAAGATGAGGTCGGGGTTGCGGGTGAGGGTGTCGACGCTTTCGGGGACGACGCCGATGCCGGCGCCGGCTTCGACGTAGGTGACGACGGTGCCGACGATGCTGGGGGTGAGGGTGAGCTTGGGGGAGAACCCGGCGCGGTGGCAGCCGATCATGATGCGGTCGTACAGGCCGACGCCTTCGCGGCGGGCGAGGACGATGAGGGGGAGGCCTTCCAGCATCTTCCAGGTGACCTTGGCCTCGCTGGCGAGGGGGTGGCTGCGGGGGACGACGACGGAGAGGGACTCGCGACGCAGGAGGAGGGTCTGGAGGGGGATGCGGTCGCTGGCGGCGACGGGGCGGGTGAGGCCGACGTCGATGCGGTCCTTGGAGACCATTTCCCAGACGCGCTCAGGGGTGCGTTCCTCAAGAATGACGGTCACGCGGGGATGACGGCGGCGGTACTCCTTGAGGAGTCGTGAGAGAAAGGGCTGGGTGGGCGGTCCGATGAAGCCGAGGCGGAGCTCGCCCTCCTGGCCTTTCACAGTGCGGTGGACCTTGCGGATGGCTTCCTCGCACAGGCCCAGCAGGATGCCCGCCTCATGCAGGAGCACCGCCCCGGCGGGGGTGAGTTTCACGCTGCGCTTCGTGCGCTGGAGAAGCTCCGCGCCGAGGTCATCCTCCAACTCCTTGACCGTGCGGCTCAGGGCTGGCTGGGCGATGTGGAGCTTCTCCGCGGCTTTCGAGAAGCTGAGTTCCTCGGCCACGGCCTGGAAATAGCGCAGATGCCGGAGTTCCATGGGTGGGGGAGTTTAAGAACGATTGGGCATAAGAGAAACCAAAAATTAGGAATTAGGAATTAGGAATTAGGAATGCGGAGACGCGGTCCTCTTGGGGCGGGATTTTGCGTCAGCAAGCTCTTGCGACCGCTATTTGCGGTGGGTAGCAGCGAGGCCCGGGGAACTTCTGAAGTTTGAAGTTTGGACTTTGAAGTTTCCCCGGAACAGGTCCGCTTCAACTTTGTCGTTCAAGCTGAGGCGCCGGTACCTTCAACGCATAAACACGCTCCAGCAGCCCCGTGAGTCCCCAGAAGGCGGCGATGAGGGTGAGGGCGCTGAGGTTTTCCTGCCAGGTGGGTGGGAAGATGAGGAGGAAGCCTTGGTCCTTTACCAGGGCGGCGAAGCTGGAGACGCAAAACGGCATGAGAAAGAGGCGGAAGATCTGCCAGCGGTCTAGCCGGGTGGTGCCGGCGGAGGAGGTGCGGGTGCTCAGCAGAAGGGCCAGGCCGATGATGCCGCTGAGCCCGAGGGAGGTGAGCCAGAGGCGTGGCCGGGGCTCAAAATGGTGCCCGACGGTGTGGATCCACCACAGGAGGTAGCTCCAAAGGACCTTCCGGGCGCGATTGAGACGGGAAAAGTAGCGCAACATGATCGGAACGGTTGCTGCTGGGAAGATGTCTGAGGTTGTCGTTCGTATTCTTACCCGATATGTTTAATCCCATGAAAATCCTTCGCTTCGCGCTTCTGGGCGCGGCCGCTCTGCTGGTGGGTGTTCTGCCTTTGCATGCACAAAATGGAGGTGTGGGGGACGACTTTGATCCGGCCGCGCTGCAGCAGCTGGCGGAGCGAGGCAATGCCGATGCGCAGTTTGAGCTGGGCATCCGCTATCTCGGAGGAGAAGGCATGCCAAAGGATGAGAAAAAAGCGGCCGAATGGCTGACCCGGGCGGCGGAGAAGGAGAAGCTGGAGGCGATGAACGCCCTGGGCACGATGAATGAAGAGGGGGTGGGCTTCCCGAAGGATGAGAAGAAGGCCTTCGAGTGGTATGAAAAGGCCGCCAAGTACGGTCTGGCCCTGGCGCAGCAGAATCTCTCCCAGTGCTACGAACTGGGCAAAGGCGTGGAGAAGAACCAGGCCGAGGCCAACAAGTGGCTGAAGCGGGCGGCGGATCAGGACTTTGCCCCCTCCCAGGCGATGTATGCCTTCAAGCTGGAGCGTGGTCTGGGGATCGACAAGAACACCCGCGAAGCCGCAGAGTGGTACCTGAAGGCCGCACAGAACGGCCTGATCCGCGCGATGACGCACCTGGCCTACCTTTACTACACGGGCACGGGCGTGCCGTTGGACTATCGTCGGGCTGAGGCCTGGTATCGTCGGGCCGCGCGCTCGGATGATCCCTGGGCTCGCAACGACCTCGCGTGGTTCCTGGCCGTGTGCCCGGACGACAGCTTCCATGATGGCGAATCCGCCGTTGAGTTCGCGCGGAACGCGGTCGAGAAGCTCAGCGGCAAGCAGTATGAGATGATCGACACCCTGGCGGCGGCTCTGGCGCGCAGCGGGAAGTTCGGCGAAGCCGTGCAGACCCAGATGAAGGCCATCGTCATGCTGGATGGCGACAAGGACGGCGACGTCAAGCCCGAGGACAAAGCGAAGCTGGAACAGGAACTCAGCGAGCGTCTCAAGACCTACAAAAAGCAGTCAGCCTTCACCGAGAAAGATCCCACGCCGGAGTCTGGTGCCAAGCCTCTGGTGGAAGACCGGATTTTGCAGGAGGAAGCCGTACCGCGCCGTCGTGCGAAGCCCGCGCCGAAGAAGGATCAGGACAGCGGGGACAAGCCGGTGGTGATCAGCTAAAGCTGGATCAAAAAATTAGGAATGATGAATTAGGAATTAGGAATGAACTGCGCCTGAGCTGCACCCTGCTGAGAGGGTTTAGCCATTGGGTTCTCCATTCATCATTCCTAATTCAGAATTCCTAATTTTTAGTGCCTCACCCCACCGCGAAAACTCGCCGCTGATGGCAGGCCCAGGTTTCTTGTCGCACGTTTTCAGCGGGGGCTGGCAGGCGGCCGCCGCGGGCCCAGGGGGAGAAGGCGGGGAGGATCCAGTGGTGGTGGTGCACCGATAGAGTACGACGGGACCGGGGGCGCTGCTGGATGAGGGCGGGCAGCTTCATGGAGGTGCCTGCACCGTCGTTGAGCGTGACGGCGGGGTGCCAGTGGCCGGTGATTTGGACGGTGGCGCCTGCGGTGGCTTCGGGGCAGTCCAGCACCTCCTGCGGGTTGTGGCCGTGGTGAAAGAGGTAGCCGCCGTCTTCCCGGTGCCAGCGTTGGAAGGTCCAGCGCTTGAGCAGGGCGGGGCGCTCGTGATTGCCCTCCAGGCAGATGAGGGTGGGCACCTGGGGCTGAAGGGCGGCCAGCAGGGTGAGGGTCTCTTCCGCCGAGCCGCTGCTGTCCATGACGTCGCCCGCGAGGATGAGCTTCTCCGGTTGATAGTGCCGGATCAGGGCCTGGAGGCGGGCGCGGATGTCGCCCATGCCCCACTGGGGGAAGAGGCCACCGGCCCGGCGCATGGTGAGCTCATAGCCGTAGTGGAGATCGGCCACGGCCAGCCAGCGACTGCCCGGATGCCACAGTGCGCCGCGGCTGTCCAGCCACACGTCATTCTCCGGGCACACCTTTGCAGTAGCAAATACCAGAGTCTCGGCTAGAGGTGCGTTTCCGCTCACTGCCGCATAATTGACGACACTTCCCATGCAAGGACAAGAACATTCCGAATCCGAACTGCTGCAAATCCGCCGCGACAAGCTCAACACCATGGTCGCGCGTGGCATTGACCCCTTCGGCGGACGCTTTGACACGACTCACCAGCCGGGCGCGCTGCGCCGTGATTTCCAGCCGGATCTGGAAGTGAAGGTGGCCGGTCGCGTGACCGCCCGCCGTACCATGGGCAAGGCGGTGTTCTTTGACCTGTCCGACATCACGGGCCGCATTCAGTGCTACGTGAACAAGAAAGAGATCGGCGACGAAGCCTTCGAACTCCTGACCGAGCTCGTGGACATCGGCGACTGGCTCGGCGTTTCCGGCAAGACCTTCGTGACGAAGACGGGTGAGCCCTCCGTGCACACCGAGACCCTCCAGGTGATGAGCAAGGCCCTGCGTCCGCTGCCGGACAAGTGGCACGGCGTGACGGATCGCGAGATCAAGTATCGCCAGCGTTATCTGGACCTCATCAGCAACGAGCGCAGCCGCGACACCTTCGTGCAGCGCAGCCTCATGGTGGCGGAGATCCGCCGCTTCCTGCAGGATCGCGGATTCCTGGAAGTGGAGACGCCGATGATGCAGGACGTTCCCGGTGGCGCGGCCGCCACGCCGTTCGAGACCTTCTTCAAGGCGCTGAACATGGCGATGTACCTCCGCATCGCGCCGGAGCTCTTCCTCAAGCGTCTCCTGGTGGGTGGGTTCACGAAGATCTTCGAACTCAACCGCAACTTCCGCAACGAGGGCCTGAGCCGCCGTCACAACCCCGAGTTTACCATGCTGGAGGCCTACTGGGCCTTTTCCGACTTCGAGCAGATGGCGGACCTCGTGGAGAGTATGGTCTGCCACCTCGCGGAGAAGTTCTGCGGTGGCCTGCTCATCGAGCACAAGGATGACGAAGGCAACGTGACCCGCACCATCAACCTCCAGCGCCCCTGGCGTCGCGCTCCCTACAAGGAGCTGATCAAGGGCGTGGCGGGAGAGGGCTGGTTCGAGCTGTCACTCGAGGACAAGAAGGCGAAGTGCGCCGAGCTGGGCGTGGAAGTGAGCGCCGGCATGGTGGACTACGAAGTGAGCCAGCAGGTGTTTGAAAAGCTCATCGAAGAGAAGAGCTTCGACCCGCTCTTCGTCACCCATGTGCCTGCCGAGTTGGTGCCCCTGGCCAAGCAGAACAAGGCCGACGGCAGCGTGGTGGATGTGTACGAACTGGTCATCAACGGCCAGGAAATCTCCCCCGGCTACAGCGAGCTCAACGATCCCATCGTGCAGCGCGAGCGTCTGGAACACCAGGCGGGCGAGGAAACTCAAAAAGTGGACGAAGAGTTCCTCCTTGCTCTCGAATACGGCATGCCCTCCGCCGGCGGCATCGGCATTGGGATTGATCGCTTGGTCATGATGCTCACGGGCGCGGAGAGCATCCGTGATGTGGTGCTGTTCCCGCAGTTGAAGAAGCGGTAGGTCAGTAGCCAGTGCGTCGGTACGTCAGTTCGTCAGTGGTCAAGGTGTTGGCCGCTGTTGGGTGAATGGATGCATTGTTTGCCTGCGATGGTGATAGATTTGCCATCGCGGGCGAGAGTAAAAGGAGGGAGGGACATTCTTGTCCCGGTCCCGTGGCACGTCCCATGAGGGGAACTCAGCTTGTGCGTGTCATTGCAGGGCGGCGTCATGGGACGATTGGGGCGAA
>NZ_BATR01000170.1 GCF_000739655.1 Verrucomicrobium sp. BvORR106 | reverse complement strand
AAAGCTCAGCACTACTTTTCCTGCCCCAGCTCTCTACCCGACCCTCACCGCACAATGCTTGTAGGACGGTTGCCGGCTGTACGGGTCCACCACGCTCAGCGTGAGCTGGTTCACCTGGGGATCATGCATGGGCAGAAACACCTGGCCGGGACGCATGGTGGTGCTGACTCTCGCTTGCGCTGTGATACTGGCGCGCCGGGAGCTGACGGTGACCGTCTGGCCGTCCCGGATCTTCAGCTTAATCGCGTCTTCGGGATGGATGTCCAGCATGAGCGCGGTGGGATGCAGCTTGCGCAAGATGGCTGACTTGCCGGTGCGTGTCTGCGTGTGCCATTGCGCTGACGTGCCTCGACCGGTGAGCAGCACCAGCGGGTACTCGGCATCGGGCGGCTCGGGCACGGCACGCGGGGCTTCGTATACAAACTTCGCCCGACCATCGGGTGTGTAGTATTTGCCGTCCTCAAAGAGCCGACGCTCTTTGCCCGGCTCATCTCCGGGGCGCAGGGGCCACTGCATGCCACCGTGGCTCTCCAGCATGTCATACCCCTCGATGCCGGTGATCTCACAGGGCTGCCCCTTGGTCACCTGCTGCAGGCGCTCAAACACGGCCTCCGGGGAGGTCCAGGAGCGGAAGAGGGAGGCGCAGCCCCAGTATTCGGCGATGAGACGGAAGATGTGAAAATCTGCCAGCGCCTGGCCTGGTGCGCGGCTCACCTTGCGCGAGACCCCGATGCGGCGCTCGGAGTTGATAAAGGTGCCCTCCTTTTCACCCCAGCCCGCGGCGGGCAGCACCAGATGGGCGAGCTGTGCGCTCTCCGTGGTGGCGTACATGTCCTGCACCACAAAGAAGTCGAGCTTCTGTAGCACCTCGCGAATGCGCTTCTGCTGGATCCAGGAGTGCGCGGCATTGGTCGCAATCATCCAGAGGCCCTTGATGCGGCCTTCTTCAATGCCTTGCACGATCTGGTCATACGCCATGCTGGGCTTTTGCGGGATGCGCTCTTCAGGGATGTCCAGGGCGCGGGCCACCTTGGCGCGGTGCTCGGCTTTGGTAAAGTCATGCCCGCCGATGAGGTTGGTCGTGTTGGAAAAAAGGCGGGACCCCATCGCGTTGCACTGCCCGGTGATGGAGTTTGCACCGGTGCCGGGACGGCCAATGTTGCCGGTCATCAGGGCGATGTTGATGATGGCCTGCGCCGTGCGCGTGGCCTCGTGCCCCTGGTTCACCCCCATGGTCCACCAGAAGGAGACGTTCTTCCCGTTCGCGATCGTTTCCGCGAACTTGAGGAACTCCTGCTCGCTGAGCCCTAGCGAAGCGTAGTGCTGCACCGGAGCGTAGTCTTTGAGGAACTCGCAGAAGTCCTCGTAGCCGTTCGTGTGGGCCGCGATGTATTCCGGCTTCACGTGGCCGTGCTTCACCAGCCAGTGAGCCAGGCAGTAGAAGAGGAGCAGGTCAGACTTGGGGAGGATCGGCAGATGCTGGGTGGCGGCCATGGCCGTCTCCGTCTTCCGCGGATCCACCACAATGATTTCGGGCTGGTTCGGATTGGACAGCACCCGCTGCCACATGATGGGGTGGGCGATGCAGGGGTTCGCGCCAATAAACACCAGCACGTCCCCTTGCTCATAGTCCGCATAGGTGTAGGGCGGGGCGTCGAAGCCGAAGCTCTCCTTGTAGGCCGCCACGGCGGTGGCCATGCACTGGCGGGTGTTGCCATCGCCGTGCACCATGCCCATGCCAAACTTGGCCAGGGCACCCAGAAAGGCCATCTCCTCCACCATGATCTGGCCGGTACTGAGGAAGGCCACAGACTCGCGCCCGTGCTGGTCCATGATGGCCTCGAACTTCCGGCAAAAGACCTGCATGGCCGTGTCCCAGTCCACGGCCTCGCCATTCAGCAGGGGAGTGGTGGCGCGATCAGCAGCGTAGAGGGGAGTGAGCGCCTCCCACCCTTTCGGGCACGCCATGCCCAGGTTCACAGGGTACTGCGTGTTGGGCGTGAGATTGATGGCCTGGCCCTTTTCATCCAGG
>NZ_BATR01000171.1 GCF_000739655.1 Verrucomicrobium sp. BvORR106 | reverse complement strand
CTCAAGGAAACCATGAACACAATGGTGGACCAGCTCAACGGATTCGCCTCCGAAGTGACGCGCGTGGCCCGTGAAGTGGGTACGGAAGGCAAGCTGGGCGGCCAGGCTGACGTGCAGGGGGTGGCTGGGACATGGAAGGATCTCACGGACAACGTGAACTCCATGGCCAACAACCTGACGGCGCAGGTGCGCAACATCGCCGGGGTGACCACTGCCGTGGCCCGTGGCGACCTTTCCCGGAAGATCACGGTGGACGTGAAGGGTGAGATCCTCGAACTCAAGGACACCATCAACACGATGGTGGACCAGCTCAACGCCTTCGCGTCCGAGGTGAGCCGCGTGGCGCGTGAAGTGGGCACGGAAGGGAAACTGGGTGGCCAGGCGCAGGTGCCGGGGGTGGCTGGCACGTGGAAGGATCTCACGGACAACGTGAACTCCATGGCGTCCAACCTCACCGCGCAGGTGCGCAACATTGCGGAGGTGACCATCGCCGTGGCCAACGGGGACCTTTCCAAGAAGATCACGGTGGACGTGCGGGGTGAGATCCTCGAACTCAAAGAAACCATCAACACGATGGTGGACCAGCTCAATGCCTTCGCTGCCGAGGTGAGCCGTGTGGCGCGTGAAGTGGGCACCGAAGGGAAGCTGGGAGGTCAGGCGCAGGTGCCGGGTGTGGCCGGGACGTGGAAGGATCTCACGGACAACGTGAACTCCATGGCATCCAACCTCACGGCGCAGGTGCGCAACATCGCTGACGTGGCCACGGCCATCGCGAAAGGCGACCTTTCCAGCAAAATCACGGTGGACGTGAAGGGGGAGATCCTCCAGCTCAAGGAGACCATGAACACCATGGTGGACCAGCTGAGCGCCTTTGCCTCAGAAGTGACGCGTGTGGCGCGTGAAGTGGGCACGGAAGGGAAGCTGGGTGGCCAGGCTGAAGTGCCCGGAGTGGCTGGGACGTGGAAGGACCTCACGGACAACGTGAACTCCATGGCCTCCAACCTCACCGGCCAGGTGCGTAACATTGCCGAGGTGACCATCGCCGTGGCCAACGGGGACCTTTCCCGCAAGATCACGGTGGACGTACGCGGGGAGATCCTCCAGCTCAAGGAAACGATCAACACCATGGTGGAGCAGCTCCGCTCCTTCGCCTCGGAGGTGACGCGTGTGGCCCGTGAGGTGGGCACGGAAGGCCGACTGGGCGTGCAGGCCGTGGTGCCGGGCGTGGCCGGGACGTGGAAGGACTTGACCGACTCCGTGAATGCCATGGGCGGTAACCTCACGGCCCAGGTGCGCAACATCGCTGAAGTGACCACGGCCGTGGCGCGTGGTGACCTTTCCCGCAAGATCACGGTGGACGTGAAGGGTGAGATCCTCGAACTCAAAAACACCATTAACACGATGGTGGACCAACTCAACGCCTTCGCCGCGGAAGTGACGCGCGTGGCCCGTGAAGTGGGCACGGAAGGGAAGCTGGGCGGCCAGGCCCGGGTGCCGGGGGTGGCGGGCACGTGGAAGGACTTGACCGACTCCGTGAACGTGATGGCGGCGAACCTGACCGACCAGGTGCGCGGCATCGTGAAAGTGGTGACTGCTGTGGCTGATGGCAACCTGCGCCAGAAGCTGACGGTGCAGGCCAAGGGGGAGGTGGCTGCTCTCGCGGAGACCATCAACAACATGACCGACACGCTAGCCACCTTTGCCGACCAGGTGACGAACGTGGCGCGTGAGGTGGGGGTGGAAGGACGACTGGGCGGCCAGGCCAACGTGCCTGGTGCAGCCGGGACGTGGAAGGACCTGACCGGCAACGTGAACCTGTTGGCGGCGAACCTGACCACCCAGGTGCGCGCCATCGCCGAGGTGGCGACCGCGGTGACCAAAGGGGACCTGACCCGCTCCATTCAGGTGGAGACCCGTGGGGAGGTGGCCCAGCTCAAGGACAACATCAACACGATGATCAACAACCTGCGCGAGACCACCGAGCGCAACCAGGAGCAGGACTGGCTGAAAACGAACGTGGCCAAGTTCACCCGCATGCTCCAGGGTCAGCGGGATCTCTTCACCGTCGGCCAGATGCTCTTGTCCGAGCTCGCTCCGCTTGTTTCCGCGCACCAGGGCACCATCTACCAGATGACAGGAGATGCCGGTCGCAATCTGCGCCTCCTGGCGGGATTCGCCACACCCAAGGGGCAGAGTGAACGTCTCGAACTGGGCGAGGGCCTGGTGGGGCAGTGCGCTCTGGAGCAGCAGCGCATCCTGCTCACGGATGTGCCCGCGCATTATTCCACGGTGCATTCCAGCCTCGGGCGGGCGCTTCCCGCGAACATCGTGGTGCTGCCCGTGTTGTTCGAAGGGGAGACCAAGGCGGTGATCGAGCTGGCGTCTCTGCACCGCTTCACTGCGGCGCATCTCAACTTCCTGGAGCAGCTCACTCAGTCCATCGGGGTGGTGTTGAACACCATCGAGGCCACCATGCGTACGGAGGGTCTCCTCCAGCAGAGCCAGCAGCTCACTGCTGAACTCCAGTCAGGCCAGAACGAACTCCAGCAGACGAACGAAGAGCTGGAACAAAAGGCGCAGGAGCTGGCCGAGCAGAACGCCGAGGTGGAGCGCAAAAACCGTGAAATCGAGCAGGCCCGTCGAGCCCTGGAAGACAAGGCCGCCGAGCTCGCGCTCACTTCCAAGTACAAGTCCGAGTTCCTGGCCAACATGTCTCATGAGTTGCGCACGCCGCTCAACTCCATCCTCATCCTGGGGCAGCAACTCGCCGAAAACGGCGGAGGCAATCTCAGCATCAGGCAGGTGGACTTTGCCCGCAACATCCACTCGGCGGGCTCGGATCTGCTCAACCTCATCAACGACATCCTGGACCTTTCCAAGATCGAGTCCGGGACCGTCTCGGTGGAATCGGAGGAAATTACCTTTGCCACCCTGCGGGATTCCGTGGAGCGCAACTTCCGCCACATTGCGGAGAATAAGAACCTGCCCTTCAGGCTGGATTTTGATCCCGGCCTGCCACGCCACTTCAGCACTGACCCCAAACGTCTCCAGCAGATTGTGAAGAACCTGCTGTCCAATGCGTTCAAGTTCACCTCCCAAGGCAGCGTAGGCCTGAAGGTGGGTCTTGCCTCGGAAGGGTGGAGTCCGGATCACCCGGTGCTCAGTCGAGTACCAAGCGTCATGAGTCTCGCCATCAAGGATACAGGCATCGGCATCGTGCCCGAGAAACAGCGCCTCATCTTCGAGGCCTTCCAGCAGGCGGACGCCGGCACATCGCGCAAGTACGGCGGCACCGGACTGGGGCTCGCCATCTCCCGCGAGCTGGCCACCCTGCTGGGCGGGGAGATCCGTCTCCAAAGTGTGGCCGGGGAGGGCAGTACCTTTACCCTCTACCTGCCTCTGGACTACGTCGGTCCAGCGGGCCGCAATGATGGAGAGTCCCGGCGGGACATGGTCAAACGCGCCGCTGGCCCGCTCAGTATTTCCTCACTCCGCAGTCAGGATGAGGACCAGATCGTGGATGATCGGGACCTCGTCCTGCCGGGGGACAACGTTCTGCTCATCGTCGAGGATGATGTGCACTATGCGCGCGTTCTGCTGGGGCTAGCGCGGGACAAGGGGTTCAAGGGGCTGGTGGCCACCCGTGGTCAGCAGGCGCTCGCCCTGGCCCGGCAGTACCAGGTCACCGCCATCACGCTGGATATCTTCCTGCCAGACATGCTGGGGTGGACGGTGCTGAACAACCTCAAGCTCGACCCCACCACCCGCCATATCCCGGTGCAGATCATCTCCCTGGATGAGGAGCGGCGTCATGGGCTCTCCCACGGTGCCTTCTCCTACATGGTGAAACCCGCTACCACGGATGATCTTGAGATGGCGTTTGACCGTATCAAGATCTTCTCCCAACCACGGATGAAGCGGTTGCTGGTGGTGGAGGACAACGAGATTGAGCGTGAGAGCATTGAGGAACTTCTGGGCGGCAAGGACATCCAGATCGTCACCGTGGGACGCGGAGGGGAAGCTCTGCGCCTGCTGCTGGACCAGCACTTCGACTGTGCGGTGCTGGATCTCCGCCTGCCGGACATGAGCGGGTTCGAGCTGCTCGAGACGATACAGAAGGAGCCCACCCTACAGGAGGTGCCCATCGTGGTCTACACCGGCAAGGACCTCTCGCCGGACGAGGAAAAACAGCTGCGTCAGGTGGCCAAGAGCGTGGTGTTGAAGGATGTGCAGTCGCCGGAGCGTTTGCTGGATGAAACCGCACTCTTCCTCCATCGCGTGATGACCGACCTGCCGGAAGCCAAACAAAAGATGATTGGCAGCCTCCATGAGTCCAATGAGGTGCTACATGGCCGGAAAGTGCTGGTGGTGGATGATGATGCCCGCAACATTTTTGCCCTCTCCATCCTCCTGGAAAACCATGACATGGAGGTCTTGAGCGTCACCAATGGCCGTCAGGCCGTAAAGCTTATTGAAGAGAATCCGGACCTCTCCATGGTGTTGATGGACATCATGATGCCGGAGATGGACGGCTACCAGACCATGCGCGAGATCCGCAAGAACCCTGACTTCCGCACCCTGCCCATCATCGCCCTCACGGCCAAGGCGATGAAAGGCGACCGGGAGAAGTGTCTGGAGGCTGGTGCCAGTGACTACATTGCCAAGCCGGTGAATACCGAGCAGCTTCTTTCACTCCTGCGTGTCTGGCTGCACCGCTGATGATGCCCCCCTGTGATGACTGACTCCCCTCTTTGATTATGGGCGACCCGATCAACATTCTCCTGGTGGATGACGACGAGCGGAACCTCGTGGTCCTGGAGACCATCCTCAGTTCGCAAGAACACCGTCTGCTCAAGGCGACCACTGCCAATCAGGCCCTCCTGGCCCTGGTGGAGAACGAGTGTGCCGCCATCGTCATGGATGTGAAGATGCCGGACATGAGCGGCATCGAGCTGGCCCAGCTCATCAAGCAACGCAAGAAGACCCAGCACATTCCCATCATCTTCCTCACGGCGCACTACTTCGAAGAGGAGCATGTGGTCATGGGCTATGGCGTCGGGGCGGTGGACTACATCACGAAGCCGGTCAATCCCACGATCCTGCGTTCCAAGATCAGCGTCTTTGTGGAGCTCTTCCGGAAGTCGGCGGAGCTCGCCCGCTTGAACCAGGAACTGGCGGTGAAGAATGCCGAACTGGAGCGCAGTGCGGAGGATCGGGCCCAGCGCATCCGGGCGGAAGCCGCGCGAGCAGAGGCTGAGGCGGCGAACCAGGCCAAGGACCGCTTCCTCGCCATGTTGTCTCATGAACTCCGGGCGCCGCTTTCCCCGGTGATTCATGCGGTGACCCTCATTGAGGAGGAGAATGAGTGCAGCCCCTCTGTGAAGGAGCTGCTGGACACCATCCGCCGCAACGTGAAGCTGGAGGCGCGCCTGATCGATGACCTGCTGGATGTCGCACGGATCCGCAGTGGCAAGCTGCAGCTTCATCCTGAGAATGTGGATGTGCACAATCTCGTGAGGCGGACAGTCCAGGTTTGTGAGCCAGAAGCCCGGGCGCGGGAGATCACTGTGCGCACCGATCTGCGAGCTGCGCAGGCCCAGGTGGTGGCGGACGGGTCGCGCATCCAGCAGATCGTGTACAATCTGCTGGGCAACGCCATCAAATACACGGGAAGGGGCGGGGAGGTGCTGCTCTCCACCCAGAATGATCCGACGGGGCGCTTGCTGGAAATCCGGGTGGAAGACTCCGGTATTGGGATCGAACCCGGGAAGCTGGAGAAGATTTTCGATGCCTTCGAGCAGGTGCATGGAGATCGCTCAACAGGTCTCGGCCTCGGGTTGGCGATCTGCCGGGTGCTGGTCGAGCTGCATGGGGGCAGCATTCGCGCCGCGAGTCGCGGCGCAGAGCAGGGGAGTGCTTTCACGGTCTCCCTGCCACTTCGGGCTGTTACCCTGCCTGAGACACCCGCCGCGCCGCATGCGTTGCAGGACACCACTCCCGCCTTGCGGTTGTTGCTAGTTGAGGATCATGAAGATACCGCCAACAGCTTGAAACGTCTTCTCCTAAGGAGGGGTTACCAGGTCACCTTGGCCACCAGTGTCGCGGGTGCTTCCGATGCCATGAGATCGGATCGCTTCGACGTGCTCATCAGCGACATCGGGCTGCCGGATGGGCAGGGCCTGGAGCTCATGGAGCCGTTTGTCGCCCTGGCTAAACCTCGAACCGTCGCCGGCATTGCCCTGAGTGGCTATGGCATGGCGGAGGATCTCCAGCGGAGTCAGTCGGCGGGATTTGCGTATCACCTGACCAAGCCGGTGGATGTGGCGGAACTCGAAAGCTGTCTCGTGGCCCTCTCTCCGCATCTCGCGGGGGCCTCCTAGACCGACTGGGTGCAAGTGTTGCAAATTGGACTGGGAAAATTCCAACCTTGTCCCGTTTAGGCCACTATGCCGGTCACGCTCGCTCCCTCCACCTCCCGTCGTCGTTTTCTTGCCCAGTCCGCCGCAGCTGTGTGCTTCGGCTGGTCTTCCCGCTTTCTCGGTGCCCAGTCCACGGCGGGTGCGGGTCACGTTTGGGCGCTTTTCTCAGACACGCATATCGATGCGGATCCGCTGGCGGTGTCCCGTGGAGTGACGATGACGGCCAACCTGAAGTCCTGCGTGGCCGAAGTCCTTGCCCGGGGCGAGCGTCCGTCAGGGCTCATCCTCAGTGGTGATTGTGCTCACCTAAAGGGGCTGAAGGCTGACTACCAGACGTTGAAACCGCTCCTTCAGCCCCTCGTAGAGGCCAGGCTGCCAGTGCACCTGTTGATGGGAAATCATGACGATCGCGTGGCCGTCACGGAGGTGCTGGATCGCCCTACCTCGCCAGCGGTGCCCAGTCGTTTTGTCTCTGTTCAGGAGACCCCGCTCGCCAACTGGTTCCTGCTCGACAGTTTGGACAAGGTGAACTCCACGCCAGGGGTTCTGGGGGGCGAGCAGCTTGCCTGGCTGGGCAAGGAACTCGATGCCCGGCCGGACAAGCCTGCCGTGATCGTTGTGCACCACAACATCACCCTTCAGGAGGCCAAAACCGATGCGCTGGTGGATTCGACCGCCCTGCTGGAGGTGCTGCGCCCCCGCAGGCAGGTGAAGGCTTGCATCTATGGGCACACCCATCGCTGGAGCATGACGCAAGATGAGACCGGCCTACACTTCATCAACCTCCCGCCGGTGGCCTATGTGTTTAAACAGGAGTTCCCCAATGGCTGGGTTCTCGCCACCTTGCAGCCGGATGCGATTCAACTGGAGCTCCGCGCCCTGGATGCAAATCATCCGCAGCATGGCGAGGTGAAGACGCTGAAATGGCGGGTGTAATGTCACGGAGGACGGCTGCTTGGTTGATAATTTCCGCTTGACATTTATTTGACGAGTGGGAAGTCGCGTGGATGAAACTTCAGTCAAACTGCTGGCGTTGTCTCCTAGCCTTGATCCTGCTCTGTCATGCCGCGGTGCCGGTCGTTGAGGCTCAGACGGACGGGCTTGCCGGAATTGCCTTGGTGCGGGACCGGCCCGGCCAGGCTGACGAGTTTGCCAAGGCCGTCCCCTTTCAACGAATGGGAGCGTATGCGGTGGTGACCAATTTTTATTCGGGGGCTTCCAATCCTCTGATTGTGGAGAATGTTCGTATCGCGCACGTGGTGATTTTTGACGATGTCGAGACCCGCGATTTGATTGATGATGCTGACAAGGGGTTCCTCCAACACAAACAGGACGAACTGAAACGGGTGAGCCAGAAGTTCCCTGCAGCCCGGTACGCGGTCAATCCCCTCTACCAGTCCCTTACCATCAGCCTCCAGAAGATGGCTGAAGGTCAGGTGCGTTTCCGAGGTGCCTGGATCTCAAGTCGAAGCTACGAAGGCCTGCTGGCCAAGCAGCGGGAGGATGCCGAGAAGGAGACTGCACGGGTCAAAGCTGCTGCGGACGACAGGAAGCAACGGGATGCCAACCTCACCTCGTCGCGACAGAACCTTGCTGCCCGCTGGTTGCTGAAAGATCACAAGAATTATGTGACCGATCTTGAAAAGCAACCTGCTGGTGGGTCGGCATCACTTGTGGTGTCAGAAGCACTCTCAACCGGAGCTCTGCTATTGCCAAAAACTCGCGCGGGTGAGGTTGCGCTCAAGGAGGGGGCCTCGCCCTCTTCCCCAGCTTTCCTTTTTGTGCGACAGCAGAATCGTTGCACATCCTTCCGTCTGGCTTTCACCATCGTTTACGAGGACCGGGAGATTGCGAACCCCGCTGAATTGCAGGCTGCGGTCAATATGTTGTCCCAACTGGATTCTGGCATGGCCAGTTGGCTGCCGATGGCAGTGGTGTCTGGGCAGACCAAACTGGTCCTCTTGAAAAACTCTTCCCGCAAAATGGAACAGGTGACCGTCAGCCGGGAGGTTGCGGCCATGACTTGTCTCGTGACTGTGACTCCTGAAACTGCCAATGAAGACGGGTCCGTATTTTCGGTCGTGTGCTTGACTGTCCGCTGAGCAATGCTGCTATGGAATACTACTATTTGAGCGCCACGGGTGAGACCGTCGGCCCCCTTCCAGAAAAAGGCATTCGAGGCCTCCGCCAGGCTGGTGTCATCACTGATGCGACCATGACGGCTGCTTCCGGTTCGGAGACCTGGCTCCCTTATGCTGCCCTCTTTCCTCCCGCGGCCAAGTCAAGGATGCCTGTTTTGTTTCTGATACTGGGAGGGATTGCCTTCCTGGCGTTCGGTCTGATCGCACTGATGGCCGTCGGTTACTTTGTTTATGGCCGGAGTCAAAAGGTTCCACCGAGCTCCGGAGAAGTGGCGAGCAACAAGGTGCCGAACGCAGCTCCCGCCAAGCCGATTGGGCCTCCGTCGCCCCAGCCCATTCAGGAGCCCCCCGCCCGTCCCAATCTGCCAGTACTGGTAAAAAGCGGAGATGTGAGTCCAGTGGCCCCTCCACCCGCCGAACCAGCGGTGGTGCAGGCCCCTAAACCGAAGGTTGCTGAGCCAATAGATCCCTTGGCAGAGTGGTATGACTTTGGCTACAACGCGGGCAAGATAGCCAAAAAGAATCTGAAGGCCTTTGGACAAGAGGCCGTAGCGACCCGTGCCCAGTTGTTTCAGTTGATCAAGAATCTTGGGGTGGAGGCCTCTGGTATAGGGGACAACGAAATGGGTTCCTGCCTTTCGGGGTACAAAGATGCCCTCGCTGGTCTCGATGCGTCCAAACGGGTGACCAAAGACCAGGCCTCCAGTTTCCTTCCGGAGAGGTTGCGAGGGTTTAACAAGTTTCCTGAGTCCTTGGCGATGGATGACAGCAATGATTTCGCTGCCCCAGCCCGTGCCTCTACAGTGATGATCCTGGCCAAACTGGACGAAGGACTGGGGCAGGGCTCAGGTTTCTTTGTGGCGCCAGGTATCATCGTCACCAACCGGCATGTTGTCGAAGGGGCCCGCCAACTGTTGGTGCTGATGCCTGACAAAAGTCAGGTGGCAGCCGAAGTCATCAAGGAATCGACCGCCATTGATGCCGCGGTGATCGCCATCAAGCGTACTGACCATCCAGTGCTAGCGTTTGCGTATTCCCAGGACGTAAAGACCGGGTCGATGGCTTGTGCGGTAGGCTTTCCTGAGTCATTCTCTCTGGCCAAGTTCAGTGGATCACTCGACAAAGGGGCTGCCATGCTCAATCTGTCTCCCACCAGCACCTATGGTCGGATCGGGGGGCGACAATTGTTCGAGGCTACGAAGTGCTTGCATCTGGACCTGAACATCAATCACGGCAACAGCGGTGGCCCGGTGGTGGATCAAAACTCGCAGGTCGTTGGCATCAGCACTTACGGGCTGGGTGATCTGAAGATTCAGGGTCTCAACTATGCTATCGAAGCAGATCTAGTGAAACAGTTCGTCCTTGAATCCGTGCCAGGAATCAATCTGAACTGACCATCGCCGATGCTCAGACCCCGGGCTGCTCAAATGGAGAGATGATGACCGGATAGTCTGTGAGCTGCCCGATCTGGATGCCATACAGCTTGCAGATGGCATCTGCCTCGGACTCCGGGTAGTCATCGCGATAGTAGATCTCCTTCACCCCGTAGGCGGCGAGCATCTGGGCGCAGCTCGTGCAGGGCTTCGTGGTGCAGGCCACCAGCTTCACGGTGCCGCGGGTGAAGAGGGAGCAGAGGTTCACCTCGGCGTGCAGCATGAACTTGCGTCGGATATCGCGATCCAGCCAGAACTCGTGGTCGGCGTTGAACCCCGGTGCCAACCCGTTGTAGGCGGTGCCAATCACCCGGTTGTCAAAGTCGAATGCCACCGCTCCCACTTTCCGGTAGGGGTCCTCAGACCGCAGGCTGGCCACATGGGCCAGGGCCATCGCGTACTCCGGGATGCTGATACGCGTCCGGGGCGGCGTCACGGTGGAGATGGAGGAAGCGTCGGACATGGCAAGGGGAGCTGGCTGCACAAATAATTTGAGTGATGAACGGGAATCGCCCGCTAGGTTCGCCGGATGATGCAAGCCTCGGGCCAAGAATGCCAGTCACAAATGCTACCTCCTGGGGGAAACTCCGCTGCCCGATGGCTGACCTGGATACTCGCTGGAGCCGCCCTCTTGTTTTGGGTTGGCGTCCTCACCACGGGGAAGGACTGGCGTGAGGCACTGCGAATCCTGGAAGGTGACGCGAAGGTGAAGTCGCAGGACCGGGTCATCGCCTACGCGCACTGGGGGTTGTACTGGGGGTGTCTGCTCAATGCCGTGCTGTGCACCGGGCTGGCCGCTACGGCACGTTGGTGGGCGGCGGCAGTGAGGCCGGGGCACGCGGTCAGTCTATCCAAGGTGTCTCGGACGGGATGGATCGCTTTGTTCGCCATTTTGATACTGGCGGGTACCGTGCGGTGGTTGCGTCTCGACCTGAGTCTCTACAATGACGAGGCGCACAATTTCCGGCGTTACTTCTCCGGCTACTTCCAGCAGCGGTCCGATGGCACCACCCGCTGGCGGGAACCCTCGTGGGGTGAAACGCTCTGGCTCAATCAGGTGGGGAACAACTCCACCCCATTCTCTGTCTCGGCCCGGCTGAGCCATGCCGCGGCGCTCCGCCTCACGGGGTCTCCCGTGGGGACGGTGCATGAGGTCGGGTTGCGTTTTCCCTCCTGGGTGGCAGGGCTCGGCACCTTGCTGGTGGTGTGGGCTCTGCTTCGTCGGTTGCTTCCGGACAGCGGAGCCAGCTGGTGGGGGATTCTGCTGCTCGGGCTGCATCCCTGGCATGTTCGATATTCGTCAGAGGCCAGGGGGTACTCCTTTATGATGCTCGGGGTGGCCCTCTGTCTCTACTTTGCTCTTCGGGCCTGGCAGGAGAATCGCTGGCGCTGGTGGGTGGCCATGGGGCTGGCGCAGTTCTTCGCCTTGTGGAGCTTTTCCGGGACACTCTACTATCTGGTCGCTTTCAACGGGCTCCTTTTAGTTGGCTGGATCTGGCGAATCATTCAGAGCCGCGAGGGGTTGGGGCAGCTTTCCGGCCCGCTCTTCGGGATGGTAGTGGGGGCTATGTGCGCCGTGCCGTTGCTCTTGCCCATGTTGCCCCAGTTGCTGAAGGCGCTACAGACCAATGTCAGCATTCACGGTCACATGGGCCTCGGTTGGTGGCAGGATCTGGCGGGGTGTTTGGTGGCTGGGGTTCGCTGGGTGGACTCTGATCCAGGGAATCCAGTGAACCTCGCGCTCGGACGTTTCCTGTCTCAGCAGCCCCTGCTTTGGGCGGGAGTGATCAGCTCGGGGTTGTTATTCCTCGTGGGGGCCATAGCGCTCACCCGGGTGGGGAGCATGGGCCGGATCATTCTCCTGGCAGGGCCTCTTGCGGTCGTGGGTGGGTGGTTCGCGATGGGGCGGCAGGGGAATTTCATCCACCTCTGGTACCTCCTCCACATTCTGCCAGGCTGGTGTGTGGTGCTTGCCGCTGCGGACCCATCTGGTAAAGCACCTGTTTGGAAACGAGGGATCGTCGGTTTCCTCCTGACCGTTCTTCTGGCGGGTTGGCTCTGGATGGATCTCCGCTTCCATCTCCTCGGAAAAGAAGATCTTCGTGGCGTCGCTCAGGCCATTCCTGCCGGGGCATTCCATGTGGCGGCCTATTCCGACGTCAATATCTATGATCGTGGGGTGACTATCATTGAGCAGACCTCAGAATTGGATCCTTTGATTGCCCGCGCTCGTCAAGAAAATCGCGTTTTCTGCATCAGCTTCAGTCGAAAAGTGGCTGATCCTGAATTTGAAAAAATGTTCCACCGCATCGAGCAGGGAGGGGAATTTGAAAAAATAGCGACCCTCTGGGGCCAGGAAGAAGGGCAGTTTACTCACTATTTGTATAAATTGCGGTAAATGAGCATTGACTGATCTGTTCTTTTGAACACAATCCTCTTCTCATGAAGAGGCGCCCCAAAGGAATTCTGGCCAGCATGATCCAGCTGTTTTCTCGCCGGGGTCGTCCCCGGCATTTGGAGCCCGATACGCGGAGTTTTCGGGCTCCCCGGCGGGAGGTCCAGTTAGAGTTTGAGTGGCGGAAATGACACTTCTTCGCTCCTCGCGGAGGGTCTAAGAAAATTGCGTATTTTGGAGGCCGCGGAGCTGTTCATTTTGTGTTCAATTCCAAGCTTTTCCTGCAAATTTCCCGGCTTGCCGGGGCAGGTGGCATAATTGGCGCAATTGAGGGCGTGAAAATTTGCCTTTCGTCGCGAATTACTCTCGACAATGCGAAGCCGCTTTGCTTGCATGACGAGTTCGTACCCCAAATTTCTTTATTTCCATATGACGTTCAAAGCGAAGACCCCATTCTCGCGAGATCTAGCTACGCTCGCGATGGTCATTTCCGCCGTTGCCGGAGGCGCTGCGTACGGGCAGAGCGGCGTCGCACCATCCCAGACGGGGCTCTTCTTTGACGACCTGCGCAACCGGGCGTTCAGTTTCCGCAACGGTGCGGTTGATGAAAGTGCTCCGACAGCAAGCTCCGGCGTGTACGACTACAGCCGCGGGGAGTATTCGGGGGAGGCCGTTTTGGAAGAAGAGCGGGCTCTCGGTGAACGTGCGGGTACGGATGACATTTCTCGCGCATTGGGCACTCCCAGCGTGCGTTCCGGTTACTTGGGGTATTCCCGCCGCAACGTGGGTGACTACAGTGGTGCCGCCGGTCCTTATCCCTCCAGCAGCACCTACTTTGCTCCGGCTTACATCACCGACCCCTTCCTGGCGGGCAAGCGCAACATCAAGCTCGGTCCGGTGAACATCGGCCTCGGCTTTGGGGGCAATATTGAGTACAACGACAACGTTACCCGCGCCTCCAAGGACGAAATCAGCGACATGATCGCTGGTGCGTACCTGAACGTGGACGCCAACTATCCTATCACGGAGTCCAATCGTCTCTCTCTGGCCCTCGGCATCGGGATTGACCATTATTTTGACCACCCTGAGCTCTCCGCCAATGGCAATGAGTTCAACCTGAACGTGCTCCCCGGATCTTCCTTGGCGTTCGACATCCAGGTGGGAGACATCCTGTTCGTTCTGTATGACCGCGTTTCCGTGCGTCCCGCCACGAACGACCAGTTCACGTTGGATGACAATGACATCTTCGGCGTGTTCCAGAATGATGTCGGTCTGGCTATGAACTGGGCCATCAACTCGAAGTTGAGCCTCTCCATCAACTTTAACCACTCCGACTCTCTTGCTCTGGAAGACGAAGATGAGCGGTATGACCGCACCATCGACTCCATCTCAGGGTCCCTTGCTTGGTCGCCCTCGGGTACCTATACGGTCGGTCTGGAAGGCAGCTTCTCCTGGATCAACTACAAAGACACCTTCCAGAACGATGGCACCACGGCCACCGCTGGCGTTTTCTTCGTGATGCCGATCACCCGCAGCACTATGCTGAAGGCCGCAGGCGGTGTTCAGGTGTTTGAGTTCGACGATCCGCCGAGCTTCACCCGCTCGGTCAGCGATGCGGACATCTTGTCCACCCAGGCGCAACTTGCCGCCTTGGATGCCAATGCTGCCGCCACGCTTCCCTCGATCAGCGACCCCGCTCAAGCCAAGGCCCAGTCCGCGGCTTACACCGAGCAGCGTCAGCAGTTGTCTGATCTCCTCGCTGCCCAGCAGATTCAGAAGCAGGCGGATGATGACTTTGAAAACGGTCACACCTTCGACGGCAACGACCTGAGCGACTACTACTACAACGTCACGCTCTTCAACCAACTCAACTCCCGGATTGCCCATCAGCTCTCCTTCGGGCATGAGTCCTCCCTCAACACGACGTCCAACTTCATCACCGCGGACTACATCACCTACGGGATGGGCATCATCGCTTGGCGCGGCAGCCGTATCAGCCTTGCGACCTTCTACGAGCAAGCTGAAGACTCTGGCGGCCGTCTCGCAGAGAACACCGACCAGTGGGGTATCGATGCGTTCCTCAGCCACCGCCTGACCAACACCGTCACCTTGGGCTTTGGCTACCACTACGGCAATACCGATTCGAATCTGGAAGGCCGCGACTACGAGCAACACGCCTTCACTCTGGACTTCAATTACGCAGTGAATCGCAAACTTAATTTGGGCCTGGGCTATCGCTTCTGGACCACTGATGCTGAGGACCCTACCCAAAGCTTCGACCAGAATCGGGTGATCATGACGGTGAACTACAATTTCTAATTCTCGAACGCGATCTATCAGTAGTTGTCTCACTGCTGTTCACCACACCCAGTATGATGAAAAAAGCACTCGTGGCCGTTGTTGCCGCCTTGTTCGCCTCCGAGTACCTCCCTGCTCAAGATCCGTCCTTCCGCCCTGCTGAACAGCCTGCCGGCAGTCGTCGCCAAACTGCTGCCGCTGCGGCTCCTACTGAATCGGCTCCGGCTCCGGCACGGGATGACTCTGCCGTGGCAGCGTCGCGCATCATGTCCATGCAGTCGTTGGACGATGTCCGCCCCCTTATGATCGGGGACCGCATCAGTCTGAAGATCGTGGAAGATCCTGAAAAGGTGCTCAGTCTCGACGTGCAAGATTCGGGCGATATCCAAGCTCCCTATATCGGCTTGGTGAAGGCATCGGGCCGCACGTGCAAGCAGGTCGCGGTTTCCATGAAGTCCAAGCTGGAGGAGCAGTACTTCCAGCGTGCGACCGTGATCATCGCCCTGGAGAAGGCTGTCCGCAGCAAGTTCGGTCCAAACATGGTGCCGGATGACATGGGCTACGTCACGATCTATGGGCAGGTCGGCCGCCAGGGCAAATATGAGCTGGCCCCCGAGGAAGAGTTGACCGTCAGTCAGGCCATCCTTCGTGCAGGCGGCTTCACGCAGTTCGCCAAGACGAAGAAGGTGAAGGTGATCCGCAAGCGCCCAGGCCAGAACAGCATCACGTATGAGATCAATCTGCATGATGTGATGACCAAGGGGCGCCTGGAAAAGGACATCCTGATTCGCCCCAACGATGTCATCATCGTTGACGAAAAACTCATCAACTTTTGAGTTCGGATTTTGGACTGTCTTTCTACAAAAGAAGTCACCATAGCTCCCTTCCAGATCTGGAACGGGAGCTTTTTCGTAAACGCCATCGGCACAAATTCGGGAGCCGTAGGTACATAGTAAAAAATACTTCCTAATCGCCTTCCGGGCGGGTAAACTCCCCACTGCCATCCATCAGTCAGATCCAAAGTATGGAATCCTACGACAACCTCCAGAACCCTGCTAGTTCGCTCAACCGGTTTCACGAGACCTCGGCGAAGTTTCAGCGGTACAAGATCCTGCTCCGCCGCCGTTGGTGGTTCTTGCTCCTTACTGCTGCCATTGCGCTTTGTGTGCAAACGCTGCGAATCACGGGCAAGCCAGTCGAGTTCCGGACCATCGGCCGCATTCACGCAGGCACCATGGTCAATGCGAATGCATCCCAGAATTCCAGCACGCTGGTCAATTTCAACTTGGCGGAGTTCTACGGCACGCAGATTGAAATCCTGAACGGCCCTGAACTGCGCAAGCGTGCCCTGTTGGTCGTGCGCACGACGCACGCGGAACTGGCAGAGATCGACGTGGATATTCGCGTTGTTCAAACAAAGGGCTCCTCGATCCTCAACGTCATTGCCACTGGTAAAGAGCGTGAGTATGTGAAGGTCTTTGCGACGGCGCTGCTGGACCAGTACATCGCTTTCCGCAAGGAGATGATCGAAGACTCCAGCACGACGGTGATGAACCGGATCGTGGAGCAGGTGCTCCAGAGTGAAAAGAAGGTGAAGGAAGCTCAGAGCGACCTGGAGACCTTTCTGAAAGACAACGACGTCGTCATCTTTGAAGGGGATCGGAACCAGTCCGCCCTTTACCTTGCCCAGCTGAAGCAGAGCCTCAACGTGTATGAGACGGAGCTCAAGCTGATGGAGAAGATGGGCTTGGACAACTACCTGAAGAACAAGGATCGTCAGGGTACTGCTCCTGGCGGCGCGCCTGCCGCAGCAACTTCCGCTCCAGCATCTGGGGACGGTGGTGTGGCCAAGCTGGAGATCCCCACGGGTACGGAGCTCTTCACGGGGCTCTCGCGGTCTGAACAGGAGTATCTGAAGGCCCTGGCGGACTACAACCTGCTCCTCAAGGAGCGTGATCAGTTGCTCAAGACCTTCCGCCCTGAGCACCCAGTGGTGAAAGAGGTTGATACCAAACTGCAGACTCAAAGCTCCCTGATCGGAATCCATAAGGATGCCAGCGTGGAAGAGTGGCAGCGCCGCATCGACGGCATCAAGACCAAGATCGACAACCTTAATGACCAGGTGAAGATCTGGGAGAACAAGGCTCGTGAAGCGAATGCCAAGATCGTGACTCACCAGTCGCTGAAGACCCGCCTTGAGCTGGTCAAGGAGGACAAGGAAAAGTGGGATCAGGCGCTGGCTCGTGTGAATTCCAACACCTCCCTGACGACGGACCTTGTCGCCATCATGGAGCGCCCGGCGGATGCCCAAAAGGTGCAGCTTGAACTGGTGATCCCCCTGTTGGTGGCGTTGGCCATTGGCTTGGCCGCGGGTTCCATCATCCTGCTGCTCTTCGACCGTCTTGACGACCGCATGAACTCCTTCAGTGAGTTCCAGGCCCTCTTCCCGAGCGAGCCCATTGTTGGTCAGGTGCCCGAGCAGCGCAGCCGTGGTGATGTGACGCTCATCCGTCCGAACGATGACCGCCACCTCTACGCGGAAGCCTTCCGCAACCTGCGTTCCTCGATTCTCTTTAAGAACTGGAAGGATGGTCGCCCGCCGAAGCTGATCCTCGTGACCAGTGCTGTGCCCAACGAAGGCAAGACGACCACGGTGTCCAACCTGGCCATCACCATGGCTCTGGGTGGCTCCCGGGTGCTGCTGGTGGACGGTGACCTTCGCCGCGGCGGCGTGAATGAGCTCTTCAAGCTGCCGGTGGCTCCAGGCTTCAGCAACGTGCTGACAGCCGGCGTGCACTGGCGTGATGCGGTGCTCGAGAGCGGCACGAAGGGGCTGCACGTCCTTCCACGTGGGGAAGTGTTCGACCAGACCTCCGAGCTGTTCCTCTCCCGCCTGACGGAAGAGGTGCTCAAGGAAATGGGTGACGAGTACGACTACGTGATCTTTGACAGCGCTCCGGTGCTGGTGGCGGATGACACGGCCAGCTTTGCGCCGAAGCTCGACACCGTGCTCTTCGTGGTGCGCCTCTCCTCCACCATGGCCCGTCTCAGTGCAAAGGCTATGGATCTGCTCTATGACCGTCAGGTCAATGTGGGTGGCGTCATCCTGAACCGTTCGGCTTCGAACCTCAAGGAGTACACTTACTACAACTACGCCAGCTACTACTCTGTGGGTGGCTCCAAGGGGCAGACCAAGAGCAACGCCTAAGCTTCCTGCTACATTCTGGAATCTCTTGCCAGACCGGCCACCCATCTCGGGTGGCCGGTTTTTTTGATCCTTTAACTGCAGGGGGCATTAAGAAGCGACGGGAAACTTTCTCACCCAGATCACAAGCGCGGACACCCTCAAGGTGCGGCGGTTTGTGCTTGCACAACCGCCGAGGGGAAATCGGAGCGCTTGACTGTCCACTATCCTCCATCTTGTGAGGCCTAGCCGCCATCTTGCTTGAAAGCATGCTTCCTCCGGCAACCACCGGCGGTTGTGCAAGCACAAACCGCCGCTCCTTGGCTCTTGTGGTATTTCGACATTGAATCGGCATCGGGCACATCAGACTCTCATCCTGACGAGCATGGGCAGGGGACTACCTGAGCCTGATAGCGATCTTTTGGTATCGACATTGCTGTTCAATAGAACTGTGCTAGCTGTCCGGTCGCTTTCCTATGAACCGCATCGACCGACTTACTGGCATGATCCTGCTCTTGCAGACGCATCGGGTGATCACCGCTGAGCGGGTGGCGGATCACTTTGAGATCAGCGTGCGGACGGTCTATCGCGATCTGGCAGCGCTGGGAGAGGCGGGGGTGCCGATCGTCGCCGAAGCCGGCGTGGGATACAGCCTCATGCGGGGTTATCACATGCCTCCTGTCATGTTTACGGAGGAGGAGGCTGCGGCGCTGTTTGTGAGTGGCGAGGTGACCGAGCAAGTGGCGGATGAATCCCTCCGTTCGGCTCTGCGCTCAGCACTGCTGAAGGTAAAGTCTGTCCTGCCCAAAGAACGGCATGATTTCCTGAATCGCCTCCAACCTGCTGTGGGAGTGTGGCTGAGCCCGCAGGATGAAAAGGCGGAGCGACCCGACTGCCTCATGCCTCTGCAGCAGGCGGTGGTGCGCAAACGGTGTGCCGTGTTGCACTACAATGCCGGGGCCCGTGGAGAAGTGACTGCCCGGCAGGTGGAGCCGCTGGGGCTCATGTACTATGCCCGGCACTGGCACCTCATTGCCTACTGCCGCATGCGCCAGGACTTCCGCGATTTCCGGTTGGACCGGATTTCCCGTTGGGAAGTCACGCCGGACACCTTTGACGGTCATGATGGCTTTTCGGTGAAGGAGTTCTTTGCGGAGGCGATCACGCGTCACGAGCTCACTCCGGTGCGAGCTCGCTTCTCTTTGTCTGGGATGGAGCGGGTCAAGCGAGAGATGCGATGTGCCAGCATGGTGCCCAGCCGGGTGAGGGAAGGCTGGATGGAGGTGGAGATTTTGGTGCCATGCCTGACCTGGCTTTCAACGTGGCTGCTGGGCTTTGGCACAGAAGCTGAGGTGGTGGAGCCGCCGGATCTTCGCGTGCGCCTGCATCGCATGGCCCTCGATCTGGCGACTCAATATGCTCCATAAGCTCACTGGACCTGAAATTGTAAAAGGCTCCTGACATAGGGTTGTCATGAGGGTGTGGTTTGATGGGATCGTTCTCCGGCAGATCCGGACAACAACTCAAAAAACCTTCAATCCACCTACCCAAAACACATCATGAAAGACAATGTCCTGAACTGGTTCGAACTCGCTGTTGATGATCTCCCTCGCGCCAAGGCGTTTTATGAGGCCATCCTCAATGAGAAGCTTGAGGAAGTGGCAGGCGCCTCCCTTCCTATGGCCATCTTCCCCTACGATCCCATGAAAGGGGTGGGCGGCTCGCTCACGAAGATGAAGGAGATGAAGCCCGGCGCGGGCGGCACCATCATCTATCTCAACGTGGAGGGCGACCTGGACGGAGTGCTTTCCCGCATCCCTGCGGCCGGCGGTACCGTGCTGAAGGGCCGTACGGACATCCCGCCTCACGGCTTCATCGGCATTTTCCAGGATTCCGAGGGGAACGTGGTCGGCCTGCACAGCATGGCCTGAGCCGTCGGGATGCACAGGGAGGTTAGTGGAAACAATTCCAACGAACATCCCTCCTGAAAAAGAGAAAAGGCAGCGCGGATTCCGCGCTGCCTTTTCTTTGAATCTGTAGGAAGCGGAAGCCGCCCCCAGCCTTAGTTGGCGCGGCCGAGGTAGGAGCCGTCTTCTGTCTTGACGCTGATCTTGTCACCGGAGTTGATGAACAGCGGCACCTGCACGGAGAGACCGGTTTCCATGACTGCGGCCTTGTACACGTTGTTGGCGGAGTCGCCCTTCACGCCTTCAGGAGCCTCGGCCACGTTCATGATGAGCGAAGGCGGAAGTTCAATGCCGGCGACCACGTCGTCTGTGAAGATGATCAGATATTTCTGACCTTCCATGAGGTACTCCTTCACGTCCTTCACGAGGTCTTCACCCAAGGTCACGTCTTCGAAAGTTTCCGGGTGGAGGAAGTGGTAACCGTCGCCGTCCTTGTAGCTGTACTCGTGCGCATCCTTGTTGAGCACCACGGAGTCCAGGGACTCGTTGGAGGTCATGCGCAGGTTGTGAACTTTGCCGGTAGTGATGCTACGGATCGACATCTGCACGTACGACGCCATGCGCGGCGGCGTCTTGAGTTCGGTGCCGGTGACGAGGCACACGTCGTTGTTGTAACGAACAGCGTGTCCTTTGCGGAGGTTGATGACGGGTGTCGAAGCCATGGGAGCGGGCTACTTAGAGATGATTTGTCAAATTGCAAGGACGGAGAACGCCCGCGGTGGGCGCTGCCAGCGTCGTCACGGTGGGAGCAGGGCCCGAAATGTCTAGCGGAGGAACTCAGCCTACGACGTCTGCCTTCATGGCCCGTTTCACTCTCTCCATCGCCATTGCCAGCTCTACTTCCCTCATTTGCAGCTGTTTACGCAGGAGGGTTGCGCGTTCGCCGATGGCGGACTCCAGTTGCTGGCGCAGACCGGCGATCTCCTGCATGGCAGTCACCTCTGGGGGCACGACGGAAGCGCTCTTCAAAAATCCAAATCCCGCCCGCAGAGACGACGGGGCGGAAAAATAGCCGTCCATATCCAGCGGTTGGCCACTCCCGGCGAGGTTGTCGAATTCTCCCGCGTCGATGGCCTCCTTGATGCGGACTTCGGCGAGGTGGGCGAAGGGCGAGGACATGCTCTTCAGATGCTCTATAAAGGGAGCCTTTGCAAGGGCTGAGGCGGCGTTGACGTACCAGCCATCCTTCACGACATCAGAGATGTTTTGATCATCAAACACCATGAAGCTCTCCTCACCTTCGACCCTGGCCGCTCTTTGCGCCCTGCCTCTCCTGACCACGGCCCTGCAGGCGGCAGGCCCCGCCGGCCCTGCCTTCTACGGCGATCCGCCGGATGCCCATCATCCTTGGGCCATCCATGATCGAAATCGCCCCCAACCACCCCGAGTCGAGCCTGGCACTTTCAGCTCACAGGACCAGCCTGGGAAGCCACCGTCTGATGCGCGCATTCTCTTTGGTGGGACTGAGGCGGAAATTTCCAAGTGGCAGGCGGACAAGAAGCCTGCCGAACCCACCAAGTGGGAGGTCAAAGATGGAGCGCTCCAGTGTGTTCCGGGATCCGGTTACATCCGGTCGGTAGAGGAGTTTGGTGACTGCCAGCTTCACATCGAGTGGTCCGCTCCCAAGGAAGTGAAAGGTGACAGTCAGGGACGCGGCAACAGCGGCGTTTTCCTGATGGGCGCCGTTGAAGTTCAGGTGCTCGACAACTACAACAACCCGACTTACGCCGATGGCTTCGCTGGTTCTGTATACGGGGTCAATCCACCGATGGCCAATCCGCTCTTCGCCCCTGGTGAATGGCAGACCTATGACATCATCTTCCGCCGCCCGATCGTGAAGGATGGAAAAGAGCTCGATCCAGGTTCGCTGACGGTCTTCATCAATGGCGTGCTGGTGCAGGATCACACCCCGCTGGAAGGCGGCGGTGGCCACAAGGGGCGCTCCAAGCCGCGTCCTTTCCCGGAGAAAGGGCCGTTGAAGCTTCAGGATCATGGCAACCCGGTTCGGTATCGCAACATCTGGTACCGGCCGCTGCCGGCCCGTTCCCTTGAAGGTGGGACAGATGGCAAGCTGACTGAGGAGGCCGCGACGGCCAAGCGCAAAGAGATCGCCAAAGGCATTCGCGAAGACGCCGCCAAAGCGGATGGTCAGGCCAAGACGCTGTTGCTCATGGAATCCCTCGCGTACGAAGTTGAAGCGGGTGCGGCGACGCAAGTGAAAGCTGGCGCAGACGAATACGTGGCTTCTCTGAAAGCGCTGCCTGCTGACAAGCTGGAAGGAAAGAAAGGGGAGGTGCTCAGCTTCCAGACCGCGCTGCAATATCTCACGAAGGCTAATGCCCTCCCCGCTGATTTCGCTGCCAAAGCGGAAGTCGATGCCCTGGTGAAGTCCAAGGAGTGGGACAAGAAGAAATAAGGTGCTGGTGGCAATCGCTGCACACGGCGATTGCACTATTCTTTCGATTTAAGCAAAATGGCGATGCATGAAATTGCATCGCCATTTTTTTGTGTCCGGCTGATAGCCATGATGATGACCGGGCTGAATGCGGAAGCCGTCAAAGATCGCGAAGGGGCGGTGCGAAAGGATCGCGCTACTTGGGAGAACGATGATCGCTGGATCTACAACGATCTCGACCGAGGGTTCGTGGAGGCAAAACGTACGGGCAAGCCTTTGCTGGTTGTTCTGCGGTGCATTCCCTGCCTCGCCTGTGCAGGGCTGGATGCGCGGGTGTTGATGGAGGAGCAGGAGTTGCAGCCTCTCCTGGAGAAATTTATTTGCGTGCGGTTGATTAACGTGAACGCGCTGGATCTCAGTGTGTTTCAGTTCGACTACGATCTCTCCTTTTCAACGCTGATCTTCAACGGTGATGGCACGCTCTACGGCCGGTTCGGGTCGTGGACTCACCAGAAGAATGCTACGGATGAATCCATCTCGGGCTACTTGCGGACGCTGGAGGGGGCGCTGAAGCTTCATGCCGGATATCCGGGGAATAAAGCCAGTCTGGCGGGGAAACAAGGGGGCCCGATGCCGTTCAAGTCTCCGCTGGAGATACCGCTCCTTGCAGGGCGGTACGAGCGTGATCTCAACTGGCAGGGGAAGGTGGTGCAAAGTTGTGTGCACTGCCATCAGATTGGCGATGCATTTCGCGCTTGGCATCGCGATCAAAAGAAGCCTCTGCCGGTGGAGTGGATTTATCCGATGCCCGCTTCAGAAACCGTAGGCTTCACGCTGGCGGCCGATCAGGCGGCCAAAGTGCAGCAGGTGGAGGAGGGCAGTGCCGCTGCTGAGTCTGGGTTGCTGCCCGGTGATGAGCTTGTGAACCTTTCGGGTCAGCCGGTCATCTCGATTGCGGATGTAAGCTGGGTGCTGCACCGGGCGGCGGAGAACGATGAATTGCCGGTGACGGTCCGCCGTGGAGGCATGGACCAAGCGTTGAAGCTAAAGTTGCTTCCGGGTTGGCGTGATCAAACCAACATCTCCGGACGCGTGGCTGCATGGCCCATGAGGGGGATGGCCTTGGGCGGCATGGTGCTGGAAGCGGTGCCTCCTTCAGATCGCACGTCACAGGGGCTGCCAGCAGAGGGCATGGCCCTGCGGGTCAAAGGATTGGGCGCGTACGGCAAACATGCTGCGGCAAAAAACGCCGGATTTCAGAAGGAGGACATCCTGATAGAAGTCGACGGGAAGGACCAGATCCTGACAGAGAGCGCGTTGCTGGGCCACCTGTTGCGGCATCGATTTTCCGGCGAAACCGTCGTGGTGAAGTTATTGCGTTCAGGGCAGAAGCTCGAACTACAGTTGCCGATGCAGTAGTGTAGTTGGAGGGAGGGAGGTGACGTCGGCCAAAGCGGCGCTGTAGAAGGAAACGCCAAGAGTGATGTGACCGCAGTCGCAAAGGTGGCCATTTTTTGACTTGATAGACTACCATGAAAAACCTCGTCCTAATGCTGCTCATGCCATTTGTCTGCCTGCTGACATGCAGTGCCCAAGAAAACGGCATGTCAGATCAGCAAGTTTTGGCTGCTGCTGACAAGGTGTTCCTTTCTCAAGGATGGAATCCCAAGATTTTCAAGGCGGTGCCCATCAGAATGCGGATGGTCACAGTTGAGAAACTGTTGGCCGATTCACAATATCAAGATGTGAAGCAAGACATTTTAAAGAATTTTGGCAATGGGCCCTTTACGCCTGTAGCATACATACGCCAGCCTGAATTCTATGAGACCAATGGTGGAACGCGCCAGTGCTCCATTAAGTTTTTGGTCTTCACCACGGGCAGGGTGGCCGTTATTGACTCTCGGGCTGCCGAATGTCCAGAAGACAAACTTCCCAAGAAGAATGGGTGACTGTGTGACTTGGGCATTTTCGGTTTTGCCCATCCGGCGGGAGTGTGGCAAGTCGTCCTGGTGAATAAAGAGACTTTGGTTCAAGAGATCATAGCGGTCCTCGCCACGCAAATGGATGCCTACACGCGGGCGGCGAGGGATGCGTATGCCGCGGCGACGGATCCGGGCAGCCGGGCGGAGAACAAGTATGACACCCGCAGTCTGGAGTCGTCCTACTTGGCACGGGGTCAGGCAATCCGGGTGGCAGAAACGGAAGAATCTCTGGTGACATACCGCTCCATGCGCTGTCGTCCCTTCGGGGAGGAAGAGCCCGCCGCATTGGGCGCGCTGGTTCAGCTCTCGGGCCCGGAGGGGAACTCTTTTTATTTCCTAGGGCCCAGTGCGGGCGGCACCGAAGTGATGCACGAGGGCAGCGAGGTATTGGTCATCACGCCGTCTTCGCCGCTCGGACAGCTTCTGGTGGGCAAAAAGAAAGGGCAGGAGATCCTGATGCCAGGTGCCCGGGCGCCGCAGAAGAGCAAAGTCGTTGCGGTTGTTTGAGGGGGCAATTAGCGGCTTTGGCGCTCGTATTCAACAATGTCGAACTTCCAGGCGTGCGCTTCGTCGATGTCATGTTCCTGGCGGCTTACCGGCACCCAGAGTGCGGCGTCGATGGCCGGGAAATAGACCGGGCGGAGGCCCGGAGTGAACGCGTGGTGGACGTGGGTGATCACCAGCTGTGTGGCATACGGCAGGCTCGCGGCAAAGGTCTGCCCGCCGCCGATGCACACCAACTCCTCCTGACCCGCGGTGCCTGCCAGGGCGAGGGCCTGGGGCACGGATGCCACGCACCTCGCTGGATGGGGATCCACCCCGCAGGCAGAGGTCAGCACCAAGGGATGCTGGTCCGGTTTGAACCAGCCGGTCATTTCCTCGAAGGTGCGTCTTCCCATGAGGAGCCACTTGCCAGCGCAGTACGTGCGGAAGTGGGTGACGTCGTCGGGCAGCTTCCAGGGGATGCCCTCGGCCGTGGCCAGAAGCAGATTCTCGTCGACGGCAGCGATCAGCGTGAGCCCGGGTTCCACGCCTGTCATGCGAGCGAAAACACTGCGGGATGCCCTTCATCCAAGACATGGACGAACTTGTCCCGACCCAGCTGTTTGGCGGAGGCCAGTAGTCGGATGGACGGTTCGGCAATGGGCTCTCCTCCCAGAGGGAACGTGCCGTAGTGCATGGGGATGAGGTGCTGGGCCCCCATCATGTCCATGGCTTCCATGGCTTCCTCGGGATTCATGTGCACGGGGCGGCCGCTCGGGGCTTGATAAGCGCCGATGGGCATGAGTGCGACATCGATCTCGGCCCGTTTGCCGATTTCCTTGAACCCGTCGAACATCGAGCTGTCCCCGCAGTGGAAGATGGTCTGGCCGCTGCCTTCGATGAGGTAGCCGCCGAATTTCCGGTAGGTGTCGTGAATGTAGCGGGCTCCCCAGTGTTTGGTGGGGGTGAAGGTCACCTTGAGATCACCGAAGTCGTGGGTGCCCCAGTAGCCCAGCTCGATGACCTTGCTGAAGGAGCAGTTTTTCACGACGCTGCCCACTCCCTCCGGAACCACCACTGGCTGTCCGGCGGCGATGGACCGCAGGCTGGGGATGTGGAGGTGGTCGAAGTGGGCGTGGGTGATCAGGACCAGATCAATGTAGGGTAGAGCCGGGGCCAGCAGGGTGGGGTGGCGCACCCGCTTCACCGGGCCGTGCCAGAGCGCCCAGTTGGGGTCCACGAGGATGTTCTTGCCCCCCATCTGCAGGAGGAATCCCGCATGCCCCAGCCAGGTTACCCCAGTCTCATTCTTTTCCAGATGCGTTACCAGTGAAGAGTTGGCACTCGGCTGCCGGGGAGAAAGGAGGGTGGGAATGAGCACATCACTGAGGAACTGTAGATTGCGCTGCTGCCAGCCCTTGCTGGGGAGCAATCCCACGGTGTTTCCGTTCCCATTGCCATTCCCGTTGGTGCTGGTCCCCCGGTCACTCTCGCCCTTGCCAAACCGAAACCGCGGAAGCCAACGCTCGCGGGAAGACGGGTTGACGGTTCTGAATCGGAGGTCGTGGAGCATTGGCAGGGGATTGGACGCCAAATGGCGTCCCTCGTTTGAAAAGTTTAGATTTCTGAGGAAAGATGACAAGACAACACTGAACTCCAAGGATGCATTTTCTGTGCCGTGAAGGAAGAAACGATCCAGCTGACCAAGGGCGAACTCCGCCGTCGAATGAAGGATACGCTCCGTGCCACCCGCGAGGTGGACCGGCAGCAGTGGTCCACTGCAGTGTATCAACACCTTACCAACCATGAATCGTGGGCGGATTCCGGTGGGGTGGTGGCGATTTTTGGAGGAATGAAGTACGAACCGGAACTCCTGCGGCTCCTGCCTTGGCTGACGGAGAGAGGGTTCGCGGTGGCACTCTTTGGCATCCAAGGGGAGACCATGCGCCCCTACCGAGTGCACGGGGTGGAAGATCTGATGGTCGGCTCCTTGGGAGTGCTGGAGCCTCGGCAGACTTCAGAAAGTGCTGTGGGTGTGGGAGATCTGGCGACGGTGCTGGTTCCCGGTCTGGCCTTTGGGGCGGACGTTGGCGGCCGTCTCGGTCGGGGGAAGGGGCACTACGATCGGATTCTGGGCCACCCGGACTTCCATGGCAGTCCTGTGGGAGTGGCCTTTCAGCTGCAGCTTCTGGACTCGGTGCCCTGTGAACCGCATGACATCCTACTGCCTCGGATCGTCACCGAGGCGGGGTGGCACCTCCCCGCAGGACGGAAAGGAGGCTGACCGACGCCTCAGGGAGGCGTCATCTCAAACTCCGGCACTCGCACATAGACTGGCTGTCCATGGTCGGTCTGCCCAAAGAAAGTGCCAGAGGCCGTGCTAGGCTCCCGCACCACGTGGAAGCTGTTGTAACTGAACGACTGGCCTGGGTCCAAGTGAGGCTTGTGCCCCACCACGCCTTCGCCTTCTACCACCAGCACTCCGCCGTGCAGGTCGGTGACGATCCATTTGCGCCCGACTATCGTGAGGGATTCGTCGGAGCCGTTGTGGATGGAAAGGTGATACGCAAAAGGGTGGGGCCGGTCCACCGGGGCGGTGAGCTCTGGCTGATAAAGCACCTGGTCCACGGTTACCGTCAGACCGGGCAGTTCTACAAACGTCATCGACATTGTCGAAGATGTCACACACAAGGCAGGGAAGCAAAGGAACGAGTTCAAGTTGGCAACCGCTTTGGCCGAGACATGTTGGGTATTTCACACTATGGCGCGCGCTCTTCCCCTAGTTCTCACTATCGCTGGCTCCGACTGCTCGGGAGGTGCTGGCATTCAGGCTGATCTGAAGACTTTCATGGCTCTGGGGTGCTATGGCATGACCGCCATCACCAGCGTGGTGGCAGAGACCCCGGCGGTGGTGGATTCCATCCAGCTTTTGGAGCCAGACATCATCGGCGCGCAGATCAGAGTCCTCGCTGAGGGAATGCCCCCGGTCGCTGCCAAGACGGGGATGCTGGGAGGACGCAGGCAGATTGAAGCGGTAGTGGATGCCTGGCAGTCGATGGCACAGGCAGGGATCCCTCTGGTGGTGGATCCAGTGATGGTGGCTACGAGCGGGGGGCGACTGCTGGAGTGGGATGCGGAGGAGACCCTCATTGGCCAACTTCTGCCACTCGCCAGAGTCATCACACCCAACATGGATGAGGCGGCGGTTTTGCTGGGCGCGCCGATCACCTCGCGAGAGGAGATGCTCTCCGCAGCTCAGGTCCTGTCCAAGAAACACGGTGCTGCCGTGCTGATGAAGGGCGGGCATCTCGCCGGAGCTGACGCGCCGGATGTGCTGGTGGATGGCAGCTTGGTACGTTGGTACGAAGGGGAGCGCATCTCCGGGGTGCATACCCACGGCACGGGGTGCACCTACTCCGCTGCCATCACCGCCGGTCTGGGACGGGGGCTCTCCCTGGAGGAGGCCGTCGCCGAAGGGAAGGCCTTTGTCACCGCTGCAATCCGCGAGCATTTTCGCTGGCAGTCTGGTAGCGGTGAGATTGATGCGCTAAATCACGTCCAGTTCAGGGGAGGCACCGGACAGTAGCGGGTGCTGATCAATAGGGGCGCTCGTACCCGCCCTGGCCAGATCCGCCGTAGGTGTCATAGCGGCCTTGGTCATAGCCGCCGCGATCGTCATACACCTGGCGATCAGTCTGGCGGTAGGAACCGGACGGCCGTTGCCATTCGCCGTAGCCGCCTCCGCCGCTGGCGCGGGAGAGTTGGGATTCGAAGTCACGGAGGCACTTGTCGAAGGACTGGCGGATGAACTCCTGGCGGTGCAGGAGGATGCGAGGGCCGCCCACTCGTGCGTAGGAGCGAGCCACCTCGGAGCCTTCGCGCGAGAGGGTGAGATGCGTGTCCGCATTCACGGGACCGTCATCGACATCGAACTCCAGCTGGTACTCGGCCGACCGATCACGCGTGGGCCGATAACCCGCACGAATGAGCGTGTCCTCGATCTCCGGCATGAAGCGCACCTCATTCTGACTTAACTCGGAAGGAATGAGCACTCGAGGTGCCGGACGTGGACCGGGTCCGGCGTAGTCGGGTGTTTCACAGGAAGCAAGAGCAAGGGCGAGCGCAATGGCGCAGGAGAAGGGACGGAGCAGGCGATGCATGGGAAAGGAGGGGCGGGATGGAGTTGAGTAATGGAGGAGACGAGGCGGGGACAGACGGAATTTGCATCCTTCCCATTCGCCGGAAAATGTGAAATTTAAGAAATGTGAAAAATCGAGAGCGGAGCGGTTCCTGCCTATCGGTAGGGAATCGCTCAGAGCATCGTTGGCGGAGGGGGATGCTTGCACGGCTCGTCGAGCTCATCATGTGAAACTCGCTGCTGGCAGGCTGGGCTCAGTTGCGTATCATGGCCCATGCCGATGTCCCTGCGCCTGCCTTCCACCGCCCAGCTTCTGGTCTGTAGTGGTTTGTTTGTTGCTGCGAGTCCGTCGCTCACCGCCGGCCCACTGCTGGATCAACTGCCGCAGAATGGCGTGCAGTCGGCGTTCCAGATCCTTCGTCGGGATTACATCCGTCGCGATGATCTCACGTACGAGGAGCTCAATCGCGCTGCGTTGCAGGGCCTGCTGGAGCGGCTCGATTTTGGGGCCTCTTTGCAGCCGGTGGTCCAGCATGCGATCCCCACCGAGCCGAATGTGCACGCGGAATTCCTGGCACCGGATGTGGCCTACCTTCGGCCTGACACCTTCGCTCCTGGCGAAGGCGTGCTGTTTGAGAAGGCGCTCGCCGGGCTGGTGGAAAAGCAGGCCAAGCAGCTTATTCTTGATCTCCGGTCTGCCTCCACCGCCGGCGTGTTTGATGAGGCGGCATTGATGCTCCAGTGCTTCCTCCCGGAGGGGCAGCTCATGTTCAAGTTGAAACAGATGGGGCGTGATGAGGCGGAGTTTTTCATCTCCAAGCGGGCTCCCAGCTGGACCCAGGAGGTGATCGTGCTCATTGACGATGACTCTTCTCCTGCGGCAGAGGCCGTAGCCGCGTGCCTGAAAGGGAAGGGCCAGGCCATTCTTGTTGGCTCCAAAACCCGCGGTGCCACGGTGCGCTACACCGATGTCCGGCTGGATGATGCGACGATGCTGCGCTACGCCAGTGCCGAGCTGCTGCTGCCTGATGGGACTTCGACTTTTCGCAAGGGGCTGGAACCGCAATTTTTCCTGAAGGGATCCGCCGAGGACAAACGCAAAGTCTTTGCGGGCAGCCGGGGCAAATCCATGAAACCGTTTGTGATGGACCGTGTGCGTCCGCGGTTCAACGAGGCCGCGCTCGTCTCGGGGGGCAATCCAGAGGTGGATGCTTATGTGAAGAAGAGTCAGGGGCAGCCGTTGCCTGGAGATGAAGGTCAGCTTCGAGAGGTGGTGGTGCAGCGGGCTTTGGATCTGGTCCGTTCCCGCACCACGCTCGCAGGCTTCGCGCTCAAGTGGGAGATGGACACCACCCCTGCAACTCCGTCGGCAGACCAGGCTGGTGCCGACACCATCCCCAAGGCCGTGCCCGCAAAGCCTGCAGGACCGGCAGTCCCCGTTCCAGCCAGCCCCACCCCCGCCTCGTCTCCTTCCCAGACTCCCAGTCGATGAGTGATATCCGCCTCCTTGCTCCCGTGACCATTTCTGAGGTGCTGACGCATCGCACCTACCGCGCCACCCTGCCGAATGGCAAGGAGATCATCGCCTATGCGCAGGGGCTGGATGGCATTCCGCCGCTGAATTCAGGGGACAATTACCATGTGCTGCTCTCACTTTGCGACTTTGATGAGGGCAGGTTGATCCCGGAGGATATGTCAGGCGTGCAGGTGAGCCATCCGGTGATTCCGGCTTGGAGGAGGTAGTCAGTGCGTCGGTGCGTCGGTGCGTCGGTGCGTCGGTGCGTCGGTGCGTCGGTGCGTCGGTGCGTCGGTGTTGCGCGAGTTATCTCATGAACCCGGAGGGTTCGCCGTGCGTAGCCATGGGTCGGCCGAGCGGAGCGAGGACTACCCATGGAAGATGGAGTAGGGCATTCTACCGCGGAGCGGTAGTCCCATGGCGGCCAAAGTCTGAGTGGGTGGTATGGCGGGATTTCGTGTGGGGTTCGCGACGCGATTGGCCTACCGCTCCGCGGTAGAGTTCTCGATCTTGCTGTCCATGGGTTGCGCTCGCTACGTGCGCTGCACCCATGGCTACTCATGGTGAACCCTCCGGGTTCGGGGAGATCGGGGCGCGGGTGGGGCTGAATGCGAGCCAACAAAAACCCGCTGCCAGGAGTCCTGGCAACGGGTTAGATGTCAGAGATTCTGTAAACCTGGCGCTACATTACGGGGACCTCTTCAGCGGGGACGTCTGCTGTGGCCTCGGCTTCTGCTTCGGATGCTGGCTCGGGAGCTTCTTCGGCGGCTGGAGCTGCCTCGGTCGACTCGGCGGCGGCGCCTTTTTTGCTCCCCCGGGTTTTCTTGGGCAGGGCGGAGGGCGGGGTCAGGCCCATGGCGTTGGCGGCGCCACCACGCACGGTTTCGGCCACGGTGGGAGCGTTGTCCTCCAGAGACACCTTCTCGTTGGTCATGCGCACGCCCACTGGCTTGCTCACGCCGAACTCCTGCATAGTCACCCCGTAGATCACGTCTGCCTTGGACATCGTGCGCTTGTTGTGGGTCACGATGATGAACTGGCTGGCGTTGATGAACTTGTCCAGCATCGCGAGGAAACGCTTGATGTTGGATTCGTCCAGCGGTGCATCGAGTTCGTCCAGCACGCAGAAGGGGCTGGGGCGGACCATGAAGATCGAGAAGAGAAGCGCCACGGCGGTCATGGAGCGCTCACCACCGGAAAGGAGGCTGATGCTCTGGAGCTTCTTGCCGGGGGGCTTGGCGATGATCTCAATGCCGCACTCCAGGGGATCGTTCTCGTCCTGCAGCATGAGGTCGGCCTGGCCGCCGGCGCCGAAGAGTTCCTTGAAGTTCTCGCGGAAGTTGTTCCGGACCTGGATGAAGGTCTCGGTGAACATGGTCTGCGTGGTGTCGTTGATCTTCGCGATCACCTGGAGCAGCTCCTCCTTGCTCTTCACAAGGTCTCCGTGCTGGGTTTCCAGGAAGATGTGGCGTTGTTCGAGTTCCTCGAACTCCTGGATGGCGTCCAGGTTCACCGGTCCCATGCTTTCCAGGCGCTGGCGCAGGTCATTGACGATTTCCTGAACCAGATCCCAGTCCGGTCCGCGCTCCAGGGCGGCGGCGTCGAAGAGGGGATTGCCGTCCATTTCAACGTCACCAGGGGAAAGGGCTTCTGCGGCGGAGGATCCCTCGTTCTCAGCGGAGGAATCGTCGTCGGAGGCGCTATCGCTACGGGAAGACAGAGTGGCCCGGCGCTTGCTGGTGCGGTCGAAGGACTTCTTCTGCTCGGAGATGGAAAGCAGCAGGGAGTGCGGATCGGGCTCGAAGGCATCCAAGCTGATCTGGTAGCGCTCTTGCACGTGCTTGATGAGGTTCTCCAGCTTCATCTCCACGCGGGTCTGCTGAACCTCAGCACGGCTGCGGTGGTCGTTGAGCTCGCCGTGGCGGGAGCGGATGGTGTTGAGTTCCGTCTCCAGGGCGGTCACGCGCTCGAAGGCCGCGTTGCGGCGCTCCACGGACTCCCGGCCTTCGTTGTCCACGTTGCCCAGCAGGCGGCGGGCTTCTTCCGTCTCCTCCACCAAGCGGCGGTTCTCGGCCACGGCGGAATCAATGCGCTGCTTCCAGATGAAGCATTCGTTTTCGTAGCGGCTGATGCTGGACTCGAGTTCCTCGAGGCGGCTGGCGAGCGGAGCCTTTTGACGTTCCACGTTCTGGAGGGCGTTCTGTTCCAGGGCCAGGGCCGTCTTGAGTTCGTTGAGGCGCTCGGTGGACTCCACTTCGCGGCGGATCACGCCTTCGATCTGGGTCTCCAGCACGCGTTCCCGCTCCTGGGTTTCCTCGATCTCATAGAGGGCGACCTGATTGGCCTCACGATGCTGCTGGATCTGAGCTTCGGCGGCGGAGAGGCGTTGGGAAATCTGTCCCTGTTCCCATTCCAGGGAGTCGAGTTTGGCGGTCGCCTGCTGAAGGGTGCGCTGCACGACGCTCACCTTGCCCTGATACTGGCTCAGAGCCTCACGGTTCATCTGGGAGGCATCGCGAGCATTGGCCTCCTCACGCTGCTGCTCTTCCAGGGCCATGCGCAGGTCCTCGATGAGGACTTCTTTTTCCTCGACCTGGATGTCGAGAGCCTCGACCTGCACGCGAAGTTCGCGCAGTTCTGTCTCGCGACGCAGCGTGGAGGCGGCCTCTTCTTTACCGGCGCCACCGTGAAGCACGCCGTGCTCGGTCAGAATCTCGCCCTTCAGAGTGACAAACGCCAGATCTGCGTGGTCGTGCTTCAGCCGCATGGCGGTCTGCAGATCATCCACGATGAGGACGTTCCGGAGCACATGCTCCACCAGAGGCTGCACGTGCGGCTGGGACTTCACCTTGTCCAGAGCCCAGGCGATGCCGCCGTTGGGCATGAACTGGCGTTCGGTGCCGCCGTTGCGCAGCATGAGATCTTGAGGAACGACTGCCGCCTTGCCGAGGCGCTGTTCCGTGAGTTTATGCAGCACCTCATCTGCGAGGGAGGTGTGGTTCAGCACGATGGCCTGCAAGTGGTCGCGCAGGGCTGCCTCGATGGCGGAGATGAACTGGGGCTCTACCTCGATGGCCGAGGCCACGAGGCCGCGGATGCCGCCTTTGATGCGGTCGGGATCGTCCAGGCCCTTCAGAATGTTTTGCGTGCCTAGCTCCAGGCCTTCGCCCTTCTCCAGGATCTGTTGCAGGACCTCAAGACGTGAGCGCCGCTGCGTGAGCTGGCGCTGGAGGTTGTTGAGCTCTTCTGAAGCGGCATCGCGCTGACGGCGCTGCTCCTGGATGTTGTTGGTCAGATCCTTGAGCTTGTGCTCAAGCTCGGCTCGGACGGTTTCCAGTTCTTCGATCTGACGCTGAAGATGGTCAAACTCCACCTGGCTGCCTTCGCGCGCCTGCATGGCGGATTGCTTGTCATGCGCCAGCGCTTCGTGCCGCTGGCGGTCGGTGGCCATCTGGTTGGTCAGGCTCTGCGCCTTGGCATCGGCCGTGGCGGCCTCACCTTCCAGACGGCGGAAGGTCTCACGCAGGGTGCGGCGCTCCATCTCCAGCTTCTGACGGTCTGGGATGATGGCGTTGTGGACGATCTGGTGTTCCTCTAGGGCGTACTGGCGGCTTTCGATCGTGCTGCGGATGGAGGAGAACTGCTCATCTGCGGCGGCGAGTTCGCGCTGCTGACGGTCCACCATGTCCCGGTTGTTGGTGGCATCCTCTTCATTGCGCCGGATCCGGCCTTCCAGTTCTTCCACGCGTTCGCGGTTGAACTCGATCTTGCTCTCGGCCCCCTGGATCTTGGAACGGAATTCCTGGGACTGCTGCCGCAGGCCGTTGATGGTGGACTCCACTTGGTGGTAGATCTCGCGGGTCTCGGTGACCTCCTGCTCCTTCGAGTGGATGCGCTGGTGCAGGTCATTGAGTTCCGTCATCAAGGAGATGATCTGGTTCTCCGACTCCGTCTTCTCAGCGGTGTACTCGGTGAAATGCTTGTGACCCAGGTGCAGGTCCAGAATGCGGAGGTCCTTGTGCACCACTTGGTAGCGCTTGGCCTTCTGGGCCTGACGGTGCAAGGTGCCCATCTGGCGCTTCACTTCCGCGATGATGTCCGCCACGCGGAGGAGGTTGGCCTCTGTGTACTCCAGCTTGCGCAGGGCTTCCTTTTTCTGGCCCTTGAACTTGGTGATGCCAGCCGCCTCTTCGAACACGGAACGGCGGTCTTCTGGCTTGGCGCTGATGAGCATGTCGATCTTGCCCTGCTCCATCACGGAGTAGGCGGACCGGCCAATTCCAGTACCCGCCAGCAGTTCCTGGAAGTCCTTCAAACGGCAGATGGTGCCGTTGATGCGGTATTCGGAGCGACCGTCGCGGAAGACGCGGCGGCACATGGCGACCTCATTGTAGTCCACACCCAGGCCCTGCTCGCAATCTGCCAGGGTCAGGATGACTTCTGCCATGCCCACGGGCTTGCGCTTGTCCGTCCCGTTGAAGATAACGTCCGCCATTTCTGCGCCACGCAGAGCCTTGGCGGAAGTTTCCCCCAGCACCCAGCGGATGGCGTCCACCACGTTTGACTTGCCGCATCCATTGGGACCAACGATGCCGGTGACGCCCGTGTGGAACTCAAACAACGTCTTGTCAGCAAAGGACTTGAAGCCGTGGATTTCGAGGGACTTGAGATACATGACGGAAGCGGGAGCAGAGCGTTGAAATTGAGCGGTGAACGTGTGCCGAGTGGGATCGGCAGGTGATCACTTTTGGAACTTAAATCTCAGGTGACAAAAAGGGCAAGAAAGATGTGATTGCACAATCTGTAGGGGTGCGCTCTCGTATGTAGCACAAGATATGGCGATGTCTTGCAGGAATTTTTTGACCCGAAAAACGCTTAATATCGCTTGAAAAGTGGTCGAGAACGCTGCGTTCCCGTAGCCACGGGGAAAGACGGAAACCGACCCCGTCGCAACAGCCGAGTTATTCACATTTATCCCGACAGGGTTGTTCACAGCGCCCAATTGAGAGCGGGCGGGTCGATTGGCCCCTCAGGTGCCTGAGAGGGGCCGGAGAAGATAGTCAGGGCAGATAAATGGGGGGGCTTGGTGAGGCCGAGGTGGGGCGTCGCCAGTCAAAAAATGTCGGTAGACTCTGCAATTCCCTCACCGGGAAGGAACTCCGTGCCGACTGTGAAGTGGTCGCCGACATGAGGGCCGATTCAGCGTTGTGGGCCCCACGAGGAAGGCCAGTAGCCAGGACCCATGGGGGTGATGGAAAGGCCGCTGGAGCCAACTCTGAAAAACCGACAGGGTGGCGGAATCTGGCCAGTGTCGTAGGCGACAGCTATGACGGAGCCCATGGGGTGTTCCTCCACCAGCACCACCCAAACAATGGAATCCGCTGGATAAAGCTTCTGAAAATGCTCGCGTACGGCGTGCTGCATCTGCTGCAGGCGGCGCTTCTGGGCCAGCAAGGTTCTACCGCGCCGGATCATGATGGGGAAGGTGGAAGTCAGGGAGACCGAGGTGATTGAGCCCTTCCATTTCCAAGCGGCAAGTCCGGTCGTCTAGTGACTGTGGCTGTGCCCATGTGCATGGGCCCCGGCCACGCTGCCGCCACGTGCGATCTCGCGGGCCGCGGAAACAATGTGGGTGCAGGCTTCCACGCAGAGCAGGGGCAACTCGTCCGCCGGCACGGTCTCCGGGCGTTTGTTTTCTTCGAGGAGCGTCAGCGGTTGTTCAGGATTGAGGTGCCAGGTGATGCGCCGGATGCACTTGGTCTCGGCGTCACAATGGCAGGCCACCATTTCCTGGGCCTGTTCGTCGGTGATCTTGTTGGAGAACCGGTACATCCCCGTCTGGCGTCCCAATGTCTGGCGCAACGGCACAGGCTCCAGGGTGCCAGCTGCCTGATGCCGAACGAAGCCGAGCGCAGCGGGATAGAGGAAATCAAGGGCCAGCCGAAGGGCGGCTTCATCCGTCAGCGCGAGCTTCCAGCCGTGGCGCAGGGTGGGGGCGGTCTTGAGCGGGCGGAACTGCCCTGCATCATCGTAGATGCTGAGGCTGCGGGCTTCGAGCGGATCGGTGGACACTCGGAGGTCAGTGGCGTCCACATCATCGACATGACTGAGGAGCCAGCTTGTGCCTTCTCCTGCGGGGGAGACGGCGACCTGACCTAGCTTGAAGGGCTTGCGAGGGAGCTCGGGGATCGAGTTGTCACGGATGATCGCGGACTCCAAGGCCGCGCCATGCTTGGCCTTGAAGTCCTTCACCTGATCCAGGATGACCTCGGCCATGAGGGCTTCAGTCCCAATGGCGCTGCTGTAGTACAGACTGCGCCCCTGGAGGGCATGAGGATTGTGACGGAAGACCTCGTTCTGGCTGAGGGCGGCGGTGGGCTCGCTCTCCATGCCCAACAGGACCGGAATGTCCTGGTAGCTGTGCAGGCCGTCGGCAATGAAGAAGGGCACGACCACCACGTGAGGGGCGGTGCTGAGCTCGTGCCATTTGGCCACGAGGGGCTCCTCCTCCATGTAGGCGTCCAGTACCTCGGCGAACCCATAGCCGCCATCTCGGATGAGTGTCACCTGATCTTCAATCGCCTTGCGGGAGTTCTCGTTCAGGCTGGTGCCGTGGCCGACGATGATGAGGCAGGTCTGATCCCGCGGGACACCGGGAGCCACCTCCTCCGCCCGGGCCAGAAGAAGCCGGGTCATGGAAGGGTGAATGCCGACGGGATCGCAATAGGCGTAGGTGACGCCGTCACGGACGGTGACCGGGCCGGTCAGCCGCAATTCGCGGGGGAGCACGTCCTGGCAAAAGTAACCTTCGCTGATGAAGTTGGGCACCACATAGACCAAGGACTGCGTGGTCTGGTAGAACACCTCCCGCAGGGAGGGCTCCTCCTTCCAGAAGGCGCAGGCCACCTCCGCGAAGTACCCGCGACGACGGATCTCATCGGCATGCTGATGCGTGGGCGCGCTGGAGTCTGGGTTCATCGTAGAACCATGACCCACGATCACCAATGCCGCTGCTGTGTCTGGAACCATGCTGTAGTAGATTACGTGCTGAAACGGGGAGGCCTCCCCGGATTCGTCCCAATGGGGCAGATTAACGGAGCGTGCGCGGGATGAAGACCGCTTCCATGCCAGCGGCTTTGGCCGCCTCCAGGCCGCTGCGCCCGTCTTCAAAGACCAGACACTCCTCCGGGGGCACGCCCATGCGCTCTGCGGCGAGGAGGAACATGTCCGGGGCAGGCTTGCCCCGCTCCACGTTGATCGGCGTGATGATGTGCGGGAACAGGTGGAACAGACCGGTGTGCTTCAGGCAGGCGTGCACGATCGGCTCCTCACTGCCGGAGGCGACGGCCATGGGCAGCTTGCCGAAGGAGGAAAGGGCCAGATCGGCCACAGGATTCACCCGCTGGATTTCCGGAATGCGCTTCTCGAACATCTCGGCTTTGACTCGCACCACAGCATCGGGATCCACGTTGACTTTGTGCAAGCCGTTCAGGACGACCACCGTGTCGTACTCCTTCACTCCGGCGAAGTGGTAGAACTCCTCTTCTGTAAAGGCATAGGTCGCACCGTTGAGGCGGAGAGACTCGATCCAGCACACGTAGTGGAGCGGCATGGAGTCAACGAGCGTGCCGTCGCAGTCGAAGATGTAGGCGGAGAACTTGCGGTCAGGGAGTTGCAGCATGGGTATCGCTCAGGATTACGAATAAAAAGCCCTTCCGGGGGCCGGAAGGGCGGGAGAAAACCGACGCAAAGGCCAGTCGTTCTGTGAAACGGGTCGAGCCCGAAATCAAGCAGCGGATTCCACGTGGCTGTGATTCGTGTTCTGCGCCTTGGAGGCTGCCTCTGCGGGCAGGGCGACGGCATTGTTGCCACCCACCAGCTTGCGGAAGATGCGCTGAGGGAAGCTGTTGCCCTTCTCCTCTTCATTGAGGGAGGACAGGGCGTTTGCCTTGGCGATTTCCCAAGCGGGAGCGAAGCCAGGAGCGCTGATGTTCATCTGCTTCTCAGCGCGGGCGTAGATCTCAAGCTCGCGGTTCGCGCGGTTGTCTTGGCGGTCGTTGAGCCGGGCCACCTGCAAGCGGAGGTTCTCGTTTTCGCCCTTCAGCCGGTCGCGATCCTTAGTCAGGTCGGTCTGCTGCTTGGACTCGAGATCCATTTTGTCATTGAGCATCTTCTTAAAGCGGCGCAGTTCGCGGGCCGTCTTCCAGTGGGAGCGCAGCGCGGAGAACAGGAGGGCCAGGCCAATGAAAAGGCCGATACCAAAAGCCCAAGCGTGGGTATAATTCAGTTGGAGGGTCATGGGGCAGGGAATCTAAGCGACGTTGTGGCCTTGGCAAAGGGCAAAGGCATGCTTCACGCTGAGGGGATGTAATACTGTTCGTCTCTCGTGACTCGTAAAGTGTCAGAATCTGGTGAAGCCGCTTGCAACTTCTGGAAATTCTAGTAAAAACGGTGTTGTGTGGAAAGGCAAATATAGTATTGATTGCTCATCCCGCGAATGCGGAAACTCTCCCTTTTGCGAATCAATTTAGAATTTCGGGTTAACATGATTCCTGCCAATAACCCACATTCGGAGGTCACTGCGACTGCGAAAGCCGCTATCCATCCTGATCGGGTGGCGCTGGCCAATCTGCAACCGTTTGGCAATGACATTTGTGCCACCTGGCATGAAGGCGAGGGGGAACCTGCGGTGGCCATTCACGAGACCGCGCTGGAAGAGCTGCGGGCCCTGGAAAACGAGGGGCGCGTCATCCTGCTGAGCGCTCCGAGAGCGGGCCACGGCAAAACCCACTTGCTGGGCCGCGTGGCGGAAAAGCTCCAGTCTGAGGCGGTGGTGGCAAGCCTGCCCTGGCAGACGGAGGATGGCATGACCTGGGCAGGCTGCGGTCGCGGCATTGTGGCCGACCTCGCTTACTCGGGGGTGAAGCCCAATCTTCTACAGCGCGTGTGCAGCGGGGTGCACGCAGCTTTGCTCAAGCGGCTCATTCAGACGGGACGCATTCCCAGCACCGATCCGAGCCAGGCCCTGAGAGTGCTCTCTCAGGATCCGATGAACTTGTTTTCCGACAGCGGTCCCGCCAAAGTGATTGGCGAGTGGTTCAGGAAACACTATGACCAGCTGCACGCTACTCTGACGGAGGTGACCTACCTTGAAGGGCGGGCGGAGGTGGCCGACTGGCTGCGGGCCATGTTTGACTACGTGGAGCAACCAACGGCGGCCAATCTGGCGACGCTGGCGGAAGGCATGGATGTGGCAGGGCCGGAGCAGCTGGTGCGATTCCTCAAGCTGGTGGTGATCTGGAAGCCGGTGGTGCTGGTGGCGGATCACATGGACGGTCTTTATCGTGATGCCGAGGCGGGTGTCTCCGTGGCGCGGATGGCGCTGGAGCTGACCTCTCTGCCCGGTGTGCGGGTGGTGCTGAGCATGAACCAGGATCTGTGGGACACGACCTTTGGTCGGCAGCTCCCGAGTGCACTGGAAGACCGGCTCAATGCTCGCAATGTCTCCCTGGCGGGTCTCAATGCCGCAGAGGCGATCGAGCTCGTTGAGCTACGTATGGCCAAGGTGGGAGTGGGGGAACGCCATCGGGAAGAGTTTCTAGGATATCTGGATCTGGACCGCTATTTCCTCGGTCGGCCCACGGGAAGCGTCTCCACCCGTGGCATGCTGCGGCACGCCGCCCAGGCGTGGCGCAAATGGCTGCGTTCCGCTGCTGCGGAGACGAGCAAGTCCGGGCCGCTCGGCCCGGCCGATGGCGATGCTCTGCCTTTGATCCTAGAGGACGTAGGCGGCTTGCAGTCCGCGCTGGGGGGCTCTCCCTTTCTGCCGGAGATAGAGGAAGAACCGGAAGAAGATCTCACCGCCCTGGCCAAGCACCTGGCGGAAGATCATGGTGGCCAGGTGGTGAGTCTGGCGGGAGCGCCAGCACCTGCTGGTCCCCTCGGATCGATCACGGAAGTTGTTCACCCCCAAGCTCCGGTCGAACGGAAAAACTCTTTCCTTCCGCTTGCGGAACCCTCCCCGGATGCCCCGTCCCCATTCGTCCCGGAAGATGAGCCTCCCGCCGCCTCTGCCCCAGCGGCTGAGTTGGATGAACCCTCTGAGCCACCCGCTGCTCTGCCGCCTCCCCCGATAGAGCGCCCTCCTGTCAAGGCGGCGTACTTTTCCCCATTTACCCCGGACAACGGGCAACACGCCCCAGCACCTGCGCCGAGGCCATCAGTCGAAGCGGCTCCTGGTTCTGCTTCCAACCCGCCCGCTGACCCCGCGCCGAAATGGTCCCCGCCGGTGCCGGATTCGGGCACTGCGTTCAGTGGTTCAGGGGTAGGGGGGCTCGGCTCTGCGCCGTCAGCATCGGAAGCTTCTCAAGAGGGGCCCACTGGAGCGACGCCTTCGGCCTCGGTGGAGTCCGCTCCCTACGGGGGATCTGTGGCGGCACCTCCGCCAACGCCGCCCCAAGCGGAGTCCTCCGAAAACAACTTTGAGCGGCTGCGCCAACTCCTCTCCAAGGTGCGGGCGACGTCTGAACCCACCGTCCTGCCAGACGCGGGATCCAAGTCGCCACAAAAGGTCAGGATCGCTCCGGCAGGACCTGCCAAAGAGTCGCCTTCCAAGCATCGCCTGATGCCTCCAGGTGGGCCCGCCAGCGGGGTGGCAGTCTCGACCGCAACCGTTCATGCGAACGGAACCACTGGAAGTGAAAGCAAGGGCAGCCTTCCACAGCAATTCAGCGCTCTGCGCCAGCAGATCCTCGGACGTGACCAGATCTTGAAGGTCAACTGGCCCATGATCGCCCATGTTGTGCGCGTGGCAGGAAAGCGGTTCCCTGTTGTGACCTATGACGAGCTTGAACTGCCAGGTCTGGGAGGAGGATCCCTCTCTCGATGGCGGTTGCAGGGAGCGGAGATGATCTTCGGTCTGGAGGACTTTGCTGACGAACGCTACTGGAAGACGGTGACGAGCTTCGTGGTGGGACGGGTGGCGGAACTCACGGCGGCGGCGAGCCAGATCGGGCAGCCCTCTCCGCAGATCAAGCTGCTGGTCTTTAAAGGGGATCTGGAGGCGGCTCCCTTGGCGGGGCTGCTTCAGCAGGATGTCATCCCTTCCGCCTTGCGGGCGAATCTGGATGTGGTGCACCTGGACAACCGCAGTCTGGCCAGTCTCTATGCCATGAACCAGATCCTCACGGACACGGAAAACACCCCAGGCGGCGATCTCCATGGAGTGATGACCTCGTTGGCTGGTGAGCTGGACTTCTTTTGGAAGCGGATCACCCGTCCGCTGCGCTAGCCCCTCGGCCGAAAGCTGGGGCAAAAAGAACTTTGGATTTTTGAAGTTTCCCGCTGGGGGGCATGTGCTACACTCGCCCCGCCCGGCTTATGACTCCTCTCGTTCGCGTCAACCAGCTCAAGATTCACTTCCCTGTGCATGCAGGGTTCCTGCGCCGCAAAGTGGATGAGATCCGTGCGGTGGATGAGGTCAGCTTTTCCATCCCTGAAGGCGGCACCTTGGGGCTGGTGGGGGAGAGCGGCAGTGGCAAATCCACGATCGCCCGGGCGGTGCTCAAGCTCATTCCCGCCACGGGCGGAGAAGTGATCTACCGGGACAAGAACATCCTTCCGCTGAGCGAGGGCGAGTTTCGCCCCTATCGCAAGGAGATGCAGATGATCTTTCAAGACCCGTTCGGCTCGCTCAATCCCCGCATGACGATTGAGCAGATCATCGCGGAGCCCCTGCGCATTCACTTCCGCCATCTGGACAAGGCGGGGCGCCGGGACACGGTGGCCGCATTGCTTGAGCGTGTGGGACTGCCGGCGGAGGCCATGTGGCGCTATCCGCATGAGTTCAGCGGTGGCCAGCGTCAGCGCATCGGCATTGCCAGAGCTCTGGCCGTGCAGCCCAAGTTCCTGGTCTGTGACGAGCCGGTCAGCGCCCTGGATGTGAGCGTTCAGGCCCAGATCATCAATCTTCTGCAGGATCTGCAGGAGCAGTTCAAACTCACCTATCTCTTCATCGCCCACGACCTCGCCGTGGTGGAGCACATGAGCGATGAGATCATTGTGATGCACCGCGGAAAAATTGTCGAACAAGGCACCGCGGCTCAGGTCTGTGAAGATCCACATCACGAGTACACTAAAAAGCTCCTCGCGGCGGTACCTTCTCTGTAAACACAAGACTTGAAGACACAAGACACAAGACCTGATTCCCCATTCGAACGCGATTCGATGGTGCGTGGCCTGGAGATCGGGAAGTGTATTTTGGTTGAAAGCGGTTTGCGCCAGTTAGTGAACTGGTGGCGAGCGTGAGGCTTCAAGTCTTGCGTCTTGTGTCTTCAAGTCTTGTGTCTTTGTATGACCCCACTTTTTCGCAAATTTCTCGGCCTTAACTGGATCCTCGCGCTTAACATGATCGCATTGATCGTGTGGGGCGTTTGGGCGATCTACAATGCCTCATCCTTCCGTGAGGGGATGAATCTTTCCACCATCTGGCGCAACCAAGTGCAGTGGGGGGCGTTGGGGTTGGGGGTGTTCGGGATAGCGGCGTTGATCGACTACAAGTGGGTGCGATGGGGCGGTTGGATCCTGTATTTGGCCGGGATCGTGAGTCTCGTTCTAGTGAAGTTCTTCGGTGTCGATGTCAAAGGAGCGCGGAGTAAGTTTGACTTGGGCTTCGTCGACTTCCAGCCATCCCAGTTGGCCATTGTTGCAACGATTGTTTCACTCGCAGTCGTTCTGGGGGACTTGCATCGCATTGCCCCAGTGTTCCGCCATCATTGGCTCCGATTGGGAGTGTCAGGCCTGCTGGCAGGGGTTCCGATGGCGATGGTTTTGAAGGAGCCGGATCTCGGTTCTGCGGCCGTTTATGGGCCGGTAGTGATTGCGATGCTGTTGGTTGGGAGCATCCCCTTCAGGTACCTCATCACACTGTTCTTGGGGGTGATGTGTATCCTTCCTGTCGCTTACTTCTTTGGTCTTAAGCCCTACCAAAAGAAGCGTGTGGAGGTGTTCGTGAACATGCTCGCGAACAAGAAGGTGGACACCCTGGGGGAAGCCTACATGGCGGACAAGGTGAAGATCGCGGTGGGCTCTGCGGGCTTCGAAGGGAAGGGGCCGCTTTCCGTCAAAGTGGACGGCCGCTCGGTGCATCGCACGTTCTACACCCCTACGGAGGCGATCAACGACTTCATCTATTCCGTCATCGTGGAGGAGTTTGGCTTCCGGGGCGGCCTCCTCCAGATCGTGGGCATGGCCATGCTATTGCTACAGTGCATCTTTGTGTCCTTCTATGCGCGGGACAATCTAGGCAGGCTCATTGTGGTGGGGATTGTGGGGATGCTATTTGCCCACTCTATGCAGAACATGGGGATGAACATCCTCATGATGCCCATCACCGGTTTGCCCCTGCCGTTCACCAGCTACGGCGGTACGTTCCTGATCGTTTGCATGTTCCTCATGGGCATGGTTCAGAGCGTCTGGATTCACCGCAACATTTCCCCGGTCAAGAAGAAGGGCCGGCGTGATGAAGAAGGAGAGCAGGACGAGTTTTAGTCTGACCCGGACCCGGCTTCGCCGGGAGACAGAAGACTTCAAGACACAAGACACAAGACACAAGACTTGAACTGAAGGAAGATCGTTTAAGACGGGTAGGGCCGATGTGGTTGGCGAGGCCTGATCGCCCATGACATATTCGAACAATGTGAATTGGCTTTGAGCGTTCACGGGGCGCTTGAGTCTGAGTTGGTCCAGTGATGCGTGGAATGAGTTTCCGCTTCACTGAATTCGTCATGCGTATCCTCCTTCGCAAGTTCTGCCGTCTTCATTGGCTGCTGGTCATCATCCTGTTCGCCCTGATCGCTTGGGGCGTGTGGGCGATATATAATGCGTCCTCGTTTAGAGAGGGGCTCCATTTGTCGGGCATGTGGCGCGATCAATTGCGGTGGTTGGCCTTCGGGATTGCCATCTGGGTGGTCACGGCCTTGATCGACTACAAGTGGCTGCGCTGGGGCGGCTGGCTTCTTTATGCGGGAGGGCTGGGGGCACTGCTCTTTCAATCCCATGTGAATATTCAGGGATGCGGAGCGCGAAGCGCAATCAGCGTGGGCTTTAGCAGCCTTTCCACTCCACAGCTTGCTTTGGCGATGACGGCCGTTGCTCTCGCTGTTGGGCTGGGGCATTTGCACCAAGCGGTGTCTTTGTTCCGGTACCAATGGTTGCGCATCGTGCTGGTCGTGGTGCTCGCGCTGATTCCGGTGAGGATGCTGTATGGGCTGCCGGATTTGGGGGCTGCCTGGACTATGGGGCTGGTCCTCGTGTTGATGTTGCTGGTGGCCAGCATTCGTGGTCGGTATCTGGTCTTGATGCTGGCAGTTGGACTATGTCTGGTGCCCTTGTGGTATCACTTCTGCCTCAAGCCCTTTCAGCAAAAGCGGGTGGACGTCATGGTCCAGATGATGACCAGTCCGAGCTTGGAGGTGCGCGGAGAGGCCTACATGAGCGACAAGCTGAAGGTGGCGGTCGGATCGGCTGGCTTTACAGGGAAGGGGCCGCTGTCCAGCAAGGTGGAGGGACGCTCGGTACACCGGACTTATTTTACTCCTACCGAGGCGATCAACGACTTCATCTTTGCCGTCATCGTGGAGGAGTTTGGCCTTTTGGGTGGACTGTTGCAGATGACGCTCTTTTTGCTTCTGTTTCTGTTGTGCATCCATGTCGCCTACACCGCCCGAGATGAACTGGGGCGGATGCTGGTAGTGGGAGTGGTGGCCTTGCTGTTTGTCTGCTCCTTGCAGAACATGGCGATGAACATTTGCATGTTTCCCATCACCGGGCAGTCTCTGCCTTTCACCAGCTACGGAGGCATCTATCTCACCCTCTGCATGTTTATGATGGGTCTGGCCCAGAGTGTGTGGATCCATCGTCACGATGTCGCGCCGGTGCCGCCGCCACCACCGTCTCCGGAAGCAGCAGCAGAAAATTTGCCCCCTCCGTCACAGCCGGAGGAACTGCCACGTCTCGATGGGTGAAGTGGTTGTGGAGCCTGGCATGCCGGGAAAAATGTGCATACCACGGTGTCTGAAGGCCAACAGTCAGCCAGACCGCCGTAGACTCGCTGGAAGCTCGCCAACGTCTGGCTTGTGGCCAGATCCTCTTCGAGGAAGCGCTTCGATTGAGTAATCTCCATAGTGCAGGCTCCTTGGCGCCCGCCCCAATGTGCTTGGCGGTTCAGTTCTGCCAAGGAACCTGCGGGGGCTAACGTGGAGGTGTTGAAAGCGGTGGGGAGAAAGCGGATGCTATCGGCCTTCCCACCTGATCATCCTCTGCGGATGTACCCAGGGTTGACTCGCTTGAGGCTCGTCCAACCGCTGGGCTATGTTACAGATCCCATACTGGGATCAACTTCGGTCTGAGGCGGGTGCCTCAAGGTGGTTCCTTGGCTGCCACCCCAATCGCCGCGCTCGGGGTGGCCGCCAAGGAATCGATGCCTTCGTTGAAGTTCTTCCTCGAAGAGGATGGGGCTACAAGCCCAACGTTGACGAGCTTCCAGCGAGTCTACGTTGGGTAACAGTGTTGGAGGTTGCTACTCCGAAGGAGTTGTGGCGGTCTGGCTTCCTTTCGCGCCCAGGTTCCTTCGCAGGCACTAGCTGAATGCCTGCACGCTACGCCATTGCGTGCAGATGACCAAGTTTCGATGGACGCTGGCAACCTCCACCCCTATCGCATCGTGGCGACGATGCGGCCCAGGGTCTTCAGCGCCCGCTCCACGGTGGGGCTCCAGGGATTTCCGCAGTTGAGGCGGATGAAGTTCTTAAACTTCTGTTTGGCCGAGAAAATGGGGCCGGGGGCAATGCTGATCTTTTCCGTGAGGGCGCGGTGGAAGAGTTCGAGGGAATCGATGCGGCTGGGCAGTTCCACCCAGAGCACCTGGCCGCCGCTGGGACGGGTGAGCTTTGTCTCCTCCGGGAAGTACTTCGCGATGGCCTCGGTGACCAGGTTGACCTGATCTGAGTACACGCGCTGCACCCGCCGCAGATGGTGGGCATAGCCTCCATTGGCCAGGAAATCGGCGATGGCCATCTGGGGGAGCGTGGCGGTGGCGATGGTGCTGACGGTCTTCAGCAGTTCGACTTTTTCCTGAAACCGTCCGGGAGCCACCCAGCCCACGCGGTAGCCGGGGGCCAGCGTCTTGGAGAAGGAGTCGCACAGCAGGACGAGTCCTTTCTTGTCGAAGGCTTTGGCCGTCTTGGGGCGCTGAGGGGAGAAGGAGACGTCCCCGTAGATGTCATCCTCGATGAGCGGGATCTCGCGCTCCGCCAGCATCTCCACCAGGAGGCGTTTGTTCTCATCCGGCATGCAACTGCCCAGTGGGTTGTTGAAGTTCAGGACAAAGAGACACGCTGCAATGGGCTGGTGCTCCAAGGCATAGGCGAGCGCGTCCAGACTCACGCCATCGCGCGGATGGGTGGGAATCTCGAGGGCTTTCATGCCCAGGGATTCAATGCACTGGAGGATGCCAAAGTAGGTGGGGGACTCAATGGCGATGGTGTCGCCCGGTTTGGCCACGGCGCTCAGGGAGAGATGCAGGGCCTCCATGCCACCGCAAGTGGTGACAATCTCTTCCGGTGACAGGGCGCAGCCGGCATCAAGGGCGCGCCGGGCGATCTGAATACGCAGGGCGGTGAGGCCGGGAGGCACGTCATAGCTGCTGCCGAGCTCTGGAGACCGGCGGCCCAAGGCGGCCATGGCACGGTTTAGCTGCCGAGTGGGCAGAAGCTCCGGACTGGGGATCGCCGCGCCCAGCGCGACCAAGCCAGGGTCGCGCACGGCTTTCATCACCTTCATGACCAGCTCGCCTACCGTGACCTGGGTGGCGCGCGTGGCGGGCCGGGACATCTCGGGTTCTGCCGGAGGCTTCCACGATTGGACTCGTACGTAGTAGCCTGATTGCGGGCGGGCCTCGATGACGCCCCGATCCTCCAGGACGGTGTAGGCCTGTAGCACCGTGGAAACGCTCACGCCCTGTTGCTCGCTAAGCCGGCGCACGGAGGGAATGCGCTCGCCGGGGCGCAGGGTGCCCTTTTCAACCAGGTCCTGAATGTGTCCTGCCACCCGCTCATAGAGGTTGCCAACGCCTTCTGGCGGAACCAGCGGGGGTGACTTGGGGGACACGGACATGGGTGAAACCTGCCTCATCGGATGCGTGCATCACAGTAACACTTTATTGAATTGTTCACCAGCACAGTTTGAGGTTGGGGTAACTGTACCGGTTCAGAAAAGCAATCGCTGAATCTGTGCTGATTCATGGGGAGGGGTACCTTGTCTCCATGAACGCAAGCAGCCCGCAGCCCCTTCAACTTGGCAAAGTCTCTGGATTTCCCCGTACGTGGGAAGCCGTGGTCGCGCGGCTGCCGTTCATGCCGAAAACCCGCCGCACCACCTCTCATGAGCTGGAGGTGGAGAGCGGGGCACTGGTGAAGTTTCAGCACCCTGGAGAGGTGACGCGGATCACCTGTGTGCGGGGGCTGCTCTGGATCACCCAGGAAGGGGACCCGACGGACTACGTGCTGCATCGGGGGGAGTCCTTCAGGCCGCAGACTCGCGGGACGGTGTTGGTGGAGGGGATGCATGCGTCTCTGATCCGGCTCACGGCGCAGGAGTCGTGAGATTTGGCTGAGACCGGTAGTCAGCCAGACCGCCGCAACTCCTTCGGAGCAGGCAAGTTTCTCTATGCACCCAACGTAGGCTCGCTGGAAGCTCGCCAACGTTGGGCTTGTAGCAGAATCCTCTTCGAGGAAGAGCTTCGACTGGGCAGTGTGCTGCTCATGACCCTGTGGATTGATCTCATCCCTGAACTCAGGTCTTCTGTCTTGAGTCTTGAAGTCTTGTGTCTCCCGGCGAAGACGTGACTTCGCCGCTTACAAAACCCTTACAAAGATGTGACAAGGGGCTGACTCCGGGTGGCCGAGGCCGCGGCATGATGGGAAACCTGCGTTTTTTCCAAGGGCAGGGCTGCGGCAACGTGATGCAGGCGGTCCTGGTCTATGACGTGTGACAGACGGTTCTTCTCCGAGAACCTTGTCATGCATCAGGGATTTTTGTAGGTTTCTAGCCAAAAATGCAGGCTTCCTGCATTTTCATGTGCCCGCCGCTCCCCGTCCACCCCCTCATGAATGCGCGTCGTTTCCTCCCCGCCCTGATGGCAGTTTTCACGATGGGTCGTCTTTTGACGGCTCAAGATCCCGCTCCACCGAGCCCGGCAGCTCCGCCAACGGTACCGGTGGCTCCACCGGTCGGGACTCCGCCAGCACCAGCGCCCGTACCGACGCCACCTCCGGTGGTGGTGCCTCCCGCCCCATCCAAGCCACCAGAGAACTCCGGGGTGCCGGTGCGTGAGCGTGAACGCACGATCTATGTGCCGTACACCGAGTTGCAGAAGGTGTTCACCGATGGCGGGAAGGGCGTGTTCCTGCCGTACAAGGAATTCCTCGAACTCTGGAATGAACTGAATCTCAAGCGGACAGAGGAGGAGACCAAGCCTCCGCAGGATGGGATCGTTTCGCGGGCTGAGTACACGGGCAAGGTGGAAGGGGATCTCCTGGCAGTGGAAGCGAAGATCACCGTGGAGTCATTCAAGAAAGGCTGGCTGACCATCCCGCTGGCAAAGGGCGGCAAGCTCTCCGCCGTGGGGGATGCAGAGGCGGGCAAGGCCGTGCTCTCCAGCAAGCCAGACGGCTATGATGTGATCGTGCCGGACAAAGGGGTGTATGAGCTGAAGCTCAAGTTCTATGCGCCGGTGACGAAGACAGGGGGCAAGTTCTCCGTGCCGCTTGGGCTTCCGACGGCAGCCGTATCCCGGTTCACAGCGGTGGTGCCGGGCAAGGGTTGGGAGTTTGAGGTAAAGCCTGCTGCCGCCTTCACTTCCCGGCCTGTGGGTGAGGACACAGAGTTGTCCTTCTTCTTTGGCAACGGCACGCAGTTTGGCGTGACCTGGAGCAAGACCGAAGCGGCTACGGCGCTGGCGCCGCTGATTCTGGCCCAGACCAAGGTAACCAGTGAAGTGCGGGGCGGATCGGTGGCCACCAAGGCCGCCGTGGATCTGCGCATTCTGCGGGCTCCCGTGAGTGAGGTGAAGTTCAGCGTGCCAGCCGGGCAGGAGATCCTGAACGTGACGGGCACCGATGTCAGGGAATGGAAGCTGGAGGCGAAGGGCGACCGTCAGCTGTTGATTGTTTCCACGAACGCGCCGGTGAAAGACAAGTGGAGCGGCACGCTGGCGCTGGAGTCGCCCCTGCCCAAGCTGCCTGCGGACGCGGTAGTTCCAGATGTGGTGGTGGAGGGAGCGGTGCAGGATCGGGGTGAAATCGGTGTCCTGGCGGAATCTCAGCTGGATGTCACCCCGAAACCAGGAGAGGGGCTCATTCAACAAACTGCCGCAGGTGCTGGCGCGGAGGGGTTGGTAAATGTCGCGGCCTATCGTTATCTCAAACATCCCGCGAAGCTCCAGGTGGGCGTGGTGCCAGCCGTGGCCCAGGTGGATGTCGAGAGTGTGAGCCGCTTCATCGTGGACCGGGATCGTTCCAAGCTGGTGACGGAATTTGCGTACAACATCCGTCGAGTGGGCCTGTTCGAGGCGCGCGTGGCTCTGCCTGATGGCTGGTCTGGCTGGGAAGTCGTGGGAGTGCCGCCGGAAAAATGGAGCGTGGAAAAGCAGGCAGTCACTGTCAACGGTGCGGCGGTGCAGAAAGACCACCTCGTGCTGCGATTCGACTCGCAGACGCTGGGGAATACCAAGTTTACCGTGCAGGGGCAGAAGCTGCGGACCTCTCCCACCGAGGACCTCGTGGTGCCGACTTATTTCCTGAGTACTCCCGGCTACCGGTATGAGGCGAAGATCGGCGTGGTGGTGCACACCAGCCTGGAGGCCACCACGAAACAGATCGGGGATCTGCGGCTGGAAGACGTCAATGTGTTGAACTTCAAAGAGACCACGGCGGAGAACCGTGAACTGACCCTGGCCTTCCGTCACCGGGATGCGGTCAAGACTCAGGCCACCCTGGGCTTCAAGCAGCGGCCGCCTCAGGTCAACGTGCAGGTGCTGACGCTGGCGCAGATCCGTGAACAGTCCACGCTGCACCAGTGGACGTTGGCCTTTGATGTGGCGTACGCCGCGATCGACAAATTCATTCTCGCGGTACCCAAGGCCGCGGCCGCTGAGCTTCGTCTGGTGGATCCGCTGGTAAAAGAGGTGAACAAGGAATACCAGCCGCCCGCAGCGGCGGCGGGGGCGGCCCCTCTGTTGCCCAATCTGGAGGCCTATGCCCTGTGGGAGGTGACCTTGCGCAATGAGCGCCAGGGGATGTTTAATATTACCTTGAACTTGGAGCAGCCCAGTGCCGGCGGCGAGGCGGCGAAGGTGGAGCTCCAGCAGGTGCATGTGCCGGGAGTGTTCCAGGAGACCGGCCAGGTGGCCGTGGTGAAGGATGACAGCCTGGAGATTCGCGAGCCGGTGGCGGAGAATCTCGAGGAGATCGATCCCAAGGAGCTGAACGACCAGCTCCAGCAGACGGGTGTCTTTCTGGCGTTCAAGTACAAGACCCAGCCGCTCAGCTTGAAGCTGGATGTGGCGCGCAATGCCTATATCGAAGTGCCGCAGACCGTGGTGACCCATGCCGTGCTGACCACTGCAGTGGCCACGGATCGTGCGCAGACCACGGAGGTCATCTACTGGCTGAAGAACAATGCCCGGCAGTTCCTCACGGTGCAGTTGCCCAAGGGGGCCAAGCTGGTCAGTGACGTCTTCGTGGCTACGCAATCTCAGCGACCCATGAAGCGGGAGGGTTCTGATGATCTCCTGGTGCGGCTTCCTTCCGGTGCCGCGGCTCGCAACACGGCCTTCCCGGTCCGGTTCGTCTATGAGATCCCCAGCCCGAAGGCGGGAGAAAAGATGGGGTGGATGGGCGGCATCTCCATCGTGCCACCCACGCTGGCGGATGTGGCGGTGGTGCTTCAGACCCAGCAGGCGCTCTATGTGCCGGAGAGTCATGAGTACACGAAGTTCAAGGGGCCCATGACCCTGAGCCTGAAGGAGCGTGGATGGGGCCGTTTCCGCGGCATCGTCAACTCCCTAGTGCCAGCCTTTGGTCCGCAGTTCACCCAGAGTTCTGGAGACTGGACTCCCGCGCCGGCCATTCCTGCGGAGCATCGCAGCACCTTCGACTTCCAGGTGCCGACTCAGGGGCGCAACTTTGTGCTGCATCGTCTGGGGGCACCGGCCGCCACAGACATCTCCTACCGCTCGCGCGGATGGTCTTATTTCCTTGAGACGTTGGTGTTCTTCGGAGTCATTGTGCTGGGGCTGCGCCGCTGGCATCACCCGCTGCCGGACAAGCTTCGTTTCCTGGTGCTGTTCGGGCTGGGCGGTCTGCTCGTCACCGGTCTGGTGAGCGCTGCCAATGCGCAGGTGGCCAAGGGGGCCGTGCTGGCTGCGATCTTGGTGGCGGTCTTGTGGTTCGTCTGCGGGGTCATTCAGCGAATCAAGACCCGGGCTCAGATGTTCAAGAAGCGGTTGAGTCCTCCCGTCGTCGTGCCTCCGGCCAGCAATCCCACGCCTGCTCCAGTTGCGTCTGCTCAGGCAACGCCACCGTCGGTGGCTGCGTCTGAGACCGCCGCGCCGGAGCTCCCCAAGGTGGAGCCTCCATCCCCGTCTGGCCAGGGCAGCAGCCCGGAGAATGATGGCAAGAGCAACTCCTAGTGGAGGATCCAGAAATGACCCGCCTGAATTCATTCCGGCGTCCATGGTGCCTCGCACTGGTGGCGTCGTTGTTTCCTGCAAGCCCGTTTCTGGGGACGAGGGCCTCCGCTGAGGAGGCTCTGGTGACCCCGGCCACGCGAGTGGAGCTGTGGGTGCCCACCAAGCACCTGGAAGAAGTGCTCAAGAAGCATCCGAATGCCGTGATGCTCGATGCCAAGCAGTACGAGGCGCTCATTCGCGATGCAGGCAAGGTGAAGCCCATCGAGAGTGCGGAGCCGCCGGTGACCACCGCCGTCGAAGACGCGCGTGTGGAGGTGACGGTGCCGCCCGAAGGGCCCACCGTGCAGGTGGAGTATCGCTACGTGCTCAACAATCTGGGCAAAGGGTGGTGCGAGGTCGAACTGCCGTTGCCGGTGCGCGATGGCGCGAGCATGAAGCTGGTCGATGTGAAGTCGCAGCGACCGGTGATGATCCATGCCGGTGAGGAGAGTGTGCGAGTGCTCACGGAAGGAGAGGGGCGGCACGAGCTGAAGTTTGTCTTCGCCATGGTGACGTCATCGCATCCCGGATTTGTTTCGACATCGCCAGTCGCGGCTTTGGCCACCGCTTCGTCGACCGTGGTCAAACTGAATCTGCCAGAAGGCTGGAAGCCGGTGGACTTCAATGGGGAGGTCGTCAAAACGGGCGTGCGTGCCATTGAAAATGCAGGGCACTACATGAAGCAGAATGTAAGTCTCAAAGACGCGGTGAGTTCCAGGCTTTGCGTGTTGAAACTGTTCACCGTGGGTTGGAAAAGGGCGGACGCCACCCGTCGGGATGGCCGGGAAAGCGCTGTGCGTGGAAGGATGATCTGCAAGCTCACTCCGGACAAGCTGGTGGGAGTGACGATGCTGACCTATGCCCTGCTGCCTGAGATGGAAGGAGGCCGGTTGCACATTCAGGTGCCTGCCGGAGTACAGGTGTTAGGAGTAAGGTCAGACATCGGTCAGCACCGGTGGAAGTTGGAGGGGAACCGTCTGGAGGTTGAAGAGGCGGGGCTCCCAGGTTCCGTGCGGAGCCTCGTGATCGGATTTGAGCAGCCCCTGGTTCTGCCTCTCTCGGGATCGACGCAAGCCACGCTGCCAGTATTCAAGGATGAACGAGGCAGTCTGTTTGATGGCTGGAGCTGTGTGCTCCTTGCCAGTTCCGGAGTGGACGTGAGGTTCGACGAGCTCTTGCGAAGCAGTTCTCCACCTGGGCAGGAGGTGTCGGATGGTACTTGGCCTGCGGTGCTCCGCGAATCAGCGGAAGTGTTTGGCCTGGATGCCAAGGCGGCGACTGCACTTAACCATGATATCCGCAAGCATCCGGAATTTGTCGCGGCCATGGACTTCGATGCGCCGCCTGCCAAGACGGCCATCACGGTGACTCGCGCGCCGGATCGATTCAGCGTGGATCAGGACACGAGTGTCACCCTGTCCGCGCATGAGGCTGCGATTGCCCGGACTCTCACCCTTCATGGTGAGGCGGGGACTACCGAAAGGGCTTCGGTGACACTGCCAGCGGGGGAAACCTTCCTGGGGGCTCAGTCACCCGGTGCCGCTCCGCTGGAGTGGAAACAGGTGGGCCAGGCCCTGGAGTTGTTTTGGCCCCGTGGGTTGGCGGCTGGAACCGATGCGATCTTTGTGGTGCGGACTCGCAAGGAGATCGGCACGGCTGCCGCAGAAGGCGCGAGCACCGAAGCCTTTGCCCTGAGCGGGCTTCAGATTCCTGGCTCAGCACGGACCACGGGATATGTCGCTCTGGCATTTGATGAATCGTGGAAAGTGAACGTGACTGCCACGACCGGCCTGGAGGCACGTGACATCAGGCTCTCCCCGGTGAAAGGCCGCATGGCCTGGTATTGCCTGAAGGACTGGCAGCTTCAATTTGAAGTCTCCCGCCGCGCCCCCGTGCACGATGTCGCGGTGACGGCCTATGCCCTGCCGAGAGCGCGGCAGGTGGAGATCGAAGGGCAGCTCGAACTGCTGGTGAACGGAGCGCCGCTGCGCAAGTTCGATGTAAAACTGGATCCCAAGCTGGCGCCTTTGTTCCGTGTGACGTCTCCGCTGGTGGCGGAGCAGGTGCTGGATGATGCGACAGGCGTCTGGCACTTCACGCTGCGGAAGGAAGTGCTGGGCACGGAGAGCATCCGGTTCCGGATGAGCCTGCCTGCGACAGATGGAGACGGCCAGTCTCTGCGCTCCACTTTGCCGGACATCGGCACGCCCGGAGCCCGACGTCGTACCACGGCCTGGGTGGTGGAGGCGAATACCGACACGGAGATTGAGTTCGAAACAAAGGGCGTGCAGCCCCTGGACTCGCTGCGACCTCCAGCAGTTTCCGGCTATCAGCCGAGACATCGGGTGATCGCTGCCTTCAGTTCAACAGGTGGAGAACACTCCATCCAGATCACGGCCAAACGGCATAAACCGGCCGCCCTTGCGGGGGCTCTCGTGTTGCAGGCCCGGATGGTGAGCATCATCGGCCAGAATGGTCCGGTGCGCCATGAGGTGACCTACACACTGCGGCACAATGGCCGGCAGTTCCTCTCGCTGGCGCTTCCCAAGGGAGCGGTGCTGTTGAGTACACTGGTGCAGGATCGGCCTGTGAAGCCCGTGCAGGCTGGAGGTGCTGATCAGTTGCGGGTGCCACTGCCGGTGCTGAATTCCGAGGCCGATTTTGTATCGGCCAAGGTGGTCTATGAAACGGCCCCGATCACATGGGGCTCGTGGGGCAAGACTCCTCTGGAACCGCCTGCGGTGCTGGAAGGGGTGCCGGTGCTGAGCTCACAGTGGAAGGTGCATGCACCAGACGGCTACGCCCTGCATCACAGCGGCGGTGGATTGGAAGTGGGAGAAGAACAGGCAGATACGCCCCGGAGTTTGTTGGCGACTCTCTGGGATGAGATGCCGTGGCCTTACTGGCATTCAGGCTCAAGTATGCCTATGGCCGCTTCTGTGGACTTTCTGCCAGGAGGGGGTTCAAAGGCGAGTGAGGGGGACTGGTGGATCGAAAGTCAACGCCCGGATAATGCTGCTGCCATCCAGGCGATGACGATGAAACTCGAACGAATCATTTTGCGGAAGGTGCAATTCCAGGGGGCTTCGTTGGAGGTGGCGACGAGTGCACTCGACAGGATGGCCACTGAAAGTGATCCGGAGAAGAAAGGCGTGCGGATGGTTGTGCAAACGGGATCCACCCCAAGCACCGCACAGATTAGCCTGGACCTGACCGATGTGCCCCTCATTGAAGCTCTACGCTACGTGACAGAACTGGCCGGCTATAAGTACGTCATTAAGACAGACCATGTCTTGGTGGGGCCCTTGTCTGACGTCGGCGCAGAGCAGTACACGCAGCGCTACAAGTTTCCGCTGCGGCGTTATCTTGAATGGCAGAGTAAGGCGACCGGACACAAGAGTGAGTTGCCGCCCAAAGGGTTGGTTTCAGTGGTGGATCTGCTGAAGGCCCAGGGCATCCAGTTTCCTGAAGGGGCGAATGCTGCCTACGATGCGGAGGCGGAGGCGTTGGTGGCTCGCAATACACAGCCCAATCTTGACCAGGTGGAGGCCTTTGTGGAAAGCATCCAGAGCGCAGAAAAGACTGCGGATTATCTGGGCCTGCAGGAATTCGAGGAAATGCCTCAAAATGGAGAGGGCGCAGATGCCAGTCGCTACTACACCAACAAGATGGACAGGATCATCATTCCCCGAGTCCAGTTCCAAGGAGCCTCGATCGAGGAAGCGCTTGAGTTTTTGCGAATCAAGAGTCGTGACTTTGACACGGTGGAGAGAGATCCTTCCAGAAAAGGCATCAATCTCATAGCAAAGCATGGCTCTACACCCAGCACGGCGCAGATCAGCCTGGATCTCAAGGACGTGCCTATGACCGAGGTGTTGCGATATGTGACTGAACTGGCTGGTATGAAATACAAGATCGAGCCGTTCGCTGTGGTGGTCGTCCCTCTGTCGGACGTGGGTACCGAGCAATACACGCGTAGCTACAGAGTGCCTCCCAGTTTTCTTAAGGGTGGGGGAGCTGCACGACACGGCGGCAACTTTTCCGCTACTGATATACTGAAGGCGCAAGGAATCCAATTCCCGGAAGGATCTTCAGCATCATTTGATCCTCTACGGAACAGGTTGATCGTGCGCAATACCCAGCCCAATCTTGACCAGATAGAAGCGTTTGTGTCGGGGGTGGTGATCGTTGTTCCCAAGCAGACCGCGATCAAGTCCAGCAAGGCCGGGATACTTCCTGTGGAGCTGGACCTTCCGACTGCTGGGCAGGTCCTGGAATTCACAGGCCATCAAAAGGCAGATCCACTCGTGATCCACTACGTCTCCTGGGACTGGCAGTTGTTCCGCACCAGCCTTCTGGTGATCCTCGGAGCCCTGGCGTTTCGCTTGATCGGGCGGGATCGTCCTTGGATGAGCACTCTCTTCGTTTGCCTGCTGCTCACGTTCGCCCCGCCCCTTTTGTTCCCCCACTTGCTGCCCTCGTGCAATGCCCTCCTGTTGGGCTGGCTGCTGGGCTTTGGCCTTCGACTTCTATGGAAACTCCTGCTCTGGTCCACTCCGGTCCCGTCTTCACGGCAGATTCGCGGAAAGGAGTTCGCGGTATGAACCATTCCTCACTCAACTATCAAAAGCTGGTGGTCGGAGGGGCTCTTTGCCTGGCCTTGAGCCACGGTTTGCGGGCCCAGGAGAAGCCGGAGTTTCCCGCGGACCCCGCGGTGCATTCGGTGATCGTTCCCTTTGATGCCTCCCGGCCATTGCAGGGGCAGAAGCCGGAGCGTTATTACCTCGACTACGATGCCTTTCAAAAACTGTGGGATCTGGCCAAGGAGGCGCGTCGCCCGGAAAAGGACAAGGAGGGGCTGAAAGGCGAGGCGGCGGTGGTGAACCTGGCGCTGCATGAGGTGGAGGTGCGCGAGACGGAGGTGGTGGTGGGCAGCAGGCTGCAGGCTACTACTCAAGGTGACTGGCGAACCCTGCCGCTCGAGTTTGCCCTGGGGGACTCGGCAGGAAGTCAATGGACGCTCGATGGCCATGCTGCGCCGCTGAAGGACGGAGCGGTCCTCATTGAGAAACCGGGGGCACATGAGCTGGCCGGAAAGGCTTCCCGTGCCCTGCCCCAGGGGTGGCAGGAAACGACTCTCAAACTCCCGGTGGCGGTCTCCAGTGTGCTGCGGGTGATTGTGCCGCTGACGGATGGCTTGCCTGGTCTGGGTGCAGGTGTGGGGGCTCAAATGGTATCTGAAGAGGTAAGGGATGGACGTCGCGTATTCACCTTTGCCCTGGCCGGAGTGCGGGAGCTCAAATTACAGCGCGAACCCGCCCGACGGGCAACCGGCGTGGCCGTGCCAGCAGTGGCGGAGGTGCAGTCCTATGTGACGGCCCGCCCCTTGCAGGAGAAGGTGGACGTCTTGGCCCGGTTCAGATTTCCCGGGGCGGAGCGGCGCCAGTTCACCCTGGAGGTGGATCGTGATCTGCAACTGCTGCGCTGGTCCGCGACCGGCGTGCAGTCCGTTGTCGTCCGCGAGAATGGGGCTCGAAAGTTTGCGGAAATTACCACAGCATCCCCGGTGCGGGATGAGTTCACCTTCACGGCTGACTTCAGCCGTGCGGCATCCGGTGCTGCGGGGGAAAGAACCGCGCCGTACGTGGGTGCCCTGGCGACGAGGCTTGAGAGGGCGGTGGGGCTGCGAGCCTCCCCGGCCCTGGTCGTGACGCCTGTGGCTGGACCAGAACTGGAGCGACGGACAGATGCCAGTGTCGTTGGTCTTGGGTACTGGATTGCTCCGGGACAGGCGAACCTGAAGTACAAGGTGGAGCCGGCGCCGAATGGCGTCACAGGCGAGGTGGAAGCGGTCTATCAGTTGAGCGCGGAGAAGGTGGAGATCCTCGCTGCCCTGACGCTCCATGCAGGCCGGTTGCCTCTCCATGAGGCATACGTGCCGCTCGTCAAAGGATATGAGGTGCAGAGTCTCACGGGGCCTGGCATCAAGAGTTGGCAGCGGGATGACGCAGGAGTCTTCATCCAGTTTGACGCGAGCGGATTGAGAGAGGTGCGGATCGTGCTGAATCTGACTCAGGTGCGTCCGCCGGGAACCGCGGCGGCAGCGGTGACGCTGCCCGCGGTGAGTGTGGAGGGCGTCTTGGGCCTCAAGGCCGTTGCGTATCTCGCCACGCATGCCGCTACGGAGACCCGCATTGGTCTTGCTCCAGGAACCAAGTGGCGGGAGTTCGATGTCACAACGTCAAGCAGTGTGTTCTCCGTGACGGAGCCGCAGACGGTGAAGCGTGCCTTGCGCTGGGAGTCGCTGGATGTGAAAGAGGCCGCATTGTCGGATCTGCCGCCGGTGTCTCTGCTTCCGCAGCCTGCCAAATACGGTGTCAACGCCGTGCTCCTGGCCCAGGCGACGGATGCGGGCCTGCTCTACTCCCAACAAGTGGGAGTGCAGATGGATCAGGGGATGTTGCGTGAATTGAAACTGAACCTGCCCGCCTCTCTGCCGGAGGCGAGGGTGCGAGGAGTCAATATACGGGATACCCAGTCCAGGGTGGTGGGAGACCGGAGGGAGTACGCCGTAGGATTCCAGAGCGATGTCTTGAACACAACGGCGGTGACGCTCGATTGGGAGTTGCCGCTAGAGGGAACTCAGGCGCTCCCTCTGGTGAAGGTGGACGGGGCAACGCGAGCCCGCCGCTTTTTCATTGTGGACAATGCGTCCGCCAGCGAGGTGAAGTCCTCCCTGCAAGGGGTAGATGAAACAGTCGCACAGAATGTGCCCTATCTGCCGACGGCACTGGGGCAGGCCCAGTACTTCCTCGGGCGGAATGACCAGGCGGATGTGAAGCTCAGCTTCTCACGCACGGAGGCCACTGCGGGGAATGCCGCCATTGTCACTCTCGCGGACATCACCTCCGCCCTGCGCCCCAACGGAGAGCGGTGGGAAACGGTGGTGTACTCCCTGGCCAATCGATCACTGCAGTTTCTACCCGTGCGCCTGCCGGAAGGGGCGGAGCTGGTTTCGGTGACAGTGGGTGGCGAGCGGGTGCGTGCGGACTTGGGTGAGCGTGACGGGAAATCCCTGTTTCTGATCCCGCTCATTCAGATGCGCCCCGGTGAGCTGTCCCAGCAAGTGCAACTGGTCTATCGTGTGAATGCCTCGAACCGGAAGGGGTTGAAGGGGCGCACGAAGCTGGATGATCCTGAACTGGTGGGACTCTCCGCAGAGCGCACGCTCTGGAACGTGTGGGTGCCGGAGAAATACGATCTAGGCTCCGTCGATGGGAACATGGAAGCCGTCGTCGAAGAGATCTATGAGGATGAAAAAGCTCAGCAGAAACTGAGCGACGCGATGCGGCTGAACCGTGTGGCGAGCTCTTCCAACATCAGTCAGGCGGATGCGCAGGAAGCGCTGGGAAATGCCGAGAAACAACTGCGGGAACTCCAGCAGTATCAGCAGAATAAGAAGAGCAGCTCGTACAACCGCAAGCCCTCCAAAATGAAGGGGAAGGAATTCGTCGCGGATGACGATGCGACGCTGTCGAAAAGCAATCGTCAGATCGAGGAGCAACTGCAACAGCAAAACCTCGTTTTGGATGAGAACCGTCTCAAGGTGCCGGTCTTCGGGAATCGGACGAACGGCAATGGTGCTATGCAGGGACAATTCGACCCGCCCCAGATTCCGCAGGGAGGGGTGAGCAGCAACAGTTGGGCGGCCAACGGCTTGGTCGATGGCGGTCAGCTTCGCGGTGCCACCGGTGGCTTCGGAGCCGTGCCATTTGGGGATAACACGGTGCTGAATGACAACGTGGCGGTGGACAACAAGTTCTTTGCAGCGGGCAAGCCGCAGAGTGAACTCAAGGATCAGGCCACGGGGGCCAAAAACGCGGAAGCAAAACCCACTCCTTCTAAAGGGGCGAATCTGGGAAGAGCCAACGTCTACAATAATTCCACCGACTCGCAGCAGATGGCCACGGTCGTGTCTGGATCGATAACGCAGGTGCCCATGACGCAGGGGGCTCAAGTGAACCCGCCAGTCATTGCAGATGTTCCAGTGAATGCACCGTCGCTCACCACTGGCCCAAGTGCAGCTCTGGCCAATCGCGATCCTTTTAGATCTCAAATCATCACTTCCTCCGGTGTGGCAGCTATCACGTTGCCAGAGAGACCCGCGGGGGCGGACCCGTTTGCCCCCGCTCCGGCAACGCCATCTGCTCCAGCTGCTGCACCAGTCGCCGAAGTGGAGCGGCTGTTGCAGCAAGGTTACAGCTACTACAACATTGCAGACTATGATGCAGCCGTCAGGACCTTTCAGGATGTGTTGCGATTGGACAGGTACAACTCGGCGGCACGTCGGGGTATGGAGCGTGCGGAGCAGAAACGCGGCGAGTATTTTGACACCGCCCGCGATCATCAGCGTGCCAAGATGCTGAACGGAGTGAGCCAAGCTTGGCAAGATCAAGCTCCTGCCATTCTGGGGACCGCGGCTGCGCCTGCTGCCGCTCCTGCGGACCCCTTTGCCGGTGGCGGAGGCTTCGGCCAGCCAGATCCATTTGGTGCCCAACCGCAGCAACCTCAGCTCAAGCCAGCGGGGCGTCTTTCACTGCCGGTGGATGTGCCGCTCTCGGGGACTGTGTATCATTTCCGCAAGCTCAAGGACCACGCCACGGTGGAGATGAATCTGTCGCAACCCTGGGAACCTGCCCGCACCGCATCGCTCTGGTCACTGGCGGCAGGGCTGGCCGTGCTGGCAGGTGTTGAAGCGCTTCTCCGCGCGAGGCGAAAAAGAATGCGATAGATGTTGCGTAATGCATCAGGATGAGGGCAAAATGCGGGACCTGAGGGTGATGGAGGATATGGAATGCGTGTGACGAAGGCCAGGTTTGAGAAGGTGTGGACGGAACTGGGATTGGAAGGAGCGGCAGCGCCTTGGTTTGACCGGTTGATGACTGCGTATGGAGAGGTGGGGCGTGCTTATCACAACGCGCGTCACCTCAACGAGTGTCTGGCGGGACTGGATGAGTCCCGTCATCTGGTGGCTGAGGCTCCCGCGGTGGAGTTTGCCCTCTGGTTTCATGATGCCGTGTACGATACCCGTGCCACAGACAATGAAGAACGCAGCGCTGATCTCGCCCTGGAATGTCTCCGGGAAGGAGGACGGGAGGGCGGGGATTTGGGCGCGAAAATTCGTGATTTGGTGATGCTCACCAAGACTCATCAGGCAGAACCGGACACTGACGGCGCCGTGATGGTGGATGTGGATCTGGCCATCCTGGGCCAGCTGTGGCCGAGGTTCGAGGAATACGACCGCGCCATCCGGCGGGAGTATGAGTGGGTGCCGGTTGATCTCTATGCGCAGAAGCGCTGTGACGTGCTGCGGAAGTTCCTGCAGCGGAACTTCATCTACAGGACGCGCCATTTTCGGGATAAATATGAAGCGCAGGCCCGGTCAAACCTGGTGAGGAAATTGGAGCTGGCCAAATTCGAGAGCCGTGTATCCGGTTGATCGGAGGAGCATGGCGTTTCCAGGGAGGATCATGCGGCTGGAGAGGGGGTGGGTGGCGTACTGAGGGGTGCAACGCATCAACTCAACGCTTTACCGATTTTACTCTCATGGAACACAGACTGCTTGGCGGATCCGGACTCAAGGTGCCGGTATTGACTTTTGGCACCGGTACCTGGGGAGGGCGCACGGCCTTCTTCAAGGCCTGGGGCGGGAGCGATGTAGCCGAAGCCACGAAGATGGTGGACATCTGTCTCGAGGCCGGGCTGAACATGTTCGACACCGCCGACGTGTATTCGGATGGGCAGGCGGAGGAGATTTTGGGCAAGGCCATTGAAGGCCGCCGGGAGCAGGTGCTGATCTCCACCAAGGCCACCTTTCGCCTTGGCGATGGTCCCAACGACGTCGGCTCCTCCCGTCACCACTTGATCCGTTCGATTGAGGGTAGCCTGAAGCGGCTGGGCACCGATTACATCGATCTCTTTCAGCTTCATGGTTTCGATGCCATGACCCCCATTGAGGAGACGCTGGGCACCCTCGACAATCTCGTCAAGGCAGGCAAGATCCGCTATCTGGGCTGCTCAAATTTCTCCGGCTGGCATCTCATGAAATCTCTGGCGCTGGCAGACCGGTACGGGCTGGCCCGCTATGTGGCCAACCAGGCCTACTACTCGCTGATCGGGCGTGAGTACGAATGGGAGCTCATGCCGCTGGGTCTGGACCAGAAGGTGGGGGCCATGGTGTGGAGTCCGCTGGGGTGGGGGAGATTGACGGGCAAATTGCGTCGGGGGCAGCCTCTGCCTGAGACGAGCCGGTTGCATGACACGGCCAAGTATGGCCCTCAAGTTCCGGACGAATACCTCTTCACGGTGGTGGACGCTCTGGACGCGGTGGCGGAGGAAACCGGCAAGTCCATTCCGCAGGTGGCCATCAACTGGTTGCTTCAGCGTCCCACCGTCTCCAGTGTGATCATCGGGGCGCGGAACGAAGAGCAACTGCGGCAGAACCTGGGCGCGGTGGGATGGAATCTGACGACGGAGCAGGTGGCCAAACTGGATGCCGCCAGCAAGGTTCCTGCGATCTATCCGTACTGGCATCAGCAGGGCTTTGAGCGCAATCCGCCGCCTGTGGCGTGATGTCGGCGTTTTGGGGGATTCCCTGATAGGCGAGTGGGAGACGGGCAAGGGGTGCCGGAAGGCAAGTCTTCAGCCACCCCGCAAAAACACCCGTCAGTCCGACAAAAGTGCCAGTGAATCAGGTCGCCCGGAGCGATTCATGGAGTGAGAATGGGAGCCGAATTCCCAGCCTGCATCAGACTCCGGTGCAGGCGGGGAGTTTACAAAACCCCCCCATCGGCTGAACTCCATGAGATCCACCGTCCCATCCTCTGAACCGGAAGTGTCGCTGACCAAGGTCACGAATCTGTTTGTGGATGCCGCTTTCATCAATCAACTGGGTGTCCGTGAACTGGCGACTGAAGAAGGCATTTGCACCGCCCAGGTGGAATTGCCCGCCTGGATGGGCAAGCCCCAGCAGTCTCTGCATGCGGTCGTGCAGGCTTCCCTGGCGGATCATGCTGCCAGGAGCGCCGTAAAGTCCGTGGTGGCTCCAGATACAAGCGTGGTGCGGCTTGATTTCAAACTGCGGTATCTGGAAACAGCGACCGGCCGGACGGTTCGCGCCGTGGCCAATGTGTTGCGGTGTTCCCGCAGCATCGCCGTGGTGGAAGTGGACATTTACAGCCAGGGAGCCCAGGCCGGAGTGGAGGTGCTCGTCGCCGTCGCCGAGGTGACTCTGGTGGTGGAGGATGACTCAGTGCAGTTTCCTGAAACCCACTGTGCGTGTCTGGAGATCTGAGGTCGACGAAGTCGGAGACGCCAGACTTCCAGACACCAGACGTCAGACTTGAGGTGCTGGGGAGATTGGCTTCGGCAGCAGTCGCCGAAGTTCAGGTGATGCAAGTCACGCAGCCACGTGCACGATGGCTTGGGATAAAGGAGGCGGGGGTTCCCAGCCCCGCTCAGTCGAGCGGCCTTCTGAGTGACCGGAGCGGGAGAGGTCGCTATATCCACGCGAATCATCATGGGTTTCTCAGATCAGGGCATTGCGAATAAGACGTGCCGTCGGCTTCCCCACCTGATCATCATCGGTGGCTGTACCCAGGGTAGACTCGCTTGAGGCTCGTCCAACCCTGGGCTGAGATAGACATCTCCTTCAGAGATAGGTGACACCGGCTTCCAGCCGGTGCGTGGGTCCGGCGTCCCGCCGGATGCGTTCTGTGGCGGCAATGCAAGTGCCGCGAATGCCATCGGTTCGAGGAGATTTTCAACACCAATGCCGCATGCGCTGCTCAAAGTAGTCCAGAGCTTTAGCTCGGCATTGGAAGCGTTCAATGGCTCGACTGACGAGCTA
>NZ_BATR01000172.1 GCF_000739655.1 Verrucomicrobium sp. BvORR106 | reverse complement strand
TGCAATTCACACCATCAAGTGCAAAAAGCTGTCACCTATGTTCTGAACCAGAAGTGTTACCTATGTTTTGAACCTGCACCCCAGGCGCGGGGATCGATGTTGGCGGTTGCTTCGAAAGCCAGGGTGATGTTAGTTCCAATGCATGCCTCGCTTGCTCATTTCCGGAGGGCCAGGATCTGGCTGCACCTCCACCGCCAGGGCTTTGGGCGAGCGGTTGGGTGTGCCGGTGGTTGACTCTGATGCTTATTTACACAAGCCGACGGACCCGCCCTTTCAAGAACAGTACACCTTGGAAGAAAGGCGCGCTCTTTTGAAGCCGGTGTTGGATCCTGAAGGGAGCTGGATTCTCAGCGGCTCCGTGGCGACGTGGGGGCTGCACCCGCTTGCAGCCACTCATGGGGTTTTCTTGAAGATTTCGAAAGAGGTGCGGCTGCAGCGTTTGTTGGCCCGACAGCGCGATCAGTTCGGTGCGCGGATCGAACCTGGCGGAGACATGCAGGAGGAGCATGAGGCCTTTCTGGAATGGGCCGCCGGCTACGAAGAACGGGAAGGGGCGGGACGAAATTTGACGACGGATCGGGCATTCCTGACGGCGCAGTGCGCACGGTTTGTAGAGGTGGAGGGAGAAGCGACGGTGAATGAAATCGTCGCGAGGTTAGAGGAGTTTGTTGGGGATTGATGAATAAGTGACGCGCACTTCGTACAGAGGGCTTTGTATATGCCGCTTGCCAAAGTCTGAGTGGTCGGGTAGTGGGCGAATTCGCAATGGCAATTCCAGCATCACCCAAGGTCGGTAGACTCAGCCGTCTGCGGGCTGTTCTCTTTGTCACTGTGGGCCTCTTTGCTGCAGCAACCTGCTGGTATCGAGACTTCCCGGCCATTCCCAACTCACGCCCTGCGCAGATTGAGAAGGCGCTCTATGGGAAGGGAGCCCGGTGCTACGTTTACTCACTCGGTGGGTTCATTGATCGGGAGTACCTCTGGAGGATTGACGGGGCACCTGATGCCATCGCAGCGGTGATTGAGGAGCTTGAGATGGAAGAGGCTAAAACAATTCCTGATTCATTTTGGAAGATGCCACCCTACTACTGGCCCCGCAAACTCTCGGAAGGTGCCAAGCCCTATGGGAGTGCTGGTTTTGTGAATGAGGAGCACGGACATGATGGTGAGCACTATTTCCTGCTGCACGACACGAAATCGAACCGGGCCTATGTCTGGTTCAGGGACAATTTCTGATGAGGCTCCTGCATGTGTATCGTGCGGCGGAGGTGCGGAGGACGCTGGCTTTCAGGAGACGAAGCATCTACACAACGCTTTCAGCGTTGAAGAGCTTCTCTGACTGTACCCAACGTTAACTCGCTTGAGGCTCGTCTAACGTTGGGCTGTGCTACAAATCCCTTACAGGGATTGGCTGCGGACTGAGGTGACATTTGGAGACGATTTGGCGTCCCGAAGGGATGCTGGACGGTAGCCGGTGGTGCCAATCACCGGAAGGACGTTTTCACGTAGATGTCGCGTCCCGGAGGGACGCTGGAATGGGGCGCGAATCGATTGCGGGAACCCTGCCAGCCATCGTGGGGTCCGGCGTCCCTCCGGGACGCAAATGCTTCTTCTACCAGTATCCGGTGGTTGGCACCACCGGCTATCATCCAGTGTCCCTCCGGGACAGGAGCTTCCTGTAGTTTGTACGGGATTGGTGCCAAGTCAGAACCGAATTCAAATGAGCCAAGGACGTCTGCATCGTCAAGGTGTGTAGAAAAAGCCGCGTATAGCCGTATCAGACAGAGATGCTTCATCTATGAGAATGCGATCACAAATCGCGACCTTGATGGTCGTGACGCTTGGTTTGGTCGGTGCCTTTGCCTGTTGGCTGTATTGGCCCGCATTCCGTGGCTGGCGGGAGATTAATGCTGGAATCCGGTGCATTCAGTCTTGGGATCCCTCGTCTCGTGAGACAATCGTGCACACCTTTCATGCAGACACCTTCTCCAATGACTGCTCCAGTCAGACCATCAAAGGGTTGTATCTCAAGGCCGCTGCGTCACTTGCCGGTCGATCTGGTGAATTGAAATGCTATCGATGGCGCGACGCCTGGGGATGGAAACGGGTAAGCGTGGTGCTGCCTGCAAAGGGCGGCTACATCGAAGTGAGAGCCTCATGTAACAACGACAACGATGCGGTCTCAATTCGCATCGCACCTGGAGCTTTTGAACCGTCAAACGCGGAGGTGCTTTCCTCGCTGGAACTTCCCTCTGGCGTCTATCGTTGCGACTGGAAGTCGAAGTCGTAGCAAACAAGGCTCAATGAGGATCTCGATCCCTGCGCCTCAAAAGACAAGGCGTTCCGCATTCCCATCCCTACTCTCCGGTGCTTTCGGGGCCGTAGTATTTCTCGCCCAGCACGATCTTCAACCTGCCCTGGGCCATGCGGTGTTTGTTCGTGTCCCGCAGGGAGTAGATGCAGCCGCAGTATTCCTGCTGGTAGAAGCGTTCTTCCTTGGAGATCTCCAGCATGCGGCTGGAGCCGCCTTTCTTGCGCCAGTTGATCTCCCAGTACTTCATTCCTGGGTAGCGGGCGGAGGCGCGGACGCCGCAGTCGTTGATCTGGGCCAGGTTCTTCCAGCGGGAGATGCCCAGGCAGCTTGTGATGACGGGATAGCCGTGCTCGTGCGCATACAGCGCGGTGCGCTCAAACCGCATGTCAAAGCACGCGGTGCAGCGGGCACCGCGTTCGGGTTCCCACTCCAGACCCTTCACGCGCTGGAACCAGTTGTCCTTGTCATAGTCCGCATCCACAAACGGGATGGAGTGTTTCTCCGCGAACCGGATGTTCTCCTGTTTGCGTAGTTCATACTCCTCACGTGGATGGATGTTGGGATTGTAGAAATAGATGGCAAACTCAATGCCGGAGGCGGCGATGGCCTCCATGACCTCTCCGGAGCAGGGGGCGCAGCAGGAATGCAAAAGCACCCGGCCGCCCTCGATGGGCGGCCGGAGCTTTTCACGATCTGTAAACTGCAGCTCCATGCAAAGGAGGTCGTATGGACTAGGCCGCGGCCGGGGCGAAGTGCTTCTGTAGCAGGCCTAGGTCGAGGTTTGGGTAGACGGGGAAGCGGGAAAGCAGGGCGTGAATACGGTCCTGGGCTTCCTTTTCAGCCTCGGGCTTGATGGTGAACTTGGCCTTGCTGCGGGTGTCGGGCTTGCCCTCGGCCTTCACGATATCGGGCTCCGTGTTGCTGAGGATGAGCTTCAGCACGGCGGCGATCTCCTTCATCTCGGCCGGGCCCATGCCCAGGGTGGTGATGGCCGGGGTGCCGACGCGCAGACCGCTGGTGTACCAGGGGCCGTTGGGGTCGAAGGGGAGGGAGTTGCGGTTCAGGGTAATACCACAACGGCGCACGGCCGTCTCTGCCTGGCGGCCGGTCAGGCCCAGGGCGCGGACGTCGATGAGCAGCAAGTGGTTGTCCGTGCCGCCGGTGGGGATGGTCAAGCCTTCTGCGACCAGGGCCTCAGCGAGAGCCTGGGAGTTCTCCACGATCTTGGCGGCGTATGCCTTGAACTCAGGTTGATTGGCCTCGGTAAAGGCCACGCCCTTGGCGGCCATGACGTGGGGCAGGGGGCCTCCCAGCACAAGGGGGCAGCCCTTGTCCACGTACTCGGCGAATTCCTTGGTGCACATCACCATGCCGCCGCGGGGGCCGCGCAGGGTCTTGTGCGTGGTGGTGGTCAGCACGTGAGCAAACGGGGCGGGATTGAAGTCGCCGCTGAACACGCCACCGGCCACGAGACCAGCGAAGTGAGCCATGTCCACCATGAAGACGGCACCGACCTTGTCGGCGATCTCACGCATGCGGCGGAAGTTGATCTTGCGCGGATAGGCGCTGTAGCCGGTGAGGAGGATGAGCGGCTTGATTTCCTCTGCCTGCTTCTCAATCGCGTCGTAGTCGAGGAGGCCGGTGGCCTTGTCCACCGCGTAGGAGTGGGCCTCAAACATCTGCGCGGAGAGGTTGTGGCGGTAGCCGTGGGTGAGGTGCCCGCCGGAGTAGTAGTCGAGGCCCAGAAGCTTCTGGTTGCCGGTGACGGCGCGGACCTTGTTCCAGTCTTCCACGCTCAGCTTGCTCGGGTTGGGCTCGCCCATTTCGGCCAGCTTGGGAGTGACCACGCGGGCGCTTAGGATGGCCCAGTAGGCGACCATGTTGGCATCCGCACCGCTGTGGGGCTGCACGTAGGCGTGCTCGACGCCGAAGAGCTGCTTCGCCTGCTGGCACGCGTAGTCTTCGATCTGGTCCACGTTGTCGCAGCCGGCGTAGAAGCGGGAGAACACGAAGCCTTCAGCGTACTTGTCCGTGAGCAAGTTGCCCATGGTGAGCTGCGTGGCCAGGGAGCAGTAGTTTTCACTGGCGATCAGCTTCAGGTGGCTGCGCTGGTCGGCCAGCTCCTGGACGATCGAGCCTGCGAGACCCGGGGCCACCTTGGCGGTTTCCGTGAGATTGGCCAGGTAGGCCACCGTGGCGTTGTCGAGCTGGTCGGCGGGCGTCTGGGCGATGTAGTCGAGGAGCGGGCTGGTGGGCATAGATCGTGTGAACGGGAATGGGATTGAGGCCATCTACTCTTGCCGAACTTCGCCGAAGGGCCAATTCATATTATTGCGGGTCGGCATTCGCCGGGTTTATTGGCCGGGCCGGGAACTTCGGCGTCCAGCATGACTCCCGCCCCCTCCTCTTTCTCGGCCGATGCCCTGGTTCGCTTGCGCTGGGTGGCCGTGCTGGGGCAGCTGGGGGCGCTGTTCGTCGCGTGGCGTCAGTTTGACGTGGCCATCCCCTGGGGAGCGGTGCTCGTTTTCCCGGCGGTGACCGTCCTCACCAACATCCTGCTCGTGGCCCTGCGGCGGGCGGGCAGCGGGCTGATCAATGCGGCGGTGCCCCACGTCATGGTGTGGGATACCCTGCTGCTGGCTGGGCTGCTCTACTGGACCGGGGGCACCCAGAATCCCTTTGCCCTCTTTCTCCTGGTGAACGCCGTACTGGCTGCCGTGACATTGGGGCGAGTGGCCGCCTGGCTGCTCCTTGGCCTCGGGCTGGCGTGCATGATGTTCCTCTTCACCCATCATCACCCGCTGCGCACGGTGCAAGGCGGGCCGCTGCCCGGGCAGGTGCTGGGGGTGGGACGCATCACCTCCTTTGTGCTCGTCAGCGGAACGCTTATCCACTTTGTGCAACGGCTGCTCCGGCAGCTTCAGGCGGAAACGGATGAACGCCGCCGCACCCACCTGCGATTGGAGGAGGAGCGTCGGTTCCACGCCGTGGCCACGCTGGCAGCGGGCGCGGCGCACGAAATGGGCACCCCGCTCTCCACCATCGCACTGGTGAGCCGGGAGCTGGAACTGGAGTTGGAGGCGACGGGAGCCGAGGACGCCGATTTGGTCCAGATGTCTCGCACGATCCGGCAGGAGGTAGAGCGTTGTCGTGCCATTTTGGAGCGTCTGCGGCCGCCGGACACCTCCGGGGCCCGTGAATCCTTCACCCTGGAGGAGCTGGAAGCTTCGCTCGCAGCCTCCCTGGGAACCGATGATCGGGGCCGGGTGCGGTTCCACTGGGCTCCCAAGCAGACCGTTCTCCTGCCCAAAGACGCTGTCCGCGAGGCGCTGGCCAATCTGGTGCGCAATGCCCTGCAGGCGGCACCCGTTCCCTCGATTGTGGACATCTCGGCCACCGCTGAAGCGGGGCGCATCCGGTTCGAAGTGCGCGATCATGGTCCAGGTCTGCCCGCAGGCATGCGGCACCACCTGGGCGAGCCCTTTGTCACCACGAAGTCTCCTGGTCAGGGGATGGGACTGGGCCTGCACCTCGTTCGCCTGCTGGCCCACCAGATGGGGGGAAATCTCACGGCCACCCCGGCAGACGGTGGAGGGGAGCGATTCGTTCTGGTCCTCCCAGTAGGCGAGAGAGGCTGAGAATTTGGCGTTTGAAGGTTGGATTTTGGAAATTCCCACAAGGGCGTGCTGCGGCATTTTGCCGCGTTTGGGGCGCGGGGCGGGGCTCCGCGAGATCGGATCGCATAAGGTCTTGATCTTGATCCGGGAACTCGTTGAATGACCGTCGCGATGAAAAACCTTCTTCTGGTGGATGACGACGAGACGTTCCGCGAGCAGCTCTCCCGCGCGCTCCTGCGCCGGGGATATGCCTGCCAGATGGCTCCCACTGGGGAGGACGCCGTCACGATGGCCCGGCAGCAGGCTCCGGATGTCGCCGTGGTGGATCTGCGCATGCCGGGCATGTCCGGCATCGAAACCGTGAAGGCCCTTCATCAGATCGCCCCGCGGGCGCGCCTGCTGGTGCTGACCGGGTATGGCAGCATCGCCACCGCCCTGGAGGCGGTGCGAGTGGGGGCGGCGGATTACCTCACCAAGCCGGTCAATGCGGACCAGGTCGTGGCCGCCATCGAAGGCCTCCCCGCCAATGCGGAGGCCGCTCCGGCCACCGTACCTTCTTTGGATCTTGTGGAGTGGGAGCACATCCAGCGCGTGCTCCATGACTGCGAAGGCAACATCACCAAGGCCGCCACCATACTGGGGGTGCATCGCAGATCACTGCAGCGGAAGCTGAACCGGTATGCACCGGGAAGATAGGGCGGTGGTCCGGTAATTCGGTGATTCAGTAAATCAGTAGGGCGGTGGCAGGAGTTGAATTGTGTGAATCACTTTTTGGCGACAAGTTGGAGTAAGCTTTCACGCTTTTCAGAACATGTTTCCCACCAATTGTCTGGCAAACCTTGTGCTGATTGCGCTTGCTGGCGTGGCTCTCGCACAGCCGGTCAGCGCACCTCCTGTTACTTGCGAAGACTCCCTCGTCGCCAAGGTCGCGATGGCCCCCAAGCTGGACTCGGCCTTCTACCATCAGAGCCAGTCCTCCTATCATTGGTGGATCGTGGAAAATGAGGAGGGCAATCTGGAGGACACCGCGGACGGCGAGATCGATGCCGATGACTTGCTCAAACTGGAGCACACTGCGAACGTTGTCTCCACCCATCAGGGAGAGCATTTGATGGGGTTCTGTGAGGTGACAGCAACGACGGACGGTGCGGTGCTGATATTCGCCGGAGGCATGCCAGCCTATGCGAGCAGCCTGACAGTTGAACTGGACGCGAAGCGAAACTTCAAATGTTCATTTGCTGCCACCTACCCCGGCCCAACCAACCCACTGAGGTGGAAAATTACCAAGAAGGAGCTCAAGCTGAAGTCGCCCACTCTCACTGGTGGGACGAGGTTGTATGGTTGGATTTCGGTCACCTTTGATGAGATTGACACGGTGACTGGTGCCAGCAAGAGCCACAAGATTGAAGGCTATTTCAAGCCGGTGGTGCAGCATAAGAAGCCTTGAGAAACTTGGCACTGGTTTCTCACTGCTGTGGTAAATAATATGCCTTGGCGACTGCTGCTTTTCACTGCCATCATTCCCCAATGAAGCCCCACCATCCGGCGCTCAGGCTTGTGGCTCTGCTGCTTTCCTGTCCAGCTCAGGTGCTGAGTTACTTCTGCCTGTTGATGGCCTTGCTGATGTTTGGCAATTTCAACTTCAACAAGGCGTGGCATTGTCTCGTGTTCGGGGCCACCTTAGCGGCGCCGATTCTCTCGACAGGTGGGCTGATTGCATACTGGCGGCACAAAACTTGGGCATCCTTCATCCTAATGCTGCTGGGAGTGGCGCTTGGTGCGACGCTCTGGATGCTCTGGACGTCGCATTTGTCCCGTGGATTGATCCACTGACCCGTTCGTCTATTTGGCGGCCCCGTGTCCGGCAGTAAACAGAGGGCTGGCCTTCTGCACGGACTTCAGCACGCCCCAGCCCAGCGGGATGGCTACGATCAGCCAGACGATGATGACCTTTATCTGGGAGGGCTTCATTTTGCTGAGGGAGTGGGTTGATGATGCTTGGGGTCGACCGGGCGCACCAGCAGATTGCAGACGCAGCCGAGTAGAAGCAATCCCGTCATGAGGTAAAGCGTGCTGTTGTAGGCCTCTGCCGCTGGCATGCCCGCCTTCTTGTTGGCGGTGGAGATGTAGTTGATGAGCGTGGGCCCGATCACAGCGGCGGCGGACCAGGCCGTGATGAGCCGCCCGTGAATAGCTCCCACCTGAGCGGTGCCGAAGAGATCGCGAAGGTAAGCCGGGATGGTGGCGAAGCCGCCTCCGTACATGGAGATAATCACGGCGGTCACCGCCACAAAGACCATCTTTTGCCCGGTGTTTTGTACCCAAGGGAGGGAGGTGTACAAAGCCGCGCCGAGAAGAAAGTAGATGCAATACACCACCTTGCGTCCTGTGAGATCGGATACGGAGGACCAGATGAAACGGCCACCCATGTTGAACAGGGAGAGCACGCCTACGAAGCCAGCTCCCACGGCAACGGAGACGCCAAACATGTCCTGAAACATGAGCGAGGCCTGACCCAGGATGCCAATGCCCGCGCTGACGTTCAGGCAGAGCACGATCCAGAGCAGCCAAAACTGAGGGGTCTTCCAGGCCTGATCCACGCCTACACTTGCGGTGGTCACCAGGCTTTTGGGTTTGGTCGGCGGTTGATAGCCGTCTGGTTTCCAGTTCGCAGCAGGAACTTTCACCAGCCAAGCCCCAAAGCTCATGAAGACCGCGTAGATCGCTGCCATGGTGAGAAGTGTAGGAGCCACTCCCTGGCTGCTCACGGGGCGGAAGTGGGTCATCAGCTCCGTGGCCAGCGGTGAGCCCACGAGAGCTCCGCCGCCGAAGCCCATGATGGCCATGCCCGTGGCCATACCGGGGCGGTCGGGGAACCACTTCACCAAGGTGGACACGGGGCCGATGTAGCCCAGGCCCATGCCGATGCCGCCCACAAAGCCGTAGCCGAAGAGCACGAGCCAGAGCAGGTGCAGCTTCACACCCAGCGCTGCCAGCAGGAGGCCGCCACAGAAGCAGGCTGCGCTGGCCACCATGGTCATGCGGGGGCCGTTGCGTTCCACCCACTTGCCAAACACAGCGGCGGAGAGGCCCAGCATGATCAGCGCAATCTGGTAGGCCCAACCCACCTGCGGAATGGTCCAGTCCCCAGCCACTGAAGCGTCGCCTCCAAGCAGCTTGGTCAAGGGCACATTGAAGACGCTGAATCCATACACCTGGCCGATGCACATGTGCACGGCGATGGCGGCAGGCGGCACCATCCAGCGGGAGTAGCCGGGCGGGGCGACAGTGCTTTCGCGGCTGAGAAAGTTCATGGAAATAGCGGTGGCCTCAGGATCGCAGAGTTGCGTGCAGGGTTATTTGGCGGGGCTGGCGTCTTTGGCTGGCTCCTCGCCCAGCTTGAGTGTGGGCTTTTCTGCGGTGTCAGAGACCAGGAGGGTGAGCCAGTGTCCGTTCATCGTGTGACCGGGAAAGCCACAGGCGAATGCGTATTCACCGGACTCATCTGGCGTGAACTCAAAGGTCCGCTTGTCAAAGGCAATGCCCTGGAGGTGTTTTTCAATGCCTGCACCTTTGAAGTAGGGCTCCGCCACCTGGAGCTTCCGTACATCGTCCTTCTCCACCACGATCACGCTGTGAGGGACCGGGCTGGGGTTGATGAAGGTGACATGGACCTTCCACCCCTTGGGGATGGTGTACTCCGCTGCGCCTTTGGCGTAGCCGTTGAAGTTCATGCCGTAGTTGTCATCGTTGAATACAGCGACCAGCGTGACCTCCACCGTCTTGGGCTCCTTGCCCAGCCGCAGGAAATCGTCGGCCGTGATGTCTTTGATCAACTCGATCTTCCGTCCGCCCCCAGTGGCCGGTGCGTGGTGATCATGGCCTGCAGGAGCCGGAGTCTGGCCCTGAACGAGGGCCATGGGTGCGAGGAGTAAACCGTGAAAAAGTACGGCAAGGCTGGTTTTCATAGATGGGGAGGGGGTGGCCAGCACCGTGGTGCGCCGGTTTGCGCTCGCCACGGCGATGGCCAATGGGTTGAACAAGGACCGTCTTGCGACCTTATTTCTTCTGCAACGGAGCCAGGCTGGCACCCTTGGGCACATCATCAGCGGCCACAATTTTCCAGAGCGCTCCACGCTCGCTCACCGTGGGATCCACCGGGCCGCCATAGTTCGCCGTGGCATGGGTGATGTAGAGATTACCTTCTTCATCTTCCCCACCACTGGTCGGGCGCAGGGGAGTGTCCAGATCCAGGAGTTCCTGCATCTGCCACTTGTCGGCATCATCCCGTTTCATGCCCCAGATCTTCCCGCTGCCCCAGTCGGAGACAAAGTAGATGCCGTTCAGGCTGGGATACTTCTTGCCACGGTAGACGCCGATGCCAGTGACGCAGATGCCCTGATCCACGTGGCTGTACTCCGCGACGGGAAGGATGCCTACACGGGGATTGGTGGCCTCATCTTCAATGGGGAAGGTGTGGCTGCCGCCCATGAAGCTCCAGCCATAGTTTTCGCCACCCTTGCTCGCCGCGGGCTGGAAGTTGATTTCTTCCCAATGATTCTGCCCCACATCGGCGATATAAAGGTCTCCCGTTTCGCGATCAAAGGAAAAGGTCCATGGATTCCTCAAACCATAGGCCCAGATCTCGGGGCGGGCTTTCGGTTTGATCTGGGAGAACTGCTTCTCTGAGATACCGAAAAGCGTCATCTGTTGGAGCGGAGTCAGGAAGGGATTGTCCTTGGGGATGGAGTAAGCGCGATCCGGAGTGCTGTTCTCCACGTCGATGCGCAACATCTTGCCATGCAGCGTGCTCTTGTCCTGGCCAGCGTCCAAGACATCGCCCTCCCATCCGCCGTCACCCACGCCGACATAGAGGTAGCCATCGGGTCCGAAGGCGATCTTGCCGCCGTGGTGGTTGGGATAGGGGAAATCGATCTGCATCACCACCTTGGCGCTATCGAGGTCAGCGCGATCGGGGTTCTTGGCGGATACCTTGTATTGTGTGACCAGCGTGGAGCTGTTGAACCACAGGTCGGCATAGGAAATGTAGAAGATCCCGTTCTCCTTGAACTTGGGATGGAACTCGATGGCATACAGGCCGACTTCCAGGAAGGAGCTGATGGTCTTGTCCCGGATGTCCAGGAAGGGTTTATCGAGAAGTTTTCCGTCTTTGACGATGCGGATGATGCCATGGCGCTCGCAGACGAAGAGCCGACCGGTGCCGTCTTTGGGCGACGCGACGTGGACCGGATCCACCAGTCCGTCAGCAACTTTGACCAGCTGAATAGCAGGATTCCCGGGCAGTTTGCCACCGGGTTGTGCCGGTGGGACTTCTGCGGAAAGGGCGAACGGGGCCATGACCCCCAGCGCAAGCGCTGCAAGTGGAAGCGTTTTCATGATGTTGCGACTAGGAAAAAGGCGGCGTTTCCGGTCCATTGTGGGCCGGGCCTCCTTTTTATTGCATTAGCATTACAGATTTGACGCGGGTCATCAAGAGTGTGGAGTAATGGTGACCCGGTGCTCCCGTCAGAATGTAGCGGGCGCGGGAATGGCAGATGCAGGCGCACAAGGCGCTGGATTTGTAGAGACTTACGCAATCGAAAGGTCTCCGGGACGCTTCGATTTAGCAGGGTCGCCCAGATTCAATGGGAGTGTCGAAAATGGCGAGGGGGCATGGTTGCGCGGGCGCGTGGAGCAAATGGATTGAGTCTGTCGAAGCTTGGTGGCGTCGGAGAGATGGCGAAGCTTGGAGATGCCTCAGCGGAACCTGAGGAACTGACATGGAGGTGTTGAATGCGGTGGGGAGAAAGAGGAGGCTGACGGCTTTCCCACCTGATCATCTCCTGCGGCGGTACCCAAGGTTGACTCGCTTAGGGCTCGTCCAACCTTGGGCTGTGCTACAGATCCCCGCTGGGGATCGGCACATTTTGCGATGTCGCTCCTTGCTTCGGCCGTCATTGTTTTGACGGTGTTGGTCTGGATCTCACCCTTGGCTCGTGGCATCATCCACTAGATCCTCCCCACTCAAATCATGATTGAAGTCCGACGGGCAAATTTCTCCGATGTGAAGCGCATTGCCGAGATTCAAGTCGCAGGCTGGAAGGCCGCGTATCGTGGAATCGTTCCTGATGAATACCTCGACGGGCTCGCTGCCACCAGTCGGGTTCCGCTCTGGGAAAGGTTCTCCGTCGATGAGAAGGGGGATCTGTATGTTGCGGATTCTGGTGACGGAGTTGCGGGCTTCTGTCACCTGATCCCCTCGCGTGATCCTGGTGCCACAGGCACGGCGGAGATCGCCGCCATCTATGTTAATCCTGGTGCCTGGAGAGCCGGCATCGGGCGCAAACTGTGCGCGACAGCCGCTCTGTCAGCATCGGAGCGAGGATATGAGAGAGTGACGCTTTGGGTGCTGGCGGAGAATCAGCACGGACGTCGATTCTATGAGGCGATTGGTTTCGAACACGATGGCACTCTGAAACACGTGGTGGTGAACGGAACCCGCCTGGAAGAAGTGCGCTACCTCATGCCGTTGTCGGCATCCTCTGGTTTGAGAATCCGGGGCTGACGGTGAACTTGGCTTTTGGATCCAAGTTGGATTCGAGAAAAACGAGTTGATTCGAAGGGGGCAACTGGGAATCTTGATGTTCAATGGCCAGCAAGTGGCTGATAGACATGAAATCCGTTCCTCTGGTCATTTTTCTGACGTCTCTGCTTGCCGGGGCACTTCTACTCTATTCCCAGCGCCAAGCTCGGAATGACTACTTCGAGTACTGCACCACCAAAGCCTACGGATTGCCATATCCATGGCGGATCGAGAACTGTGAATGCGACGGGAAGGGTGGTCTGACCGAACATCCGACGGAGGCGAAGCTGTGGAATGGGATGGCAGTCTTGATGTTTGCGGGAACATTTTCTGGATCATCACTGCTCCTGTTCAGGCAGGCTTGTCGTTCAGGGAGACCGGAGAGTCACTAACCAGGTCAGCGCCATGCTGTGTCTTCGCTTTTGCTTCCATCGCTTCTGCGCAAAGCCAATCATCATCGTCTGGATGTTGGGTGCGCTCATCGCCTGGACGTCACTCATGGTCTGGTTTGCTGGGCGTGGGGTGATTGAGCTGGTGCAGGTGGATTGGGGCGCAGCGGTCCTGCTTATGATTTGCCTCCTCGCGATATGGCCAATGGGCTATGTCGTAGCGGTAGGGTTCGCAGGCCGATGGGTGATGCAGCTCTGTGAGCGATGCAATGGCGGGCCGTACGAACTGGGGGAACGGGTCATGATCCTGTCCGGCCCCTGCTCGGGTGCCGTGTCATCTATCTGCGAAAAGTTTGTTGGGCAGATTGGGGAATCATATTCCAGAGTGGACTTGGGGAATGAGATCAAAGCCCGGAGTGAGGATCTCGTTCCTGACTATGCTCTGCTCCGGTTGTCCCCGCGGAGATGAGGCTCGCAGACGATGTCGCTGAGTTAACGCGCGCTCTGGTTCCACGAACCTGCCATCATCCCAGCCGTCGATTCTTGTCGATGATTCCCGCGATGATGACCAGGTAGGAAGCGAGTCTCACAGCGTATACCAGCGGGGCCATTTCATTGTCCAGATTCAGCAGCGTGCGCATGATGCGCTCCATCATCATAAGCAGGAAGGCCGTGCAGAAGTAGAGAAACAACCGGTCCCGCGTCCGCTGCCAGAAACGCCAGAAGAATGCCGCGATGGTCAGGCTGGCGGCCGCAATCATTCCTGAAAGAAAAGCTCCGGACATGGTCAGGTGGGCAGATTGCGAAGGGCGGCTACGAGGAGTGGGAGTTGAAGATCAGGCCGTAGAGTTGCACGGCCATGGCGGCACCAGTAAGGAGGTTCCGCTGTAGGGAGAGATCGCCCGAGGGGTACACGATCATGTCAAAGATCAGCACCACATTGCTGGCGGCCAGCAGGGTGAAGCACAGGGCGCTCCACATCAGCAGGGGGAGGCGTGTCTTTCGATACCCACGAAAGAGGAGGATGGCGCAGACGAAGGCGGACAAAGAGCAGAGGATGTAAACGGTCTCCACCATGGCAGGTCACGTGTGCTGGCGAAATTTGAAGGCGTTGGCGAAGGATTGGGCAGGGTCCTGTGGGGCCTGCTGACGTCGTCCGGGGTGGTAGATCACCTCGATGACCCGTACGGGGTAGGCTCGGTAAACTTGAGCGAGATCCTGCATGTACTCGCGCAGCTCCGGAGTGCTCGGCGCGAACTGGTAGGTAGGGGCTCCCTGCCCTGAACTGCTCTTCACCGCCAGTCCATGTGCGACCATGGTTTCCAGCCAGGCAGTGATTGACCCTCGCGAACTCAGGATCTTGCCGTACACCTCATCGGCTGTGAAGGTGGCCTCCGGGGCGGCCTCCAGGAGCAGCATCACTTCCAGATGCTCCACGGCGAACACGTAGTGCTCGACGAAATTACGGATGCGATCTGTGAGGACTCCTTCTGACACGAGGCTTTCTGTCGGGGGACGTGAGAGTTGAGGTGGCTTGCCGGGTTGCCTCCCGATTGGACCCAGTGTTCGCAGCCCGGTCGTGCGGTGGATGGATTTATTTTGCGCGGTCTGCAAATTAAAGTGGTGGGCGATGGCAGTCGTATTGAGGTAAAGCATTGCCCTGACCCACCAGCGCGGCGGCCATCTGCCGTGCGATTCCGTATCCCCGCGTTGTTCCTCGCAGAATTCTCCCGTCAGTTTCTCATCCGCTGCCGCTAGTGTGCCCATGAAGTCCGCCGCCTCCACCGAGCCCGTTGGAATCTCCAGCCACGGAGATGAGTACCTCATCGAAATCCTGAACTCCATGCTGGCATTACGCAGTGGAGACTTTTCCAAGCGGCTGCCCTCCGGCTGGACGGGCATCCAGGGAAAGCTGGCCGATGCGTTCAATGAAATCCTGGGCATCAACCAGCGACGGGTCAAGGAAACTGCCCGCATCCGCCGGGTGGTGGGGAAAGAGGGCAAGCTCAACCAGCGCCTGCGCGTCCCAGGCTTGGTCGGGGACTGGGCAGAAGAGGTGGATGCCCTCAATGACTTGATGGATGATTTGGTGCGCCCGACCACGGAGGTGACCCGCACGATTGGTGCGGTGGCCAAGGGGGATCTTAGCCAATCCATGGCGCTGGAGGCGGACGGCCGCGCGCTCGAGGGCGAGTTCCTGCACTCCGCGCAGCTTGTGAACCGAATGATCGACCAGCTCTCCGTCTTCACTTCTGAGGTGACCCGTGTGGCTCGTGAAGTGGGCACCGAGGGCAAGCTGGGTGGGCAGGCGCAGGTGAAAGGGGTGTCCGGGGTGTGGCGAGACCTCACGGAAAGTGTGAACCAGATGGCGGGCAACCTCACCGCCCAGGTGCGAAACATCGTCGACGTGACCCTGGCCGTGGCGAATGGGGACCTTTCTAAGAAAATTACCGTGGACGTCCGTGGGGAAATCCTTCAGCTCAAGGAAGGGATTAACACCATGGTGGAGCAGCTTCGCTCCTTCGCCTCAGAGGTGACTCGTGTGGCCCGAGAGGTGGGCACCGAGGGGCGCCTGGGTGGCCAGGCGGTGGTGCCGGGCGTGGCCGGAACGTGGAAGGATCTTACAGACTCCGTGAATGCCATGGCGTCCAACCTCACGGCGCAGGTCCGCAACATCGCCGCCGTGACCACGGCGGTGGCGCGTGGTGACCTCTCCCGGAAGATCACGGTGGACGTGAAGGGGGAAATCCTAGAACTCAAGGAAACCATCAACACGATGGTGGACCAACTCAACGCCTTTGCCGCCGAGGTAACCCGCGTGGCTCGTGAAGTGGGCACCGAAGGCAAGCTGGGTGGTCAGGCGGAGGTGAGCGGGGTGGCCGGGACGTGGAAGGATCTCACGGACAACGTGAACTTCATGGCCAACAACCTCACGGCGCAGGTGCGCAACATTGCGGACGTGGCCACGGCCATTGCTTTTGGCGACCTTTCCCGCAAGATCACGGTGGACGTGAAAGGGGAGATCCTGGAACTCAAGAACACCATCAACACGATGGTGGACCGCTTGAACTCCTTCGCCTCGGAGGTGAGTCGCGTGGCGCGTGAGGTGGGTACCGAAGGGGAGCTGGGCGGCCAGGCCGAAGTGGGTGGCGTGGCCGGGACGTGGAAGGATCTCACGGACAACGTGAACTCCATGGCGTCCAACCTGACGGCCCAGGTGCGCAACATCGCCGATGTGGCCACCGCCGTGGCCAACGGTGACCTTTCCAAAAAGATCACGGTGGACGTGAAGGGTGAGATCCTCGAACTCAAGAACACCATCAACACGATGGTGGACCAGCTCAATGGATTCGCTTCAGAAGTGACGCGCGTGGCGCGTGAAGTGGGTACGGAAGGCAAGCTGGGCGGCCAGGCCCAAGCGCGTGGCGTGGCGGGCACGTGGAAGGATCTCACGGACAATGTGAACTCCATGGCGTCCAATCTCACGGCGCAGGTGCGCAACATCGCCGACGTGGCCACCGCCATCGCCCGTGGTGACCTTTCCCGTAAGATCACGGTGGACGTGAAGGGGGAAATCCTCGAGCTCAAGGAAACCATG
>NZ_BATR01000173.1 GCF_000739655.1 Verrucomicrobium sp. BvORR106 | reverse complement strand
AGGGGGGTGTGCGGGAGTTTCGTGGAAGGCGCTCCGCGGTCAGCCCTGGGTGATGGTCTCCCGGGAGGCGGCACCCGCCTTCCGTCAGCAGTTTGCGGGCCTGTGCGCACAGACTGGCCAGGGCCCGGTGCGGATCGTCCAGGAGTCGGAGCGCGTCACGGCCATTCTGGCCATGGTCGCTGTCGGCAGTGGCATCACGCTGGTGCCGGAGGGCGTGGGGCGCATCATCACCCATGGCGTGACGTTTTTGAAACTGGCCCGGCCGGTCCCCAGGCTGCAGCATGCATTTGCCTGTCGGCGCAGTGGTTCTCCACCCAGTGCCATAAAGGAATTTCTGAGTCTGCTCGTCGCGTCGTCCGACCCCCGTCCTCCCGGCTCCCGCAGGTAAAGGTGAAGTTCAACTTCTGTAGCGATGCTGGTATAATTGCGTCAGTCCAGCCACATGGAGCCGTGCGTCCTTAAACCTCTCCGGGTTTCTGCGGCGTCGCTGTTCCGCCTAAATTCCCCTTCCCGTGAGCTCCGACAGACATCTCCATCCCCTGGCTCCCGCCGCCGTGAAGTCCGACAAGGACTTGGTGGAGGAAGAATCCCGCCCTGTGTCGAAACGGGATCTCCGCCCGGTGATCCGCAAGCTGGAGGTCCTGCTCGGCGAGGCGCTGGCGGAGGCCAACAAGAGCGGGGTGGGGCTGCCGCTTTCATCCCTGGTCATTGTGATCGACGAGGCGATCAAAGAAGCCTCGGACCTGGAGTATCGGGCGAAGTTTCCTAAAACCGTGGAAGGGGTCTTCCTGAGCGGGATCTATGATGAGCTCGTGCAGCAGCCCAGCAACATCTTTGACATCGTGACCCGCTCTGATGGCAAGAGCTACTATGTCCCCCTGAGCAGCGGTGTTTGGGTCCGGTGTCTCCAGGAAGTGCGGAAGTCGCTCATGGTGGACCGGCCGCAGGAGGGGTAGGAGCAATTCGGAATGGGGAATGCGAAATGCGGAATGAAGCTCGCCA
>NZ_BATR01000174.1 GCF_000739655.1 Verrucomicrobium sp. BvORR106 | reverse complement strand
AGCTGAGATGCCTCCGGCATCGGGCCGCCAACGTTGAGCTTGTGGCCGCATCATCTTCGAGGAAGAGCTTCGGTCGAGTACCTTGTTGCGCCGTCTCAGTTCGAAGTTGATCCCCAGCGGGGATCTCTAACACAGCCCAGTGGTTGGACGAGCCCTAAGCGAGTCAACCCTGGGTGCCTCCGCAAAGGATGATCAGGTGGGAAGGCCGACAGCATCTGCTTTCTGCCTAATGCCTTCAACGCCTCCATGTCGTTCGAATGCGATGTTGCATGTATGTTTGGTTGCCCCCCAAGATGCGTGCGCTCCCGGAGCTTCTCCGGCCCTGGCCATTTGTCGGGCGTTTCCCTGAGTCGCCCATCAGGTTAAAGGAATTGACGCATTTGGTTTGATTTGGCGCTCTGTTGGCGTGGGCATCTATTGTGATGGGCAACCAATATGCCACACTCAAAAATTTACGATTAGATCCATCCGTGTGGAGTCAAGAGAGCGATCCTCGGGTGTTGTCGATGACGTCAACAACACCAAACAGACTGACCCATGAAAACATTGACCCTACCTACTATTGCCGCAGCCGTGCTTGCTGGCTTTGCCATGCTCGCCACAGCTTCTGCCGATGAGAAGAGCGCTCTGAACGCTGCTGATCAGAAATTCGTGAAGACTGCTGCCCAGAGCGGGATGAGCGAAGTGAAAGTTGCCGAACTTGGCGTGAAGAAGGCGGAGCATGCTGATGTGAAGGCCTTCGCTGAGACGCTGATCAAGCATCACACCGCTGTGAACAACGAACTGACCTCTTTCGCCGAGAAGAAGGGGGTGCAGCTCTCTGCGGCCGCTCCAGCAGATGCCTCGGACAAGGTGCAGGGCTTGGAGAAACAGAGTGGCAAGAACTTCGACAAGGAGTTCCTGCAGGGCTTGATCTCCAGCCACAAGAAATCCATCAAGAACTTTGAGAACGCCTCCGCGGATTCCAAGGATGGTGAGCTGAAAGCCTGGGTGGACAAAACTCTCCCGACCTTGAAGTCGCACCTTGAAGAAGCCCAGGCGCTGGAAGCAAAGCTCTAGCGTTCCCTCAGAAGTCAGCGAAGTGGTATCGCCAGGCTTCTGTAGATAAACAAAATTCCCCGGCCCCCTTGCTGATCTGCCTATGTGATTGGTGAGGGGGCCTTTTTGCAGAGAGAAAGAGCACGTGTAGAAGATAACCTCAACTCACTGAGATCATGGTGATTCCTGCGGATAGCTTGAAGGGGCGAGTCGCCGTGGTCACGGGAGCTGGTTCCGGTCTGGGCAAGAGCACCGCAAAGATCCTGGCCCATGCCGGTGCCAAGGTGTTGGTGCTGGGGCGTACCGCAGAGGAGATCCAGTGCACGGCGGAGGAGATTCTGCACAGCGGCGGCGAGGCGGTTCCCATCGTGGTGGATGTGGCCAGGGATGCAGAGGTGAAGGCCGCCATGGCTCAAGCGGCAGGGGTGGAGGGGCAGATTGACATGGTCTTTGCGAATGCGGGGATCAATGGTGTGTGGGCACCGATCGAACTGATTGAGGAAAAGGAATGGGACGAGACCCTGGCGATCAACCTCAAAGGAACTTTCCTGACGATCAAGCATGCGGTGCCCTTCATGAAGCAAGCTGGCGGGTCCGTGGTGGTGACGGCGTCGATCAACGGCACCCGTATTTTTAGCAACTCCGGAGCCACGGCCTATGCGTGCTCCAAGGCGGGTCAGGTGGCCCTGGTGAAGATGCTGGCGCTGGAGCTGGCGCGACATCGCATCCGGGTCAATGTCATCTGCCCGGGAGCGATTGAGAGTCGGATCGATGAGTCAACCGAGAAGCGGGAGCTGGAAGGGATTCACCTGCCAGTTGAGTTTCCGCAGGGGAATGTGCCGCTCACGGGTGGGTGCTCAGGCACGGCGGGTCAGGTGGCGGAGTTGGTGTGGTTTCTGGCTTCGGATCTATCTTCCCACGTTACGGGGACGGAGGTGTACATCGATGGGGCGCAGTCGTTGTTGCAGGGGTGAGGGGGAAGAAGTTAGGAATTAGGAATTAGGAATTAGGAATGCGGAGTGATGGAGTGATGGAGTGATGGAGTGATGGAGTGATGGGGACGGGAAGACGCGGTCCATGAGAGAATGGGCTGAACCAGCGGAGTTGGCCTCACGCCAAAGGAGAATAGACGCCAGGGGTAAGATCGCGAAACCGTGGCTATCTCAGGGATGGGGCCGCGGATTGTAGGATTGTAGGATTGTAGAACTCACTACGGAGTTCAGGTTCACCTACCCGTGTACCCAGGGTGGCGGCTCGTGCCTCGCCTGACCCCGGGCTGCTTTGTATGACGCCCTTGGCGTCAAAATGCCCATTTTTCGTTCTGTGAACTCTTGGCCGGCCTCACCGCTCATACAAATCCGCTGCATCTGCCGCGGCGAGTTCGACTAAATAACTCGCAAGACGGCTGGAGAGCAGGGCGGCGTACTGGGCGCCTTTTTCAGCGGTGGAGGCGGCGGGAGTGCCGCTGCCGGTGTCGTGGGTGGCCTGGGTCCAGGCGCGTTGCGCCCAGGCCCATTTTTCCTTCATGGCCTGGAGCTTCCAGGCGTTGGCTTTGCCATCGCCCCAGGTTTCTTTGGGCGGCACCAGCTCGGGATGGAAGTGGAGCATGAGGCTGGTCTCGCGTTCGTCGGCGTGGTCGCCGAGCACGTCGAAGATGCCGGCGCCGCTGTCGATGTTGGGCCAGAAGACAGTGCTGAGGAAGATCTGCGGCCATTTGGCCTGGAGCTCCCGGAGCATCTGTTTGAAGTCGTTGCCGCCGTGGCCGTTGAAGACCACCAGCTTGGGAATGCCTACGCCCACCAGGGAGGCGATGATATCATTCAACAGAGCCAGCTGGGTGCTGGGGTTCATGTTGATGCAGAAGGGGATGTCCAGCTGTCCTGTCTGCACGCCAAAGGGAATGTTGGGGAGGATGGCCACCTTGGCCCCTTGTTCCCAGGCCTGGCGACCGGCTTCAGAGCAGAGGGCGACGTTCTGGTAGCTGTCGGTCCCGTACGGCAGGTGCCAGTTGTGCGCCTCGGTCGCCCCCATGGGGAGCACGGCCACCTCATACTTGGTGGACTGGACCTGCTTCCAGTTGGTCTCGGCAATGATCCAGGGGCGGGGGGCTAAGGATGAGGTGGACATGGCGGGAGGTGCGTGGCGGACCAGGGGGCTGTGAGTGCCTACCGATACCGTGTGAGGGATTCTAGGAATTGACGGGCCAGCTCAGACTCCGGCTGGTCAAAAAACTGGCTGGCGGGTGCGGACTCGATGACGACGCCGTGATCCAGAAACACCACCCAGTCCGCGACCTTGCGGGCAAAGGTGATTTCATGGGTGGACAGCACGGTGCGTTGGCCGGCTTCCGCCAGACGGAGGATGAGGTCCAGGACCTCCTGCGTCATCACCGGATCGAGGGCCGAGGTGGGCTCGTCCAGCAGAAGCAGGCCGGGCTTGGGGGCGATCGCCCGGGCCAGGGCCACGCGTTGCTGTTGGCCGCCGGACATTTCTGCGGGGCGCTTCTTCACGTGCTCGCCCAGGCCAAATTTTTCGAGCGTCTCATGCGCCTGATGACTGGCCACCCGGGCGTTGATGTCGTGAACCTCCCGCAGAGGCAGGGCCACGTTCTCCTCGGCGCTGAGGTGGGGAAAGAGGTTGAAGCTCTGAAACACGAACCCGTTGCCGCGCCGCTGCTTGAGCATGGCCTCGTCTGTCCAGCCCAGCGCGGTTTCGTTGATGTGGATGCTTCCGGAGTCAGGGGTGAGGAGAGAGCCGAGCACGCGGAGAAGGGTGGACTTGCCGCTGCCGGAGGCCCCCAACAAGACCAGACAGTTCACCTGGGCGGGAACTTCAAACGAGGCTCCGTCGAGCGCGACATGACTGCCGTAGCGTTTGACGAGCTGGTTGACCTTGATGTGCATGCGATGCGGTGAAGGAGGTGGGGGGATGCGGCAGGAGCAGCAGGCGCTACGTTTCAAACCTGAAACGCTCCTCGATGCGGCGGGTCCACCAAGAGAGGGGGATGGTGAGGAGGATGTAGAGAATCGCCAGCGGGATGAAGCCCTCCAGCGCCGTGTAGGCCTGGGCATTGGCGCTGCGCACCATCTGGGTAAGTTCCTCGACGCCGATCACGGAGAGCAGTGAGGAGTCCTTGATGAGGGAGACCATCTGGCCAGCGGTGCCCGGCAGGGCGCGCCGGAAGGCCTGGGGAAAGATGACAAAACGCCAGGTCTGCTGCTGATTGAAGCCCACGGCGCGGGCCCCCTCCAGCTGGGAGGCACCAATGGACTCCCAGGCACCACGAAAGATCTCTGAGAGGTAGGAACTATGAAACAGTGCCAGCAGGAAGACCCCGGGCAGCCAGGGGCGGGCGATGCCGAGGGCATTGGCCACGCCATAGTAGCCGATCAGCAGCAGCACGAGCAGCGGAGTGCCACGAACCAGCTCCACACAGCCACGGCAGGCCAGGCGCACCGGGATCCAGCGACTGCGCTGCCCCAGCATGAGGGTGAGCCCTAGCGGGATGCTGATGATGAGGGCCAGGGCGGACACGGCGACGGTGGTGCCCCAGCCGCGCAGGATGAGCCAGCGCCACTTCCACAGGGACTCCCAGTGCCAGTTATAGTTGATGGCGTGGAAGACGGCCCAGATGCCCAGCATCATCCCCAGGCAAAGCAGCAGGTTCCAAAAAACCTCAGCGAGAAGGGATTGAGGTCTGGATTCCGGGCTCATGCAGAAGGCGGGCCACGGTGAAGGTGGCCCGGCGGATGGTCAAGCGATTCAAGGGGCCGACGGCTTGGGCTCCGGGGAGCCGCCGGAGGCCACCGGGGGCGAGGCGCCTGGCGAAGGGGCTCCTTCGGGCGGCGGTGCAGGAGGAGCCGCAGGATCCGGTGTGGGGGCGTTTTCCGGCTCAGGCTTGGGCTCCGGTTCCATGTCGGGGTCCCGTTCGTCCACAAGGACAGGTGGGGGCTCGAACCGCAGACCGCGGCGGGGATTCATCTGGATGGAACGCAGATAGTGAAGCACGCCGCTGGCGACTGCTTCCACCACACCATCCTTGTACCCGTTGTCGGTGAAGCAGAGCGACTCCGTCTGGTTGGTGAGGTACCCGCATTCCACGAGGATGGCGGGGCATTCAGTCTGCATCACCACGACGAAGTGGCTGTCGCGTACCGTCCGGTCTGTGGCTCCGGTGGTGCGGCAGACTCGGCTGTGGACAATGCCCGCGAGCCACTCGCTGCGCACGTCCCGCACGGGAATATCGTGCTTCAGGCCCAAGAGCTCCCGGATGGGGGTCATGTTGCCCAGCTTTTTTCGGGAGGAATAGTAGGTCTCGACCCCATGTGTCTCGTTCGACTTGGGATCTGCGTTGAGATGCAGGCTGACAAAAACGGTCGCCTTGGCCTTGTTCGCCACCTCGCACCGCTCCTCCAAGGTGGGGTAGGTGTCATCCTTGCGGGTCATGAGCACCTGGCAGCCTGCATTCTTCAGGCGCTGTTCCAGGCGGGTGGCCAGATCCAGGGAGATGTCTTTTTCCAGCTGGCCAAAGCCCTGCGTGCCGCCGTCATTCCCACCGTGACCGGCATCCACCACCACCAGGAAGGGGTAGGGATCCGCCGCCGCCACCCGGTTCAACTCATCCACCAGGCGATTTGCTTCCTGGTCCCAGCTCTGGCCGACCATCCAGAGGCAGGCAGCCGCCCCCAGCAGAGCGCTGGATGACAGGAACAGGCGGATGACACCACGGGGTGACATGAAGAGGGTGAAGACTAAGCGCGTTGGCAGCTTACAAAATTTCCGGTGGATTTGATGATTAAATTTTATAAAATGGATCCATGCGTCCGCCTGGTCTCCACCTTTGCGGCATTGTGGCTCTGGCGTGCCTGGTCAGCCCGATTCATGCCGCCAGCAAAAGCTCCTCTGCCAAACCCAAAACCCCGGCGAAGAGCAGTACCGTGAAGGCCGATACCGCGAAGTCGAAGTCTGGAAAGGACTCCGACGCGAAGGAGCATGTCGTGAAAAAGGGGGAGACGCTCTGGAGCATCTCGCAGAAGTACAGCACGAGCGTGGGCGAGGTGATGGAGCTCAACAAGCTGCCCAAGGAGTATGTGCGGGAGGGCATGAAGCTCAAGATTCCGCCGAAGGGCGGGCTGGTGGATCCGCGAACCGAGCGGCGCAAAGTGCACGTGGTGGATGATGACGAGACTTTCTGGAGCATCGCCGGGGAGTACAACGTCACCCCCGAGGCCCTGGCCAATGCCAACCCCAATGTGAACCCCAACCGGTTGCACCCGGACATGGAGCTCATCATCCCGCCGTCCGATGGGAGCAAGACGGCCAAGTCCGGTGCACCCCTGAAGCCTGCAGTGACCTTGAAGGATCCGGGTAGCGATCTTCCGGCGGACAAATCCCAAGTGAAGCCCGGTGACACCAAGGCACCGGTGAAGCCTGCCAGCCCCCTTGCCGCAGAGAGCGGCCCGGTCTCTGGCAAGGAGTACGTGATTGAAGAAGGCGACACCTTTTATGCCTTGGGGCGGAAGTTTGGTGTCACTATGGAAGCCATTCTGGCGGCGAATCCCCAGGTGGATCCTCGCCGCATGAAGAACGGCACCAAGATCGTGATCCCCGACAAGGTGGAAAAGCCGACGAAAACTGCACCGGGGGCTCCCGCAGCAGAGGAAGGGCACGCGGGCTCCAAGCCGGGCGCAACTGAGCCTGCCCCTACTGCCAAGCCTCCCACTCCCGCGCCCACGACGGTGGCCAAGGTCACGAAGCCGCTGCCATCCATCCCTGGACCGGAAACGCTGCCCATTCCCAAGCCGAAAGTCACCGCTCTGACCTCTGAGCAGGTGAAGAAGCAAATCGTCAACCCAGTGGTTGAGAAGAAGGGCACGAATGGCAATACCTCGCCCGTGGTGATTGCGGCTCCCAACGTGCCACCTCCAGCGCCGGTCGAACCCAAGCCGAAGGTGAATGCACCCGCAACGGCTGCGGCAGACGCGCCGCCCTCTGCGCCGGTGATGGCCAAGGCTGACAAGCATGAGGAGAAGACCTCTGATGAGCACGCTCCGGTGGCGACCACGTCGGCAGCCAAGAGCAGCGAACCGCCAGCTCCCGTGAAGCCAGTCGTTGCCGCCAGTGCCCCTCATGAACTGGCTTCAGGCAAACCGCAGTCCAACACGGTCGGCAACGATGGGGTGATCCGCTCCTACATTGTGAGCGATGGCGAGTCGGAGGGCTCCATCTGTGAGGCCTTTGGCATCTCCAAGGAGCAGCTCTATGAATACAACCGCCTGCCCGCCACGGCGAGGCTGAAGGCGGGGGACGAGATCATGATCCCCCGGGTGGCGAAGATCCGGTGAGTCAGGGGTGGGGAGACGCTTCCTCAGACAGGATTAACAGGATTTTGAAGGATTAACAGGATTGGGATGAGAGATGAGGATGCGGGGAAATGAAAAGGCCCTACGCCGTGCAGGGGTGCTGCCGCGAGCGTAGGACCTCAGGTCTTGAGTCTTGGGTCTTCCTGTCTTGTGTCTCCCGCGCAGTGGGCCCTACTTCTTCACGACCCAGATGTTGCGATAGCGCACGGGATCACCGTGGTTTTGCAGGTGGAAGGGGCCGGGATTGGCGTCTTCTGGGAGCTTGGCTCCGCCGGTGACTTTGGGAAGCTCCTGGTCTTGGTGAATGACCACGCCGTTGTGCTTCACGGTCATCTTGGCGTTGGCGGTCTTGTTGCCAGAGGCGTCGAACTTGGCGGCGGTAAAGTCGATGTCGTAAGTCTGCCAGGTCAGCGGGGGGAAGCACATGTTCACCTTGGGCTTGGCGATCTTGTAAAGGCCACCGCACTCGTTGTCTTCACCACTCAGACCGAAGCTGTCGAGCAACTGCACTTCGTAGCGATGCTGAAGGTAGAGGCCGCTGTTGCCGCGCTTTTGACCGCGACCAGTCGGCGTGTAGGGCAGGCGGAACTCAATGTGGAGGGTGAAGTCCTGAAACTTCTCGGTGCTGGTCACGCCTTCCATGAGCAGGCCGTCTTCCGTGACACGGGAGCCAGCGAAATCGTTCTTGTCCTTGCCGCTGAAGAGAACCACGGCACCGGCGGGTGGGGCGGCCTCCAGCGTGGGGGAGGTGCGTTGCACGCGGGAGAGTTCGAACACCTTCTCACCGTCCTTGGAATACACGGTGATGGAACTGCCATCCACGGTGCCGCGCACGTCGCCGTCCTTCGCCTCGAAGGTCACGGTGTTCTGCCCCGCTTCGCGCTGACCGGAGGTGCGGCTCACCTTCGTGGTGTCACCGTCCCAGCCGTCGCCAGGCAGGCCGCTGGGATAGCCGACGGCTTCGAATTTGCCATCACCCAGAGCAATGATTTGGGCTCCGAACTTTTTGCCATCATGTTCCCCGGCGTACTCGCCCTGAAGGGGGAAGTCCTCGTCCGTCTTGTCCGGATCCGCATACGCCTTGGGCGGCGGCTTGGGGGCGTCTTGCTTGGGGGCTTGGGCGTGGAGGGGCAGGGCGACCAGGAGGGATAGGATGAACGTCAGGCGCATGGGAGGGAGGAGTGAAAAGTAAAAAGTAGTAAGTGAAAAGTGTGGAACAACTGAACTATGCCAAACGCAGCTTGCGTGGTTGTTCGAAGCTCAACTTTTCACTTTTTACTTACCCCTTTTCACTCTGCTGCTTCTACCCGCCTGATCTGTACTTCTACACGGAGTTCCCTCGTCCCTTTGCCGCGGAAAGTGCCGCTCACGGGCTTGATGTCCCCGTAGTCACGACCGACGGCGAGTTTCACGTAGCGGGTGTCGGGGATGCGGTTGTGCGTGGGGTCGAAGCCCTTCCAGCCGTAGCCGGGGAGGTAGACTTCCACCCAGGCGTGGCTGGCCTCGATCTCGTCCGGCAGGCGATTTGGATTGAAGAAATAACCGCTGATGTACCGGGCGGGAATGCCGTGACTGCGGCACATGCCCAGCATGACGTGGGCGAAGTCCTGGCAGACGCCGCGACGGCTCAGCACCACCTCGGCCGGGCGGGTGTTCACCGTGGTGGTGAACGGGGTGTACGTGAAGGTCTTGTAAATGTGGCGCCCGACGGTGAGCGCGTCCTGCCACAGGTCACTCACGCCATTGGGCAGGGCATCGATGGATTCACGCCACACTTCCTTGTCCAGGGAGACGAAGTGGGAGTCGTTGAGGAAGTCGAAGTAGTCCTCCACCTCAGAGTGGTTCTGCAGGGCGGAGGGGGGATTCACCGCGGGGATGGAGCCGCGGGTATCCGCTCGGGTGGCGACACGGGAGATGGCCTCCACCTCGAGCCGGGCATGCTTCTGTGGCACGTCAAAGTAGTGCACACAGTTTCCGTAGAAATCGGGGTAGTCCCGCAGGCTGGTGGCCGTGGGCTCGACCCGGAGATGGAAATCCTGACACTCCTGGGCGGTGTCGCTGACCGGCTGGAGGCGAGCTTCATTGAAGCTGTCCCAGACGTCGTCGTGATAGTCGTAGCGCGTCAAATGACGCACACTCAGCAGTAGAGGGTCCGTCCATTCATAGTCTTGGGTGCTGCCTTCGGCGGAATCACTCATGCCGCCGGCTGTTGCTGCTGCTGCATCTCCTGCTGATGCAGCCGGATCTCCGCCTCCATGTCAGTGGGGGGATGGTACATGAACTCCTGATAGATGAAGTCATCCAGATGGTCGATGGTGCGCTGGATGTTCCCGAGGAACTCGTGCAATCCGAGATTGAAAACGTCGTCGATGCTGAGCGTCCGCATATCGCCGATGAGTTTTTCAAAGGCCTCCTCTTCAGGGGTGTTGCAGACGCCGTTTTCCGTCTCGGTGAGGAGATGGAGGTACTGGTAGAGCCGCTCCAGACTGTAGCGGATGGAGCGAGGGAAGGAGGGGGAGAAGATGAGGAACTCCGCCACCTTCTTGGGCAGGATGTCCGACATGTGGAAGCGGCGATACGCCTCCAAAGCACTGGCGGAGCGCAACACGGCCTGCCACTGGGCGGCATCCACGGCACCGCCGACATCCGACACGCTGGGCAGCAGGATGTGGTACTTGATGTCCAGGATGCGGGTCGTCTTGTCGGCGCGCTCCAGGAACTTGCCAAACTGGATGAACTCGTAGCCTTCATTTCGGGAGAAGGTGGAGTTCGTGAGCCCCTGGAAGAGGTGGGAGTACTTCTTGATCTGGTCGTAGAACTCGTGGGCACCGCTGTCCCAGATCTCACGGGCATTCTTCGATTTCAGGAAGAGGTAGCACTCGTTGAGCGCCTCGAACATCTCCAGGGAGATCTGATCACGGATCTGACGGGCGTTCTCGCGGGCGGCAAAGAGGCAGGAGATGACGGAGTTGGGGTTCTCCTCCCGGAAGGTCATGAACTCCGTGACGGTGCGGCTGTTCGCCACCGTGTAGTGCTTGAAGAACGTCTCTTCATCTCCGGCGGAGCGGAGAATCGGGAGCCAGTGCTCCTTGAGTTGCTCATCGTCCAGATGGGAGAAGTCCAACATGAGCTGGAGATTCACATCCAGCAGGCGCGAGATGTTCTCGGCCCGCTCGATGTAGCGGCTCATCCAGTAGAGAGAGTTGGCCACCCGCGACAGCATGATTTCGCTGCCGCGATGTGCGGTGACAGGGAGCTGGGAAAGGGGGAGGGACATGCGAGGTGGTGAAGCGCTGGGGAAGGCGGGAGATTCAAGACCTGGGCAGACAGGTCTTTGGTAGCGGAATGGAGGTCGGGGTCAATCTTATTCGTTGTCGTGGAGGACCCAGGTGTCCTTGGAGCCGCCCCCTTGGGAGGAGTTCACCACCAGCGACCCCTTGCGCAGGGCCACCCGGGTGAGACCACCGGGGGTCACCTTGATTTTCTCGCCAAAGAGGATGTAGGGGCGCAGGTCCACGTGCCGACCTTCGAAGTCATCGCCCACCCAGGTGGGGTGGCGGGAGAGAGAGATGGGAGGCTGCCCGATGAAGTTGCGGGGATTGGCGATGATATTCTTGCGGAACTCCTCGATCTCCTCCTGCGTGGCCCAGGGGCCCATGAGCATGCCGTAGCCGCCCGCTTCGTTGGCAGACTTCACCACCAGCTTCTCCAGATTCTCTAGAATGAATTTCCGGTCCTGGGGCTCGCTGGCCAGGTAGGTCTCCACATTGGGCAGGATGGGGTCCTCGCCCAGGTAGTACTTGATGATCCGCGGGACGAAGTAGTAGATGACCTTGTCATCCGCGATGCCGGTGCCGATGCTGTTCGCCAGGCTCACGTTGCCAGCGCGGTAGGCATTGACCAGCCCCGGCACACCCAGCAGGGAATCCGGACGGAAGACTGAGGGATCCAGAAAGTCGTCATCGATGCGGCGGTAGATCACATCCACGGGCATGAGGCCGGCGGTGGTGCGCATGTACACCTTCAGATCGCGGACCAGGAGGTCGCGACCTTCCACGATCGGGATGCCCATCTGGCGGGCCAGGAAGGCGTGCTCGAAGTAGGCGCTGTTGTACACGCCGGGGGTGAGCAGCACCACGTTGGGCTTGTCGCTCCCAATATTATCTGGGGTGACGTAGTTGAGCACCTTCCGCAGATCGGCGGCGTAGTTGTCCACACCGCGGACGCCCGCAGATTGGAAGAGATTGGGGAAAGCGCGCTTCAGGGCCGCACGGTTCTCCAGCATGTACGAGGCACCGGATGGGCAGCGGAGGTTGTCCTCCAGCACGAGGTATTCGCCATCGCGGCCGCGGATGAGATCGGTGCCGCAGATGTGGACGTAGATGTCCTTGGCCACATTGCAGTTCATGAACTCCCGCCGGAAATGCTTGGCCCCAAGGATGTAGTGGGGCGGGATGACGCGGTCGCGCAGGATCTTCTGCTCGTGGTAGATGTCGTGCAGGAACATGTTCAGCGCCTGAATGCGCTGAATGAGACCCTTCTCCACCCGCTCCCACTCAGCGGCGGGAATGACCCGGGGCATGAGGTCGAAGGGGAAAATGCGCTCGGTGCCTTGATTGTCATTATACACCGTGAAGGTCACGCCACCGCGCATGAAGGCGAGGTCCACGGCCGTCTGCCTTCGATGATAGTCCCCCGGCTCCAGGCGCTGCATGCGATCCAGCACCTTGCGGTAGTGAGGTCGCACAGCGGCTTCCTCGTCGAACATTTCGTCAAAAAAGTTTTCCTTATCGTAGCTGTCGAGCAGCATGGGCATGGGAGGAGGGGTGCGGGTTAAATGTATTTAACGGAAAGCAAAAAAGGGGCCAAGTCCGAAAATGGATGTCTCTTCCGATCTTGAGCGGCGGGGCTGACTGGCTAGAGTGAGGGGATGCACCTCCAACACGGCATCCACCTCGGCTACTGCACGAACATTCACCGCGGCGAAACTTGGGCGCAGACCTGGCGCACCCTGGAGGACTATACCCTGAGGGTGAGGGATCGAGTGGCCGGGGGCAAGCCCTATGGCATCGGGTTGCGTCTGGGGGAGCAGGCCTCCCGGGAGCTGGCCGAGCCCTGCCAGCTGGCGGAGTTTCAGGAGTGGCTGGAGAAACACAATTGTTATGTCTTTACGATCAATGGATTCCCCTACGGCAACTTCCACGGCGAGCGCGTGAAGGAACAGGTGTTCAAGCCGGATTGGACGTCCAAAGATCGGCTGGAGTACACCAACCGGCTGTTTGACATCCTTTCCCAGCTTCTCCCCAAGGGCATGAGCGGCAGTGTGAGCACCCTGCCGGGTTCACACAAGGAATTTGGCATTGGCATTGATGAATTGGAAGCGATCTTCGCGAACCTCAAGGCCTGCAGCGAGCACATCCAGAGCATCTGCGACCGCACCGGGCAGGATCTGCATCTGGGCCTGGAGCCCGAGCCACTGGGGCTGGTGGAGACGAGCGGGGAGCTGCTGAAGTTCTTTGGCCTGTATGTGGACCAGTACCCGGGCGACCGTACTTTCCTGAAGCGTGTGGGGGTGAACTATGACTGCTGCCACCTCGCAGTCGAGTTCGAGGAGGCAAACGAGGCGCTCAGCCGCATCCACGATTCCGGCATTCGCCTGAGCAAGCTGCACCTGAGCTCAGCGCTCAAACTCAAGCCCACGCCGGAGAACCTGGACCGCCTGAAGAGTTACGATGAGCCGGTGTATTTCCACCAGGTGATCATCCGCGAGGGCGACACGCCCCTGCGCCGTCTGCGCGACATTCCGAATGCCATGGAACTGGCCGCGAGCATGCCGTATGAGATCGGCGATGAATGGCGCGTGCACTTCCACGTGCCGCTCCATGCCGAGCCGAGCGGCGGGTTCTCCGATACCAAGGACCACATTCTCGGCGCCCTCGACTGGCTGGCGAAACACCCCACCGCCTGCCAGCATCTGGAAATGGAGACCTACACCTGGGAAGTGCTGCCCGAGGAACTGCGCACCGGCGATGTGGTGGATCAGCTGAGCGCGGAGTATGCGTGGACGCTGGGTGAGATGGGGAAACGCGGGCTACTGTAGGCAATGAAAAAGAGGGGTGCATCACGGTCAGATATGCCGATAGATCACCCGAATTTCGGTGCCAAGCAGAAGTCGAAGCTTCTCCAATTGTCCCGTCGACAATTTACCGATTTTTGGGTTCATCGCCTCCACGATGAATCGTGAAAACCCTTGATCAAAATCGTAAATCAATTCCGCCAGGGACGCCCTGGAATGGCAACAAGGCGTTTGATCCAATCCCAATTGATAGCCGTCACCCTCGAAGTCATCCGACATTCGGTCCGACCACCAATCAAAATCTATCGCTGCATTGCATCTTGGGCAGCAAATGGATTCGAGATTGCTGCCGCAGTCGTGAAATTGTATCTTGTTGTCAACCCGGACGTCTATTCCGTCACTCTCAGGAGCTATGCTCGCGAGGTAAGCCGCAGCAGCTTTCCCGTGGTGCTCAGATGGCACAAAGTGTGGATCTTTAGGAATCAGGGCAATCCAATTGTCGGACATGATGCAGAGGATGATTGTACTGTCAAGCCTGCGCCCCGCTGTCAACTCCCCTCCACAAACGCTGCCAGCTTTCCAAGCGACATCTGCCAGCCCAGTTCATTGTCGGATGGGGACACACCATCTGGCACGCCCTCGTGAACGGCGTGAAGGAGGGTGCCTTCCTCTGTCTCGACGAGGGTGTAGGTGATGGTCATCTCTCCCTGCAGAGTGGGGTCTGCTGTCTCGAACACATCCACCTCAACGACCTTTTCATCGGGAACCAGCTTCGCAAACCGACCATGATAGGTGTCAGTTTGCCGGGTGGTTTTGCCGGTGTCAGTGGGCTGATCGTAGGTGAGGGAGATGCGAAAGGTGCCTCCCTCGCGTGCCTCGAAAGTGTGCACCTCACAGGTCATGCCATTGGGCACCTTCCAGTGGGGGATGGCCGAAGGATCTATCAAGGCGCGGTAAACTGCGGCACGTGGCGCAAGGATGCAACGGCTGACGCGTGTGGTGCTCATGGGCGAGGTGGAGATTGGGCAGGAAATTGGAGCGCGCGCAGTTTCCCGAAGAGGGTGTCTTTGATCCACGGGCCCATGCTCCATGCAGACGTGAGTAGGGCAATCCAGGCGAGGTAGCCCTGAACGGGAAGATTCACATTGGTGATGTCATTGATGGCAAAGAAGCCCGAGTGCAGCAGGCTTTGGTAAGTGGCACCGCCGAAGTAGAGGATCAGGAGGGTAGTGATCAGAGAGGTCCATGCGGCCCGGCGGGAACAACTGAGCAGCGCCGCCAATGCGACGAGTATATAGGGACTCAAGTACGAAAGGGGGAAATAGAGGTGCTCGGGGATGGGTTTGAAGGCATCGAGCGAGTAGTAGAGATGCTTGAGTTCGTAACCCGACTGGTGGCCGTGGTAGGCTGTGTACATCATTCCTCCGAGCAGTCCCGCGAGGGCGAAGACGAACGAGATCTTTTTCAGAGTGGCGGTATCCGAGTTCATCCGGTGGATGAGATACGTCCCGGGCGGACTCATCCTGGCTGGATAAAACGAATCGAATTCCCATCTGCATCGCGAAGGTACATTTCGCGATTGCCCCACGTTTGATCGTGAGGCGGGAGCTCAAAGGTGGCCCCCTTGGCTTTGAACTCCTCGTAAAGGGCATCAACGTCACGCACTTCAAAGGACGCCACCCCTCCCGCGACGCCGTCTCCTGAGAAGGAGGAGACGTGTAGTCTCACGCCGTCACGCTCGAATCCGAGATAGCCGGGATCTGCAGCAGGTGCATGGGGGCGGTACTGCCAGGCCAAGGTAAAGCCGAGCTGGGTGCCATAGTAGATCTCCGCGGCCTCCGAAGAGGAGACGTGAAGGAGTGGGGTGGCGGAAAGAAGGTTCGGCGAGGACATGAGGTTGGGCGGGATTCGATGTTGTACGGATGGACCAAGCGTGTTGCTGATCTCGATCATTTCGCGGGCGCAAGCCGTCGTGACATTGCCGCAAACGAGATGGAAACATCAAAGTAGAAGGTGGTTTCAGTGCCGTCGCGAAGCTTGACCTTCATCTTGTCGCAAGGGTGCTCCAGCGTTTGTTCAATCAGCTCGGCGCCAATCTCATCGAGGAAGTAGTACTCCTCTGAAACGGAGATGACTTTGAACGCGGTCTTCGCGGTGCGGCCGTCTCCTGAGGAAGCAATGGAATGGATCAAACCGTAGAAACAGTGCCAATGGTAGGTGAATCCCGCCCAGTCGCCGGCCGCCTTGAGAGCTTGCGCCCGGAGAAAGTGGACATCGGCGTCAACCGGGACCTTCTCCAGCCAGGCCTTTGACAACTCAATGATCTTGGCCCGATCCTTGGCCTTGGCGGCCGTCATGATGGCCTCTCTCGCTTCATCTCTCGACCACATGGGATGGAAGTCCGGTTGCGCGGCAAAGGCCATGCGTAGCTCTGTAAACTCTTCACCGGACGGGAGTTTGGGTGCGCCCTGAGGTTTGGGCTCAGCCTGGCAAATTTGGATGGCTGCAAAGGCGGTCAACGCGAGGAGGAATGGCTTCATGAGACGAAGGGGGGAGGAGGCGATCAAAAGACGCGCGCTTTGATCGTTGGGAGATCCTATCGAATAGCGATTTCCGCTCTCGAGATCAATCCGAATCCGCGAAGTGGCGGACTTCATCGTCTTTGGGTGCTGACAAGCCTCCCACGTCTTTGCGGCCACGATCCTGGCGGGAGCGTGGTGAAACGAGCTTCTCCGTCGGCTAGGTCGTTAAAACTAGCCTCCCAATGGTGACGATTCCCTCACGTGGCTGGGAGATAGTCACGGGAGGGTGCTTGACCTACTTTTTCAGGGATGCCTTCAAGCTCTGATGACGAACTGTTGCTCACTGCTCAGAGGTTCGCCGTCGTATGCCGCAGCGGTGTGGGACTCCGTCAGGTGGGCGAGTTTGGCGCTGGCGCGCTCCACCTGGTCCAGGAACAAGGTCCAGGCGGCCTCGAACTGGCTGTATTCCAGGTTAGCGAGGGAGAGGTGATGTTCTAGAACCACGGTGCCGTCATCAGGGGCAATGGCGAAAGCGGGGCCGGATTCAGCATGAAGTTTGACATTGGTGACCAGCATCCGACGGAGCGCGGAGGGAGGAAGTTCGTTCGCATCTGGATGAACCTGCGCACTGAGGATCAGTTCGCCACTGGACGGATCATGGGCGACCTGCACCAGTTGGCCTTCGCCCACGCGCAGGGTCAAGCTGCCCTCGTCATCCAGAGTCAGGCCGGGGACGCCGACGGAGTGGGAGAACTGTTCGATTAGTGATTGGGCGGTTTGAAAGGATGACATGGGGAGGAATGGGGGCGTAGAGATAGGCTGGATTGAATCAGATCAGAGGGGTGTCTTCGCTCTCCTCGTTTGCGTCGGAGGATCCGTCAGAAGCCCTTTCTTGCAGAGATTGAGATACCCGCGGACGGTCATTCAGAGTGGCAAAGATCTTGCTGGCTTCATCGATCAGGGCCTGGTCCTCTGCGGTGGGGGGAGGAGGGGGAGTGCTGGGAGGGAAGAATTCCATGGCGATGCGGTGATGGATAAATGGAGCGTGGCGGCTCTCCGTTGCTACTTGAGGATGATCGTCGCCTGGGTGACTCCGGGGTCGACTGTCTTGCCAATTGGGTTGGTCGAGCCGCCGTAGTCAACCGTTCCATGCCGAGACACGATCTGGAACGTATGGTTGGGGGGATAAAGCACCTCCACCTCTTCGGGGAACTTGGAGAGAAAGCTGACGTCATGACCACCAGGGCTGTGGATGGAAAACTGGTGGCTGCCATCGAACGATTTCGTAGCGGAGGTGCTGGTGAAAGCTCTGTCCGTCATGGTTCCGCCACGCACACAATTTTGATCTTTGTCCCTTGGCAAATCGGTACCTCTTGAGACTGGGCCATCGTAGGGAGGCAGCTTGCTCAACCCCTGGACGCAGAGGTCCGTGGTAGTCCGAGTCAATTGGGAGATGGGGCCGTTGCGGAGTTCATCATTGATGATGGCATAGTCGATCTGGGTGTACGCGTTCAGTGCGACAAGTTCGTCGGTGGAAAGCAAGTCGGCACGTGGGTCCCAGCCATTGGCAACAATGTTCGTGAAAGTGGCCTGGAAGTATTCGGGAAATCGGCCTGGTCCCATCTCCGAATGCAGTTGGGAGCCCCGACTTTCCTCGTACCGCTGGACGAGTTTATTGGCGGTGTCGATGTGGGCATCGGTGATCTCCTCGTTTTCCTTCAGAGAGAGACATTTCAGGATGGCTTTGGCCGCCCGGTTGTTCTCATCTGGGGTACCTTGTAATTTGGAAGTGATGGCACTACGAAGCGCCGCTGCCGAAGGGCTGAGCTTGTCGTCAATCTCCACCTTGGTCATCGCCTGCTGCAGCGGGACATAGGTGCGCCCGTCTTTTGCGGCTCTGGCTCGGGCGGCGGCTTCTGCTTTTGCAGCGGTTTGTTCAGCTGCGAGGTTCTTTGCAATCTGGCCGTCCCGGATTTTCGTGTATTTGTCCCGGTCGGTGACCATCTCATCCGCCTTGTCCATGGCCATTTGCATCTTGCGGGAGCTCAGCGGCTTGTCTGGCGAAAGCTGCAGTTCCTTGTAGAGCACGTTGACTGCTTCCTTGCTGCCCAGCTTGTCGGTAAGGGCCTGTTGGAAGATTTTCTGGTAGTTTTGCTCCTTGGGCGTGATGCCGTCTTTGTTCTTCACCCAGGAGACAAATCGGCCTCCTACGCTCCGGTTGCCGACGTGATCGCGGAGCGCCTCCATCCGTTGGTCGGGGGTTGCGCCCACTTTGGTGCCAAATCCAGTGCGGGGCCCTGTGACAGAGGTTGGGTTCATAAGCGTGTGCGGCGTGAGTGGTGGAGACGTTCTGGACGGGGGCTAGGCTGTCACGTAGGTGTTCGAAGTGTGGTAGGAGCTTCCATGAGCAGCAGCTGACTCAGCATTCGCATTGCTCGCCGCAGACCACGTGTCTGCCGTGTTCACAAAATCCTCGACCACCTGGCGGAACTCCGGGTAGGTGAGTTGGCCCGGGTTGAAGGTGCGCAGCAGGACAGGCTTGCCTTGGGCCAGACCAAACACCGCTTCCCGGGTGCCGCGACGCAGGAAATTTGCCTCCAGAAGCCGGCGGGCGAAGGCTGGGGAAAGCTCTTTGTCCTCTCCCGCCAGAGGGGTAGTCAGCGTCATCTGGCCGTCGTCCAATGTCGTGATCTGGAGGGTGAGCCTGTCATCCACGGTGATCGAGGCACTCAGTTCGCCAGCGTCAACGGGGAGGTCAAACTCTGCCAGCAACTGCTGGAAGTAGATGAGAGTCGTGGTGGCAGAAGCGTCGGTCATGGCAAAGGGGGAGTCGGGGGCGGTGATGGCTGGCAAGAAGGCTTTCATCCACACTCTTGTCGTCCGAACTGCAAAGTAACCAAAAAAGTGACGAAAACGTTAAGTAGCAGCTCGAAGCAATTTTGGCGCGGCCAGGGATGTATGAAAAAACTAGAAAATCAGCGAGTGGGGAATCAGCGGGCGATTGAGGGGTGAACTCCGCGCGGCATCGGCGGATATGGGTGTTACCATATCATCGAAAATCCCGGCCGCGGAATTGCGCCGTGTGTCCGGGGGAGGGTAAGCTCTTTTCATGGTGATGCGCAGTGCCCTCCTTCTCTCCATCAGTCTCACTGTCGTCGGACAGGCAGTGGCAGCGGAAACGCTGTACAACAACATCGAGCTTCCGGACGTCTGGCCGCCGCGGGACATGGATGCTCGTTCCCTCGAACCGATGCGGGTCCCCTATCTGCAGCATCCTCCGCAGGTGATCGCCATCGATGTGGGCCGGCAGCTGTTTGTGGATGATTTTCTTGTCGAGTCCACCAACCTGAAGCGCACGTTTCACACGGCGAAGAAGTACGAGGGCAATCCTGTTTTCAAGCCGGAGACACCGCGTGAACTGGCCGCTTCCACTGAGTGGGAGAAGGACCAGGAGGCGATGACTTTCCTGGGCCAGGGGGGCGTGTTCTACGATCCCGCGGAAAAGCATTTCAAGATGTACTATAACGCGGGCTGGCGGGGGCCGCTCGCGCTGGCCACCAGCACGGACATGCATCGCTGGCAGCGACCTGAGCTAGGACTGGCCGGAGGAAACACCTTGCTCCCGAATGGGCTGCGGTGGACAGGTGCGGCTCTGACCACGGGCGGGGCGGACAACAGCGTGTGGTTTGATCTGGATGCCAAGCCCGAGGAGCGGGTGAAGTACATGACCTGCTGGACCCAGGTGCCCAAGGATCAACGGGTGACCGGCGTTACGCACACGCTGCATGTCTCCGATGGAGCCAAGAAGTGGTCGGATGGGGCACCCACCGGGCATGCCGACGACTACTGCTCTTTCTTCTACAATCCCTTCCGCCAGAAGTGGTGCTACAGCATCAAACGCGGCGGCCCTCGGGGGCGGTCCCGCTGGTACTCAGAGAACAGCGACTTCATGCGCGGAGCCGATTGGGCGGGAGCCGTGTACTGGACCAATGCCGACCGGTTGGATGCGCCGGAGCCGGAGGGACGCTACCCCGGAGCAGGAGAGACTCCGCAACTCTACGGGCTCAATGCCGTCGCCTACGAGAGCCTCATGGTGGGCGTGCACTACGTTCATCGCGGGCCGAAGAACGAGATCTGTGATCGGGGCAAGTTCCCGAAATTGATCGACCTCGAGCTGGGCTTCAGCCGGGATGGTTTTCATTGGGATCGCCCGGACCGTCGGGGCTTCATTGTTGGGTCTCGTACCGAAGGCTCATGGGATCGCGGGTACTTGCAGAGCACGACCGGGGTGTTTGTGGTGATGGGGGATCAGCTCATCTTCCCGTACATGGGTGCATCAGGCATCGCGCCCAATGGGAATCGCGGGATGTACACTGGCGGCGCAGTGGGGCTGGCCACGCTGCGCCGGGATGGCTTTGCCTCCATGGATGTGGAAGCCGGGAAAGGATCTGGGCTGCTTGCCACTCGCGCAGTGAAGTTCAAAGGGGGGCACCTGTTTGTGAATGCCGCGACAGGCAAGGGAGAGCTCTGGGCCGAGTTGGTGGATGATGCCGGCAAAGTGGTGGCGGTCTCGAAGAAGCTCACGGGAGATGCCACAAAGCAGAAACTGGACTGGGTAGATCGGCCGGACGTGGCGGAGTTCGCGGGGCGCGCTATGCGTCTTCGGTTTCATCTTACCGCAGGGAGCCTGTATGCCTTCTGGATCACCCCTGATGCCGGCGGTGCCAGCAACGGATATCTCGGCGCAGGTGGGCCGGAGTATGGTGGGGTGAGGGATGTCGGAGCGAAGTAAGGCGTGGAGAGGGCGTTAGGTCGGATTGCTCTGTGGTGTCGCCGCGGGAGTAGTACGGACGTGCAGTCCGGCTGTAGGAAGGGAGGGGGTGGCGTGATCGAGTGGTGAGCGTTCTGCGGTGTTTGGGCGCGAGTCGGTTCGGCGACTGAGCCGGTTGGCACAACCGGACTACGCCTGTTAAGCTACTCGGGAGTGGCTTGAGTCAGTGGGCTGGAGTGGTATCGGGGAGGCGTGCCTGATAGGTCTGGCGGGTTACTCCAAGCTTCTTCGCGGGCGCGGTCCGGATGTGTGATCCGGTCCGGCTACCGAGGGAAAGCACAAGAAGTGTTGCATGAAGATTCCTAGGAGGTTCTCCAAAGTTTTCCCGACGGCCCGTTTCTCGATGAACGCTCGCCTTCTCATTCTGTCTGCCTCACGTATGCGCTGTTACCTCGTCGCTGTGACCCTGGTGTTTGTAATGATGAGAGGTGACATTCAATGTTCTGATCCGAAAGATACCATCGTGCTTATTGATTCAAGCCAGCCCAAATTGCGACGGGAGGCTATCATGATGGGGATCCACGCGAACGGTGGAATATGCTCGGACATGGGACTCACCACGTACGAGGAGATGGCGAAGACGTTTAAGATCTGGAGAGACGGTGGGACAGAGCCTGGTGTCATGTTCTACTTGTACCCCAAACTGAAATCGAATTCAGATCTCGCCAAGGTCCGGCAGCTCATGGACTTTCTTCGAAAGCACAAGGTTGGGTGTACAGTTGAGATTCACGCTGTGGATGCGAAGCCAGATGCCGTGCTGACACAATGAGGGATTGGCCAACATTCTAGCTATCCTCATGCCGCCTGCCGCCGCTTGCTGAACAAGCCGTAGCGTGGGCTGGAAATGTAGGCGAGGGCAAAGATGACGCCCAGCACCAGCACGATGGTGGAGCTGATGTGCCAGCCCAGCGGGTAGCTTAGGAAGAAAGCAGCCACGGATCCCAACATGCCGATGATGCCGCCGCCAAGGAACAAGGCCCGGGCAGAGTTGGAGAACAGATATACGGTGGCAGCAGGCGCCACGAGCAGGCCCACGCTGAGAATGCAACCCACCGCCTGCAGGGAGGAGATGAGCACGAGGATGACGATGCCAAAGGTGGAGTAGTTCAGGAAACGAACGGGCACACCCAGGCTGGCGGCGACATTGGGCTCAAACAAGAAAATCAGCAGCGGGCGCTGCATGGCGGTGAGCATGAGTACCGCGAGCACGCTGATGCCAAAGGCGATCCACAGGTCAGAATCCGCCATCCCAACGATGCTGCCGAAAAGCCACTCATCCAGCTTCTGCCGGATGTTCAGGCGGGTGAGGACCAAATACCCTGCGGCAAATCCCGCGGTGTACAAGATCCCTAAAGCAGTGTCTTGATCGATGCGGGAGGTCCTTGCGACAAACAGTGACCCCAGCCCGATGAACATGGCGGCAAACAGAGCTCCTGCCAATGCACTCCACTGACTGAGCCCGAAGAACAACACTGCCAATGCGATGCCCGGCAGCAGACCATGGGAGAGAGTTCCCACCTTGAGTGCACTCTTCCTCAACACCACAAAGGCGCTCGTGAAGCCGTTGGAAAAGCCGATCATCGCGCATGCCAAGAGGGCACGCTTGGCGGACGGCTCAGAAATAAAGTCAGCGAAAGTGGACACTTCGGGAAATGAGGAATGATGAATAGGAAAAGGTCGATGGAAGGAGCGGGCAGCAGCGGCTGAGGGACGCGCAAAGGCAGGGTTGGAGTTCCGCCTTCAGGCGGTGCATTCAGCTGCTATAGGTCTCCTCAATCAGCTTGTCAGAGTAGACTTCCTTTACAGGGCCGAAGGCGAATTGCTTTTTCTTGATGACCAGCACTTCGTCGAAAATGGCTGGGACAGACTTGAGGTCATGGTGGCTGGCAATCAGCAAGCGCCCTTCGCGGGTGAGTTCTTTGAAGAGGCGGATCAAGGTCTCTTGAGCGGGCTTGTCCAAGCCAGTAAAAGGCTCATCCAACAACAAGACGTGGGCCTCCTGGGCCAGCGCACGGGCGATGAAGGCGCGTTGCTGCTGTCCGCCGCTCAAAGCGCTGATCTGGCGCTTCTGTAGATCTTTCAAGGCCATGGCCTCCAGGGCCCGCTCTACGATCTCCTCGTCATGCGCCGAGTACTTCTTCCACCAGCCAAGATTGGGGTAGCGTCCCATCTCCACCAGACCACGGACGGTGATGGGAAAGTTCCAGTCCACATCGCCACGTTGGGGCAGGTAGGCCAGTTCGTGGCTGCTGCTGACCAATGGACTGCCTCGCCACAGGATGCGGCCGGAATCAGCCTTGAGCAGGCCTGCCAGAGACTTCAGCAGGGTGCTTTTGCCAGCACCGTTGGGGCCCACCAGCGCGACGCTTCGACCGCACTCCGTCGCGAAGTTGATCTGCTCAAGTGCCAGCACCTCTTTGTAACTGACTTTCAGATTGCTGACTTCGAGCCGGTGGTGAGCCGGGCTGTGGGTGCTGTGACCCCAACAAACGTGCTCGTGGGCTCCACTGCCACCGTGGCTGTGGCTGTGTGCATGAGAATGTGTCTGTGTTTCTTGTGTCGCCTCCATGGGTCAGTCTTATGATGTTTACCACGTCAACGAGCACACATCTCCCAGGGTGGAATCCACCGACCAGAGTGTTTGGGAACGAAGAGATTTGCCATCCGGTTCCACCTCCACTGCCACCGCTGTGGAGGGTGTGTTTTCTGGCCAGGTTGCATTGACCAGAAGTTCCAAGCCCTCCTTCGGCACCACCATTTTCGTGGCGACCTCCATCGCAAGCGAAGGAGAAGTGGTCTTCTCGCTCATCAATACTTGATTCCCCTGTTTCACCTCCACCGTCGTCGGTAAGTGGGCAAAGCGGAGCCTCACAAAGGTCTTCACCGGTTCCTGCGTGTCTTCCGGCAGCTCTCCTGAAATCCATGTCGCCACTGTCGTTGGGCGTGCAAATGTCAGATGGGACAACGGCACTGCGATCAGCCCGAAGGCGATTATCAGAAGCAGGAGATGGATGGGAGGGAATCCTCGCATGGAAATGGCAGAATCCGATGAAATGGCGGGTTGTCCAGCACCAGAAGGCTCAGGGCTTCAATGCCTCGACGATCGCGGTGACATTGTGGCGGAACATGGCTTCAAAGGTGGTGGCATTGCTGGAGGTGCCGTCTGCGATCAAAGGGGTTCCCACCTTGATCCCTGTCTCGCGCACGATTTCCTGCAACACTTTGGGGTTGGCCTGATCCTCGGGGAAGACAGCGCGGATCTTGTTGTCGCGGATGGTCTTGATCGTCTCGACCACGTATTTGGGGGTCGCTTCGTCCTCGCGGCCAATCCCGAGCACGGGCACGCTCTTGAACCCGAACTCCTTGCAGAAGTAGCTGAAGGAGGCGTGCGCTGTGACCAACTTCCGGTCAGACTTCGGGATGGCAGTGATTTGCTGCTGAGCCCAACCCTTGAGGGTGCTCAGCTTCTTTTGCACTGCTTCCGCATTCGCCCTGTATGCATCCGCGTTGGAGGCATCAGCGGTGGCAAATTCATCGGCGATCACGCGTGCGGCCCGCTTCATGTTGTCCACGCTGTGCCACCAGTGGGGATCAATGCCACCTGCGGCGTGCGCTGGGCAGCACAGGAACAGGTCCCCGCCAGCTTCAATCTTGATAGAAGGGATAGGGCGGCCCACCTCGATGATTTTGGTTCCACCTCCTACGGAGTCGCTCAGTTTGCCAAGGTAGCTTTCCAGGTGCTTGCCGCTTGCAAGGATGAGAGCGGTGCCCTTGAGATTGCCGAGATCTTTGGAAGTCGGCTCGAAGTGGTGGGCATCCCCGCCTGGTTTGAGGAGATCGATGACCTCCACTTTGTCGCCGCCCACTTGACGGGCCAGATCACCCAGCAGGGGATGCAGGGTGGCGACCTTCAGCGCGGCCTGGGCTGGCAGAGCTACAAGAAGCGCCGCCAGGACGGGGAAGAGCATGCTGCGAAGGGAAATTTTCATCGGGATGAAGAGTTGGGATTAAGGGATACGATCGACCTGGACGAAAATAGCAGGCCAGAGATGCTCCAGCCTGCCATGGGGCGTTATAAAGATTTGAAAATCAATATTTAACGAACTTCTGATCCACCCCAGTTAAACCCGACCTGCCCCCAGAGGCTGTGCTCATCGCCGAAGTCGTTGGAGTGGTCATAGTTGTACTGGGTGCGGAAGTAGAGGGTCCGGTTCTTGTTCAGGTACCAGGTGACGGAGGGGCTCAAACGGAATCGTTCATCCAACCCCGCTGCGGCGATTCCTTGGACATAATCTCCGCGCAAACCGAACTCGATGCCGCTGTCGAAGCCGTAGGCCAGGGCGGTGTACATGCCGAACTCATCCAGCGTGCGCCGGGCCGGAGCTTCGTGATCGTGGTCGTGATCATGATCCTCCTCGGCATGGTGGCCGGCTTCCTCATGTTCATGGTCGTGGTCATGCTCATGTTCGTGAGCCTCACCCACGGCACCAAAACGGCGGTACATCGCCTCCGTGCGCCAGCGGAAGTAGCGGCCGCCTGCCTCCAGGCCATTCTGCCGCCAGAGATACTCCAGGTGCACGCCGTACACCTGACTGGTGCGGCCAAACTCGTTGTCCCCCCAGGCTCCGCTGGCGCCGTAGCGGAACTGGTGAAAGTCGTTGTAGTTCCACTGGTTCGTCCAGTTCGCCGTCACGAAGGTGTCACTGAAGAGAGAGCCCTCGGCTTCGAAGAGGGCTTCTTCGGAATGCTCGTGCCCCTCATGTTCGTGCTCATGCTCTGGGGCCACGCCCACGCTGACGCTGAGGACGGAGGTCCAGGAGACGGGGAGAGTCCAGCTCACCTCACCGCCGATGGTGTAGAGACCGTCATCCCCCAGGAACCGGCCGTTCACCAGTGAGCTGTCCACAAAGTCCCAGCCATGCATGTGGATGGGGTTCTGCAGGCCGAACCGGCTCAAATACCGGCCACCGCGAAGCTCCAGGCCGCCGGGCAGGTTCTTGATCTTGCCAAACCATTCCTCGAACTCGCCATCCCAGTCGTCCGTGGCGCGATCATAGTAGAGGTGGTAGGTGCCAAAGCCCTCCACATACTCACCCGCGCGCAGGGAGGTGCCAAACTCAAAGCCCTGGATGGTCCAGCCATCGCGCTGTGGATCATGGTGGCCGGCACCGAGATGCTCTACCTCATCCGCCGTAGTGCCGCCATACACACTCTGGAAGTGCACGTGGGGGAAAAGGAAGCCTCCGATGTTGGCTCCTTCGCCGGTGAGCCAGTTCACCTCTGGCTTGGCGGGGTGGGAGTGGGCAGGGGCCTCTACCGGGGTGCCAGCCTGGGCCAGCGTAGAGAGGGTCAGGACACTGAACAAGGCGGGCAGTCTCATCGCAAAGGCAGGGCGGGAGGTGGCGGTAGATACAATCATAGTGCGTTTGGTTATCGCCGTCCACTTTCTCCTGCAATTTTCTTGCATCAAGCATTAACTGCAATGAATTTGCGTTAATGACTGCGAGAAGGGTATCGAACGAGAACGCGGAGCTGGAGGCGGGCTTGGATGTGGCGGTGATCGGGGCCGGGCCCGCCGGGCTGGGGTGCGCACTGGCGCTCCAGGCCTGCGGCGTGCAGCGCATGGCCATCTTTGACCGGTGTGAAGTGGGGGCCTCCTTCGCGAGATGGCCGCGGCAGATGCGGCTCATCACCCCCAGCTTCCACAGCAACCCCTTCCGCCAGCCGGATCTGAATGCCATCACGCCCAAGACATCACCGGCCGACTTTCTGCACGGGGAACATCCTAGCGGCCGGGAGTATGCCCAGTACCTCAGGGCCGTGGCCGCGCACTATGAGCTGCCGGTCCGGGAGGGTACGGGGGTGAAGGAAATAAAGCCAAACGGCACTGGGTTCGAGGTAGCCACGACAGAAGGCGCGGTGCGCGCCCGGAACGTGATCTGGGCGGCAGGTGAGTTCTCCCGCCCTGACCACGGCGGCATCAAAGGGGCGCATCATTGCCGCCACAATGGAGAGGTGGTGGACTGGAAGCTTCTGCGGGGCACGGAGTACACGATCATCGGCGGCTATGAGAGCGGCATTGATGCCGCGGTGAATCTCGCCTGGCTGGGGAAGAATGTGAAGGTGCTCTCCCGTGGCGAACCGTGGCATGTGAGCAGCCCGGATCCCAGTGTGGCCCTCAGCCCCTACACGATTGACCGGCTCAAGGCGGCGCTGCTGGATGCGCCGGGAAGCATCCACTTCTACAAGAACGCGGACATCTCTGAAGTCACCCGCCAGCGCGGCCGGTGGCGGGTGCATGATCGAGCCGGGGGAGTGTACGAGTCCGAGACCGCTCCAATCCTCTGCACCGGCTTTCACTCGGCATTGCAGCCGGTGCGCCACTTGTTTCATGAAGCGAAGGGCCAGTTGATCTTCAGTGAAGCGGCGGATGAAAGCACGCTCACGCCGGGCCTGTTCTACAGCGGGCCTTCCTTGGTTCATCGCGGCAGCAGCTTCTGTTTCATCTACAAGTTCCGCTCCCGTTTTGGCGTGGTGGCGCGTGCGATCGCGCAACGTCTCGGCTCGCCATGGGAGACGGCACTCCGCCCCTGGCAGGAGCATGGGTTCATGCTGGAGGACTTGTCCTGCTGCTTGGACTGCCAGTGTGCGGTGGCTGCCACAGGGCAGGAAACACCGGAGGTCGCGGAGTATGAGACCCTGAAGGTTCGGGAGGTGCCTGCGCATGTCTGAGCCTGCATTGACGATCGCACCCAATGCGCTGCCTCCGCGGCTGAAGGATGTGGCCACTGGACTGTACCTGCAGATGTACTACTGGGGCCGGGACGTGCTGCACCCAGGAGGGAATCTGCTGGTGGAGCATGGGTTCCGTCGCATTGCGAAGGAAGGAGTGCATGGCACCAGCCGCTATCAGCGGGAGCTGGAAGGTGGGATCCTCGAACTGCACGGCCATCTGGCTGGCTGGTACCCAGCGGAGGGGGCCGGGCCGGGCATGATCTTTGTTCGGCAGCGTCGGGTCTGTCAGCTCTGTGGAGAGGTCTTGCCGGTGCGGGCAGATCGGGTGGAAGAGGCTCGCATCTGGACCCCTACGGGAGTCTCGGAGTGGGGCCACTTGGCGACCGTCACCGGCACGGTCCTGAGATGGCTGGTGGAGTACGAGGAGTGGATCGCCTCCCATCTGGGGAGTTGCCACCGCGCTGCCCAGTACCGGGAGTATCAGATGCTTCTCAAGCGACACTGGTGGTTGCCGCCGGAAACGGCGCGGAACTGGTATGCCGCCTTTGTTGTGGAAGCTGGCACCGTGCCCAGAGCCCGGGCCTGGGGACGGAGAAGTCGGGAGGTTGGCTCATGAACCGCGCACACGTGGCTGTGTCTCCCTCCGTCGTGCTGGCAGGGCTGGAGTCAGCGGGGAAGAGTGCCCTCTTTCGCGGGCTCACCGGGCATGCGGCCGGCGACGAGGCCAACTATCGTGGATCCACGGTGGTCTGCCGACGATGTCGGGTGCCTGATTGCACGTGTGAGGTCGTGGATACACCTGGCATCCGTACTGCGGCGGATGCTGAAACCACACGTGTGGCCCTGGCCGAAACGGAAGGGGCCGATATCGTGCTGCTTGTGGTGCGGGGAACGCACCTGATGCGGGAGATGGAGACCCTGTTGCGGGAGCTGGACCTGCAAGGCAGGCGCAGTGCCGTGGCGGTGACCTTCAAGGATCTGGCCCCGGCCTCGGTGCATGCCATGGTGCAGCACTACCAGCAGAGGCTGCAGGTGCCCGTGGTCCTGGTGAATGCCCGTGAACTGGGAACCGGGGAACGGCAGGCGCTGCTGCTGGCCATCGAGCAAGCCCGGCCGCCCGAAGCCCGATTGTTGGAACATCCGGGGACGGTCAATGGACTGCGGGAGGAGCGGGATCCAGCCGTCACTTGGTTCGAGCACGCAACACTCGGTCCCGTGCTGGCAGCGTCGCTGGCGGTGGGCATGTTCGCCGGGCCGGTCTATCTGGCATGGCTGGCCGCCACCTGGCTGCAGCCGGTGGTGGAGACGTTGCTGATCACGCCTGCGCAGGCATGGGCCGCGGCACTGTCTCTGCCTCACTGGCTACAGGCTCTGTTCACCGGCAGCTATGGTCTGCTGACCTTGGGGGTGTATTCCTTCCTCTGGGCATTTCCCGTGGTGTTGCTGGTCGGTATCAGCGTGGCCGTGGTGGAGGAGACGGGATTGAAGGATCGCATGGCCGCCGCACTGGATCCCTGGCTGCGGCGCATCGGGCTCGACAGCCGGGATCTCATGCCGGCGCTGACGGGATATGGCTGCAATGTCGTCGCTGTGCACCAGAGCCGGGCCTGCGGAGCCTGCTCCCGCCAAGCCTGCGTCTCGCTCATCGCGTTTGGCAGTGCTTGTTCCTATCAGATCGGCGCCACGCTCAGCCTCTTTGGTGCTGCGGGCAGGCCCGGGCTGTTTCTCCCGTATCTTCTGTTGTTGTTCCTCGTGGGGGCGGTGCACACACGGCTCTGGCACGGGCAAAGGCATGCGCATCGTCCGGCGTCATTCACGCTGACCGAGCGGGCCTTTCTGCAATGGCCATCTGTTCGTGCAATCTTCTGGCGGGTCCGGGCGATCCTGAAGCAGTTTCTCCTGCAGGCCATGCCGTTGTTTCTGGGAATCTGCGTGGTGGCCGCAGGTCTGGATCAACTGGGCGTGCTCACCGGAGTGGGCCAATGGCTGGCACCCGCCCTCCAGTGGGTCGGGCTGCCTGCAGAGGCCGCCACCGCGCTGGTCCTCTCCGTGATTCGCAAGGACGGCATGCTTGCCCTCAATGCAGGGGATGGAGCCACCCTGCTTGCCATGAGTGGCCGACAGGTGTTTGTCGCCGTGTGGCTGATGTCCACCTTCAGTACCTGCCTGGTGACGCTGTGGACGGTGCGCCGCGAGCTGGGCTGGCTCGCGGCGTGGCAGTTGTTCTGGAGGCAGATGGTGACAGCAGTCGTCAGTGCGATTCTGATATCGCAGGTTTAGTCCAATGCCGTCAGGGAAAAAGCTCGCGAGGTCGACTATCTCGCAGGCGAACGAGCTGAGGGCTGAAAACGCCGGGCTGATTCAGGGAAGCTCATCGTGGGCAGGTATGATGAGGCCGGGCCTTCAGCCCTCAAGGTTTGTTTGGTCATCTATTCCTTGGGCGTTGCCCAAGGCTGCAATAAAGCCGGACCTTCGGCCCTCCTGAGGTGGCATTCCTGCACCGGTATGGCGGATGCACCATCGCGACTGCTCTTGGCACTCAGGCGGCCAACCCGGCAAGATCATCCGTTTCGCTGATGGCATTGAGCACTAGCCCATATCTGCAAAACGCGCTGAGAGGTGTTCAGCGCCGACGGCGGAGGAATGCAAGGCAGAGACCGAGCAAGGCCAGCAGGGACTTGCCCGGTTCTGGCACGGCTCCGGTGCTGTTGACTCCAAAGCGGAGGATGAAGGGATCACTGATACTGAAGGTGCCATCTGCCAGCAAGGTGCGGGCATCGAAGGTGAGGTCATAGATCCCTTCACTGGTGAAAGCCCAGTTCATGTGGCTGTGTTGCCCGGGGGCCATGTAGAAGACATCGTCGGTCCCGTTCGTGGCAATGCCATCGGACGTGTCCATCCAGACATTTGGCGTGCCAAAGGATCCGCTCACCCACAGGGCGAATTGGTTGTTCGTGCCTGTGCCGGTGTAGGTCACATCCCGCAGGCGGAGCTCCAGCCACTTGCCGGATCCGACGCTGGCGTGGGCCGGGTCCCAGGCCAGGAGGCTGGAGGTGGAGGTCTCCTCCGTGTTCAGGCCCATCCACACGGTGTTGGGAGTGGCCGACTGGGTTTGGGAAATCACCCAGATGTCACTGCCCGCAGGGACGCCCAGGAAGTCCCAGGTGGCGCCGGATGGTCGCGAGAGCCGGCTACCGGAAGGGGCGAGGGCACTGCCAAGATAGAACAAGGTGTCGGTGCCTACCGGATGATCGGAAGCAGGCACGGAGCCGGAGCCGTCGTGATGCACCAGGACGGACCAGTCACCAGAAGCGTTGACGTTGTAGCGCAGGTCGGCGTGTCCCGGACCCAGCACGGTGGCGGCGTGGATCGAGGAAATGAGCAGACCGCAAGACACCGCCAGGACGGAGGTCTGACGCACTATGGGTGAGCAGGGGAGCAGGTTCATTGGGGGGATGAGGCAGGATTTGCAAAGTTGTGGCCGCTGGTGATCCATGACTGGATCTGTGCCGCGGGGAGGTTTTCCACATGACCGTCGGCAAAGAGGTAGTTTGCGGAACCCTTCGTCCGATCCGGACCGTGCCAATCGCCACGGAAGGCGTCTGGTTGGATGTCCGTGAGCATCCTGCCCCATGAGTCCCAGCTCTCAGAATGGGTGTGATCATTCCCGTAGCCCACCCCTTTGGAAAAGTTGATGATGAAGGCCAGCGGCGTGGTCGCGGGGGACGACAGTTGGTTGAGGTTGGTGAAGCCTCCCAAGCTGCGGCCAAAGGGATCCTGCTGCGCGACCGTGAGGTAGCTGTTCAGCACATAGCTGGTGCCGTGGGCCTCCAGGCGTTCCTTGCCCTTGGGATCGGCGGGGCAGATCCTCACCTCGTCCACGTCCGCCAGGTATTCGGCCAGGCTGAACACCCAGGAGGACGTGTGGTTGGACGCGTCCAGACCGTGCGAGGTCATGGGGAAGTCGCCGTGATGATCCTGGCCATAGCCCAAGATGGCCACGCCCAGCTGCCGCTGGTTGCCCATGCATACGGCCTGTTGAGTCTGCTGGCGAACGACGCCTGCTCCCGCGAGCACCAAGGTGGCCACGAGGGCGACGATCACCACGGTGACCAGCAGTTCCATCAAGGTGAAGCCCGCGGGAGGTGAGTCAAGTTGGGTTCGATCTGTAACGCAACTTATTTGCATGAAGGCTTGATTGCCTCATGCCCCGCAATTGATCAACTGCAAATGCAATTTAATTGCATGAAGGCGTGGCGATGGCCGCGCCTTCATGGAGCGTCACCCTTCCGCCACGTAGCAGGCGAAGACGCTGTTGCGATGCAGCACCTCCCAGGATTTGAACCCGACTTCGCGGCACAGGTTCAGCTGGTAGGGGAGTGATCGGGGTGTGTCCTCCTTGTCGATGTAGGCGAAGACTTTGTCTCGATAGTCAGGGCCACCCAGGCCGGTGAGGTAGTCGCCATAGCGGTCCCACATGATTTTCTGGATGGCGGGATCTTCAAACGTGATGAGATCGGCCACATACAGGCGGCCGCCCGGCTTCAACCACCTCCGGATCTGCCGGAACACGTGTTCCCAGTCAGCATCGTCCCGCAGGTGGTGCAGCACCGCCCCGGCCACCACAGCATCGAACTGTGATGCCTCGAACTCCAGGGTGCGCAAGTCAGCTTGCGTGACGTGCACGCTGGCGGCGTGTGCGGTCGTGGCGCGGTCGAGCGCCCGCGTCAGCATGGGCTGGCTCAAGTCCACCAGGTGGCAGTGCAGAGGGCCGGTCTCCTGCATGATGCGCAGCGTCATGTTTCCCGCTCCGCAGCCCAGGTCCAGCAGGGTATCTCCGTTTCGCAGATGACTGCCCGCGGCTTTTGCGATCAGCTCCAGCACCAGGGGCGCGTCCACGGTGGCCTGCTGGCCGGTTTCCAGTTTGCTGAAGCGCTCCACATCGTGATCAAAGCGGATGCGGATCTCCTCCAGAGTGGACTTTTCTGCCAGTGGAGTGGGGGAGGAAAGGGGCGGATGCATGGAAGGATGGAGGGCTGGTGTTGAGTGGGCATGGGCTGAATCGTTTGATCCGGAACCCACCATCAAGCTGCCCTGCTTCTTGTGATGTGGAATTGCTATGACCCTATCATAGTGATACGATTTGCGTATGACGCGTTTGGAACGGCCGGAGATGAGGGAGTTGGAGTGTTTCCTGGCGGTGGCAGAGCACTTGAACTTCTCCCGGGCCGCCCGGAGTCTGGGGCTGTCCCAGCCGCCCCTCACGCGGCACATTCAGGCGCTGGAGGGGAGGGTGGGCTGCCGGCTGCTGGATCGGGATACCCATTCGGTCTCGCTGACAGAGCCGGGCCGCCGGTATCTGGAGGATGCGCGGGCGGCGCTCGCCATTCTGGACCGGGCGGCCGAGAGTCTGCGACTCGCCAGGGAGGGCGTGACGGAGCGGCTCCGTCTGGCCTTTGTTGGGGCCTTGCTGGATGAGCCGCTCGTGAGGTTGTTCCAGAGGTTCCGAGAAACCCACGCACGGTGTCACTTGGAAGTCACCGATCTGGCACCTGCTGCTCAAGTTGAGGCGATTCTCTCCGGCGAGCTGGATGGAGGCTTCATGGGAGCGCGACCGGAGAAAGTGCCGCGGGAGCTTGATCTCACCGTATGGCGTGAGGAGGAGTTGCTCCT
>NZ_BATR01000175.1 GCF_000739655.1 Verrucomicrobium sp. BvORR106 | reverse complement strand
TGCGAGAGCAAGAACCGGGACGGTTCTTTTACAGTGGCGGATGCCCGCGAAAGGGAAGGTAGAAGAGCCGTCTCGGCTCTTGGGCGCGCTGGGTGATGCGGGAGCAAGAACCGGGACGGTTATTCTACAGTGGCTGATGTCCGCGAGGGGGGGAAGGTAGAAGAGCCGTCTCGGCTCTTGGGCGCGCTGGGCGGTGCGGGAGCAAGAACCGAGACGGTTCTTTCTACAGTGGCGGATGCCCGCGAGAGGGAAGGTAGAAGAGGCCCCGGCTCTTGGGACTACTGCGACTTCCCTACGCCGTCCGCCGTGGCACTGACAGCCTGGCGATCACATCGGCTTCGTTGCGCCAGGCGTTGTAGGCCTTCATCTGGCTTTGCATGTGCTTTTCAATCCAGTGGGCGATGTCCTGGGCGGCGATCACGAGTTCAGGGCGCGATTGAGGGAATCTCTCCGAGGCGTCTCTGAGAAGCGAAAGAGCGGGCTCGGTGGCGAGGTTGGCTCCCAGAACCCGAAAGCGCAGCATGGCAGAGGCTACGGTGTCCGGCAGTTCCGGGGTGCGGTGCAGTTCATCCAGGGCTTGGGAGGGCATTCCCAGTTCGAGGTAGCCTTCGATGACACCGGCGATGGCCTGGCTCTCATCCAGGGGCTCCGGCTTGTCCTTCAACACCACGCCCTGCAGGCGCTGGGTGATGGCCTTGGGAAGCTGATCTTTCTGCGCCGTGGTGGAGCTGGAGCCGCCCGGTTCATCCTCGTTGGTGACCATGTACACCCAGCCGTCTCCTTCTTTGTTCAACCGCCACTGGTTGTAGGTCAGGACGATGACGAGACCGATGATCGCCACCGTGGTCTCCAGAATGAACGGCGTGGCAAAGATCGAGAACAGCATGGCCACCGCATCGCGGGTGATTTCGCGGGCGGAGGGGCTGTAGATCAGGAGGGCAGTGAACCCTGCCACGCTGAGAAGCGTCCAGAGCCAGGGCCAGAGATGTCGCGTTGCAGTGGGGGATGACATGGCGTTTGCGGCGGAGCCCGTCTGCCCCGCATCCACTAATATATAGTCCCACTCGGCTACTTGACCAGTTCGGCTTTTACCACTGGCGGCTCAGGGCCCACCGGGATCGCCTTTGGGGGGCTCACGGAGGGGGCAGCCCCCTTGGAGACTTGAGTACCGGCCCTGCGGACCTCAATCGACCCAGAGGGGGTGGAGTCGGACGAATCGAGGGCAGGTGGGGTTGCTGCCGGAGCGGGTGTCTCTTCCCGGTTCTGCTGGTAGGCCTGGGCGACCAAGTAGGAGGCGCCCAAGAGGAGCGTGATGGCGCAGACCATGGCCATGGCCTTGAGTTCTCTTCCCATGGGATCCCTCGCCACGTCGGCCTTGCCCGGGTTCCGGGTGCGGCGACGGGCAAAGGCTGAGGGGAGCACCCAATCGGGAGTCCGTCGCAGCCAGGAGAGACCCAGCTTGGACTGAGGTGGGAGGGGCGGCGACAGCCGGGCGAGTGCCTCGCCAGCATCCACCTCCAGTCGGGCCGAATAGGCCTTCAGGAACAAACGGACGTACGCGACCCCACCGAAGGTCGTGTACTCATCATTTTCCAGATCCCTGAGACGGGATGCCGGGATGCGGGTCTCATGGGCCAGATCGGCCAACGTGAGGTATTGAAGTTCCCGCGCCCTACGAAGCTGCTGACCGAGAGTGGGAGACATGGGAGGTTGGGTTCCCTTGTGTTACGCTTCAGAGGGCGCGGATGGTGGTCAAAGTTCCACAAGAATTTCACGGGGCTTGGCCCCTTCTCCTGGTCCAATGATGCCGCGGTCCTCTAAAATGTCCATCATGCGGGCTGCGCGGGTGTAGCCCAGGCGCAGGCGGCGCTGGATGAGGCTGGTGGAGGCCTTCTTCTCCGTGCTGATGACGTCCAGCACCTTTTCCAGGATGGCCTCATCCTCAGGGGTGACTTCCTCGCCGTCTTCACCATCCATTTCGTCAAAGCTGTCTTCCAGAGTCGCCTCGAACACCGGTTTGCCCTGTTCGCAGGCGTGATCCACCAGGTCGTGGAGCTCGTCATCCGTCACCATGGTGCCTTGGGCGCGGACCAGCTGGCTGGTGCCGGGCGGGAGGTAAAGCATGTCCCCCTTGCCCACGAGACGGTCGGCTCCCTTCCGGTCCAGAATCACTCGGCTGTCGAGCGCAGAAGCCACCTGGAAGGCGATACGAGAGGGCACGTTGGCCTTGATGATGCCCGTGACGACGTCGGCGCGCGGGGTCTGCGTGGCCAGAATGAGGTGAATGCCAGCGGCACGGGCCTTCTGGGCGATACGGGCAATGGCGACCTCAATATCCGCTGGAGCCGTCTGCATGAGGTCGGCCAGCTCGTCCACGATGACCACGATGTAGGGCATCGAGTCGGGAATTTCCAGCTCGGGTTCCTTGCGCTTGGGGGGCTCGGAGCTGCCCGCCCAGACGGAGGCATCCGTCGTATCGGTCCGGAAATCGGGCTCCTCCTCAGAGGGATCATAGTCGTCCGGCAGGACGGGGACTGCGGGCACCGCCGCTGCCTTGGCCTTGTTGCCCGCTCCCACGCGTGAAGTGGTGCGGGGTGAGGTCTTGCGGTTGTTGAAGGTCTCGAAGTTACGGCAGCCTTCCTGGGCAAAGATCTGGTAGCGCTTCTCCATCTCATTCACCACCCAGCGCAGGGCGAGGAGGGCGTGCTTGGGATCGGTCACCACTGGGAGGGCGAGGTGGGGCAGGTCTTTGTAGCCTTGCATTTCCACCACCTTCGGGTCAATCATGATAAAGCGCAGCTCATCCGGCGCGAAGCGGCAGAGCAGGCTGGTGATGATGCTGTTGATGCAGACGGACTTCCCTGAACCGGTGGCACCAGCGACGAGCAGGTGCGGCATGGTTGCCAGATCGGCGATGATGGCCTTGCCGTACACGTCCTTGCCCAGAGCGAGCGGCAGCTTGGCCTTGCCCTTTTGGAACTCGTCATCCTCCAGGAGTTCCCGGATGGGCACCACCACCTTGTCGCGGTTGGGGAGCTCGATCCCCACAGTATCCTTGCCCGGGATGGGGGCCAGAATGTTGAGCCGCTCCGCCTTGGTGGCACGGGCGATGTCTGCTTCCAGGTTGGCGATGCGGCTGACGCGCAGGCCTTCGCTGGGATACACCTCGTAGCGTGTGATGGCGGGTCCCTTGGTGATGTCACCCGGCGTGACATTGATCCCGAAGGTGGAAAGTGTCTTGATGATGTTGTTCTGCGTCTCACGCAGCGCGGCCTCATCAGCAGGCGTCCGGGCCTTCACCTCCGGCCACTGCAGCAGATCCAGCGGGGGTACGGAGTAGCCCTTGTAGCGGGCGGTGAGGCTGGCGGGTTTGGCAAAAAGCGCCCGCTCGTCTTTCTGTTCCTGGCGTTTCTGCCAGACCTCGGCCAGTTGCGGCTTGGCCTTGGGCTCTTTCGGCAAGGATGAGTCGAAGATCTTTGGAAGCGGATGCACGGCCGGCAGTTCCAGCTGCGTGGCGGGGCCGGAGGAGAAGTCCGACTCGTCTTCGTCATCCATCACGGCGGCAGCGGATGCCTTTTTGCGTCCCTTGGTCTTGGCCACGGGAGGAGCGCTGAGCGGCAGGATCGCTTCCTCCTCCGCCTCCAGGCGACGGCGCTGGCGCTCTGTCCACCAATTCACGAAGGCCCGGCCAGCCATGTCCTTGCCCTGGACCAGCACTTGCACGGGATGCATGCCGGTGACGAAGATCATCCCGATGAGATAGATCACCCCCATGACGAGCAGGGAACCGACTTCACCCAAGATGCCCAGCAGCAGGATGCCCGCCACCACGTGACCCAACCCGCCGCCGGCACCGTAGGGGGTGACGCGGTGGTTGTCCCACGCCCAGAAGTTCTGGAGGTACAGGATGCCCGCCCCGCAGACCACCATGAGGCAGAACCCCACCCAGGAGCGGAGAGTGATCTTGGTATGAGAGGCCAGCTTGCACACGCCAAACCAGGTAAGGCAGGCGGGGATGATGTAGTTCGCCCCGCCAAACATCCAGAAGGTGTAGCCCGCCATCACCGCCCCCAGGCGGCCGATGAGGTTGTGCGCCATGGGCGTGGCGGTGTCACTCAGGGCCAGGTGGCACCAGGTCGGTAGATCGGCGGGATCGTAGGAGACGAGCGCCAAAAAGTAAAAGAGCGCGGCGACGATGAAGAGAAACCCGACCGTCACGTGCCAGGTGGGGCTCTCAGCGGGCGGCTCGGTGGAGCGGCTGCGGGTCTGGCGCTGAGGGGTGCGGGCGGGCATGGGCGGAGCAGGGGACCAGTAGAGCAGCGGTTCCGGTGAAAATTAGCGCTGAGTTCTAAACGTTCAACTTTAGTGGAATTTCCGGAGTTATTCAAGGGGCGACCTGAAACGAGTCGAAACTAGGTGGTTTCTCCTTGGGTAAAACGAGGACAGGGAAGTGAGTTGACCCCTTCCGCAGACCCGGTAACCGTACCTGATGATCGCGTCCCATGAACTTTCAGTGCTCCAGTTTGCACCGATTTACCAAGAACGGGTCTGGGGCGGCAGGAATCTGGAGCGCCTGTACGGCCGCAAGCTGCCCTCCGAAGCCACGCCCTATGGGGAAAGCTGGGAGATTTGTGATCGCGCTGAGGCTCAGAGCGTGATCGCCGCTGGGCCGCTGCAAGGGTGGAGCCTGCAGGATCTCTGGACCCGGGCGCGGAACGAGGTGTTCGGTTTTGCCTACGCGGAGCATCCCTCGCCCCGCTTTCCCTTGTTGATCAAGATCCTGGACGCTCAGGAGGATCTCTCCATGCAGGTCCATCCGGATGACGAGTCGGCCACCAGCGTCGGAGGGGAGGCCAAGAGCGAGGCTTGGTACGTGACGGCGACCGCGCCGGGGGCCAAGCTGTATGCGGGGATGCGTCCCGGTACGACCCCGGAGACCTTCCGCCAGTCCATGGGGGAGGGCTCGGTCGCAGAGCATGCGCTGTCGCTCCAGGTCGCCCCCGGAGATTGTCTGGCCGTCCCTGGCGGTACCTTGCATGCGATCGGGGCGGGGGTGGTGATCTTTGAGATTCAGCAGAATAGCGACACCACCTACCGGGTTTTTGACTGGAATCGCGTGGGGCTCGATGGGAAACCCCGCGCCCTGCATCAGGAGGAGGCGATGAAAGTGCTCCATTTCGACGCGGCACCTCCCACCCTCCTCAGACCTCAGGGAAGCCGTCTGCTGGACTGGCCTTATTTCAAGATTGACCGATGGGAGTTGACCAAGTTTGAAGGGCGGTCCGTGCCCCGCCAGTCCAGGTTTAAGATCGGGGCCGTGGTGGAAGGGGAGATCTCCTGGCGGAACGGCCCGGAATTGAAGACCGGAGACTTCTTCCTCGTACCAGCTTGTCTCTCAGACCAGGGCCGTCAGTTCAAGTGCACCAGCGTTCGCGCCACTTTGCTGTGGATCTCTCTTTAGATGGAAGGGGGGAAGGCGCTCGGATCTGAGGTGACTCAAATTTGCCTGGTATTGTGGTTGAGTAGCCCTCTTTTGCTTGACCATGCTGGCACCGCGTGATGAATTTCGGGGAACACCTGATTTTCCATGAAGAAACCAGCCATTATCCTGTTCGCCGCCAGTGCTTTTGGCGGGCTCGCCCTGCTTGCCCAGACACCCGCCGCCCCTGCCGGAGGGAAGGTGGACTTCGAGAAGGAGATCTTCCCGATCTTCAAGACGAAGTGCCTGAAGTGCCATGAAACCGAGCACACGGACGCCACGGGCAAGCTGAAGAAGCCCAAGGGCGGTCTGATCATGGACACGGCGGAAGGCCTGAAAAAGGGCGGCAAGGAGTCCGGCGAGAAGACCCTCGTCGCGGGCAAGGCTGCCGAGAGCGAACTCTACAAGGTGACGACGCTGCCGGTCAGCGACGAGATGGCCATGCCCCCCGAGGGCAAAGGTGATCCGCTCACCGATGCAGAGAAAGAACTGCTGAAGAAGTGGATCGACCAGGGTGCTGATTTCGGCGCTTGGAAGGCTGCTCCCGCCAAGTAGTTCCTGAAGGTCTCCAGGTATTTTTTTGCTGCCCGGCATCCGGAAACGGAGCCGGGCAGTTCTTTTTGGGCTCCCGAGGCCTGCGAAAGAAAACCGCCATTCGGTTCACAAATGCCTTGCGCATCCCGGGCATCGGGTTAGTCTCCCGGCCCTCTTTTTAACGGCAAAACCTTTTACTAAGCCATGTCCCAGCATCGTAGTCTCAAGTCCGGTGGTTCCGTCGGTACCAAGCGCAGCGTCCTCAAGCGTGGCGAGCGTATCAAGTTGATGAAATCCCGTGGCCAGTGGAATGAAGGCCGCAGCCTTTACAACTTGCCCAAGACCAAGCCGGAAGCTTAATCCGACGAGTGCGTCTTAATCGCCATCTCAGTTCCTGTGGCCTCGGCTCCCGCCGGGGTTGCGAGCAGTTAATTCGTGATGGCAGAGTCATCCTGAACGGGAAGATCTGCACCAATTTGTCCACCACCGTCACGGACTCCGATGACGTCGTGGTGGATGGAAACAAGGTGCGGCCCCACAAAGGGGTCGTGATCGTGCTGCACAAGCCCAGAGGTCTGGTGTGCAGCCGCCGGGACGAACGAGACCGGGACACGATCTACAATCTTCTTCCTGAGAAGTTTCACACCCTGCATCATGTGGGGCGTCTGGACAAGGAGAGCGAAGGCCTCCTGCTCATGACCAACCGTGGGGAAGTCTCCCAGCGGCTTCTGCATCCCAGCCAGGGTGTGGAGAAGGAGTACGAAGTGATCACTGAGACTCGCTTCGACCCTGAACATCTGACCCGCCTGACCAAGGGCTTCCATACGGAAGACGGCTATGCCAAGGCAGAGCGCGCCTGGATGATCGGCGACTACAAGATCGGCATGGTGCTCAAGCAGGGCTTGAAGCGCCAGATCCGCATGATGCTCTATTTCCTCGGTTACGAGGTGAAGCGCCTTATCCGGGTGCGCATCGGCAACCTTGCCATCAAAGGTATCCTCGAAGGCAACTGGAAGGAACTGAGTGACAAGGATGTGGACAAGATGCTCCTCAATCCTCTGTCCAAAGACCGGCCGAAGATGAGCAAGCCGAAGACGGCAGCCGTTCGCAAGAATCTGGAGAATTACCGTCAGAAACAGGCCAAGCGGAGCAGCCGGAAGACCGGTGCCCGCAAGCGGACTGGCGGCACGAGCCCGGCTCCTGACTCCGGTGCAACGAGCGGCAGCTACAGCGGTGAGCGTGGCCCCCGTGGCGGCGAAGGCGCTACCCGCGGCCCTCGTGGTGGAAGGACAAGCACCCGTGGTCGCGATCACGACAGCGACAGCGGTCCCAAAGGCTCCAGCAGCCCCAAGAGTGGCAGCGGTCCAAGAGGTGGTCGCAGTCCCAGAGCCGGTAGCGACGCTGACAGCAGCGGTCGTGGCGGCAAGAGCGGTGGCACCGGCCCGACCGGGCGTCGTCGTTCGCCTCGGCGTGACGCCTGATTTTTTCCGGCAAGTCGGCCGGAATTGGAGATAATGAAGCATGAGTGCCGTCGTGCCCTTTGATGCCCTGTGGAAGCGGGTGACCGCTGAATGCGCGCCCAAATGGATGTCAGTGCATGGGCCAGATCATTGGAGGCGGGTGGAGCGAAACGCGCTCATTCTCGCTACCCGGACCGGGGCGAATATTGATGTCGTGCGGCTGTTTGCTTTGTTTCACGATTCCCAGCGGGTGAACGATGGATTTGATCTGGAGCATGGCCCCCGGGCGGCGGTTTATGTCCGCAGTCTGTGGAGATCGGCGTTTGAGCTTCCGGACGAGGCGTTTGAAAAGCTGGAGTATGCCTGTGAATGGCATACTACGGGACTGCATCATGAGGATGCCACGATCGCGACCTGCTGGGACGCGGATCGCCTGGATCTAGGGCGTGTCAGCATCATCCCCAACGAGAAATTTATGAGCACGGCGTTTGGAAAGGAAATCGCCCGGTATGGCTCATTGCAACCTTGGGCGCATCTGGCACCTCCGATCTTTGGATCGTAGTCCCAAGTTTATTTTTTAATCAGGCCGTGTGGAGAACTGACTGATCGCCGCCCATTTGGGGTGGCCGCCTAGGAAGCACATCGAGGTGCTCGGCTCAGACCGAAGTTGATCCCAGTATGGGATCTGTAGCACAGCCCAATGGTTGGAGGAGCCTTAAGCGAGTCAACCTTGGGTTGCTTCGCAGAGGATAATCAGGTGGGAAGGCCGCCAGCATTTACTTTCACCCCACCGCCCGTCAACACCTCCACGTCAGCCAACCGGGCTCCTTTACAGGTTCAGGGGGAGATTTCCTGAGGGTGCCAACAGTTCCTATTGGGAGCGGATTAACTCTCCCCTCCTTAATTGATGCCAAATATGAGAATCATGCCGTCACACCATCAACACCCTTTTTCCAAGTTACGCCAAAAAAAACCCCCTCTTTTTCACAGTGAAGTGTCCAAAAGGGTGTTGATGGTGTGACGGAAAGAGGCTTTTTGGAGGGGTTTTGACTGCGTTTTCTCAAAGTTGATAGTTCGCGGGCTCTTTGCGAAGTGGTCAGGTCTAAAGGAGGCGGGGGTTCCCAGCCCAGCGTGGGAGCGGAGGGTCGCAGCGCGTTGGGCGATTGACCGTGCTGAGGTCTGCCGCGTCAAAGTTGGCGCGTGGCAAGCAAGGCGCTTGCCCTACAACGTCTGGGATAGATGAATAGGCACAGGCCTGCGATCACTCTGCCTGGCGTGGCGTCGAGCCCTGGGTCTCTCTTTGGCGGCTCAGCTTTACCGCCAACTTGACCGCGTGGCTCATGCTGCCCGCGTTGGCCTTGCCCTGCCAGGCGATGTCCAGGGCGGTGCCGTGGTCCACGCTGGTGCGGATGACTGGCAGGCCGAGGGTCGTGTTGACGGCATTGTCAAAGGCCAGAGCCTTGACGGGGATGTGCCCCTGGTCGTGATACATGCAGACGAAGGCGTCGGTGCTGCGACGTTTCCACGGGAGGAAGGCGGTATCAGGAGGCAACGGCCCCTCGACATCCAGACCCTGGGCGCGGGCGGCTTCGATGGCGGGGATGATGATGCGCTCCTCCTCGCGGTCGCCAAAGAGGCCGTGCTCCCCGGCGTGAGGGTTCAAGCCGCAGACCACGATCTTCGGGGCGCGACCTCGGATCCTTTGCAGGGCTTCGGCGGTGAGTTCAATCACCTCCTGAATGCGCTTCTGTGTGAGCAGGGCCGGAACTTCGGCGTACCCGCAATGCACGGTGACAAAGGTGCAGGTAATTTCCTCGGAATACTGCATCATGCACCAGCGGTCAGAAGCGGTGCGAGAGGCAAAGATTTCCGTGTGTCCGGGAAAGTGGATGCCAGCCATGTGCATGGCCTCCTTGTTCAGGGGGCCGGTGGCCACCCCTGCGATTTCTCCAGCCAGCGCGGCATTGATGGCGAGGTTCACGTAAGCATACGCGGCGGCCCCGGTGTGGGCGCCGATGACGCCGGGCGTGACGCTGGCGGCATCGATTTCCCCGAGATCCAGAATGGCAGGCACATCCAGGTTGGAATGCGTGCGCTTCCAGGCTTCCCGTGGGATGACGGTGTCCGGCAGAGGGAATCCCGTCGCCTGGGAGACCCTTTCCAGGATGGCAGCGCTGCCAAAGATGACCGGAGAGCATTGGGTGGTCACTTCCTGGTTGGCGAGCAACTGCAGGCAGACTTCCGGACCGACTCCGGCGGGGTCTCCCATGGTGAGGGCGATGATGGGTTTGCTGGGCATGAGAAGCGAAGCGGGAAATCACTACTACCGTCACCGGGTGGGGATGCAAGGGCCGGCCATGCTGCTCCTTGTCAGGGGCTGGATTCTAGCCAAAGCTTCGCCACCTCCCTGCCATGCCCACCCTGCGCCTCGCCCGCCGCGAAGACCTTCCGGTCATCAACGACATCTATAATCACTACGTGCTGCACTCCACGTGCACGTATCAAACAGAGCCCTCCACCCTGGAGGAGCGCCAGGCGTGGTTTGATGCGCACGGCGTGCGTCACCCGGTGACAGTGGCCGAGGAAGACGGGAAAATCGTGGGCTGGGGGGCGCTCAACAAATTTCATCCCCGGGCTGCTTATGGCCACACTGTGGAAAATTCTGTGTACCTGCACCATGAGGTTCAAGGCAAGGGCTTGGGCAGTGTGCTTTTGGGAGATTTGCTGGACCGGGCCACGCAGCTCGGGCACCACGCGGTGATTGCCGTTATTGATGCCAGCCAGGCCCCCAGTGTGGGATTGCACGCGAAGTTTGGTTTCGTCCAGTGCGGCTATTTCAAAGAGGTGGGGTTCAAGTTCGGCCAGTGGCTGGATGTGGTTTACATGCAGAAATTGATTTAGGTGGGGGAGCGGGAGGGGAGTGATGGAGTGATGGAGTGATGGAGTGGGGGGCGGGAGGATGCAGGGAATGTGTCGTCGCTGTGGGGAAGGTAGAAGAGCCGTCCCGGCTCTTGGTTGTGGGAGCGGGAGCATGTCGATCAAATGGCCGTGGAGATGTTGGCGGTGCTGGAGCGGGTGCATGTTCTACCGGCCTTCACACCTGACGGTCGCGATGTTGGCCACCCAAGGTAGCCTCGCTTGAAGCTCGGCAACCTTAGGCTGTGGTACAAATCCCTTGCGGAGTCGATGACCGACTAAGATCGGAGCAGAGCGGCGCGGAAGTCGGATGCCGGAGGCATCCCAGCTATTAGCTGGGGGTTGAGCGTAGCGATACCCCCGGGGAATAAGAATCTACGTTCACCCCGGAGGGGTGATAGCAACGTGCGCCGGCAAAGGGACGTCGCTGGCATCCACTCCGGGATGCAATACTCGCTTTGACCTTCCGGAGGTGTCAGTCGCTACGCTCCCTCGACCCCC
>NZ_BATR01000176.1 GCF_000739655.1 Verrucomicrobium sp. BvORR106 | reverse complement strand
GGTTGGCCATGATGGCCCGATCGTCGAGCGACACGGTCTTGTCGTACCGCCTGGTCATCACCGTGGTAATGCCCTGGTCCCGGAGGATAGTTTCGAGGCGCTTCGCGACATCCAGGGTGAGCGTCTTCTCCAGCAGGCCGTGCCAGGAGGTGCCCCCATCGGCACCGCCATGGCCGGGATCTACGACCACCAGTTGGAAGGCCCGGGCCGGGGTGGTGCTGGCGAGGAGTGTCAGAATCCCCCAAACCAGAATGGCCGCCAGAGTAAGAGGGGTCCGCTGAAGCCGGGAAGAGACGCGCCTACCTGGGAGGGACATAAAGCTGTCGAGGTGAAGGGTGCTTTCTCGATGCTCGCGTTCTCCGGAGATTCCCGGCCTCAGGTTGAATCGCTAACGGGGAATCTTAAGGGACTTTCCGACGCTCAGGAAGTCGGAACTCATGCCGTTGGCGGATTTAATTTTTGCGACCGAAGTGCCGTTGCGTCGGGCGATTGAGGAGAGCGTATCGCCCTTTTTCACCACATAGCTGCCACCACCGCCGCTGCTGCTGCCAGACTTGGTCTTGCTGGACTTGGATTTAGACGAGGCAGTCTTGGAACTGGAGCTCTTGGACTTGGGTGTGGTCGTCTTGATGACGATGCGACGCCCGGTGGCGGCTCCTTCATGCGAGCCGGTCCACTTTTCCTGGTCGTCGGAAGTGGCTGCGGCGGAGCGACCAGAACGGCGTTCGCCTTCCGCTGCCCAGTCACTGACGTAGCGACCGCCGGAATCGAACGGATACGCATGGCTGGGCATCGAGTGGGGAGGGGTGCGAACGGTCCCAGTCAACGTGATCGGCGGGAGTTTGTCTGGGATGCCTTTGATCTTGGACGTCGAGGAGCACGAGCTCAGCCCGAGCATGGGCAGCGCAGCCAGGGCAAGGAGGGCGAGGGTGCGGAGATTCATCCTAAAGGCAAAGGCAGACATGTCGGGAGGGATGCTAGCACGGAGAAGGAATTGCGCCAGCAGGCGATTCGATTCGCCGGAAGAGGGCCCCAGAGAGGGGCGTTTTTTGCGCCAGACTGGTGGAGAATTCACCAGTCCAGCGCTCGATAGCAGGCCGGATGAAGCTAGTTCAGCTTGGCCAGTTCTTTGGGCAGGAACTTGCCGTTCTTGCGGATCAGGACGTTGTCGAACCAGATCTCACCGCCGCCGTAGTCGGGGCGCTGGATGTTGACGAGGTCCCAGTGCACCTGGCTGCGGTTGCCGTTGTCTGCCACGCCTTCATAGGCCTGGCCGGGCGTGAAGTGGAAGGAACCGGCGATCTTCTCGTCGAACAGAATGTCGCGCATGGGCTCGCGGATCTCGCGGTTGAAGCCGATGGCGAACTCACCGATGTAGCGGGCGCCTTCGTCGCTATCGAGGATCTTGTTGATCGCCTTCGTGTTGTTGGCCGTGGCGTTGACGATCTTGCCCTGGCTGAACTCAAGGCGCACGTTGTCGAAAGCGATGCCCTGATAAACGGTCGGGGCATTGTAGGTGATGACGCCTTCCACGCTGTCGCGGACCGGAGCGGAGAAGACTTCGCCGTCGGGAATGTTGTGGGTGCCGCCGCAGGCGATGGCCTTGAGACCCTTGAGGCTGAATTTCAGATCGGTGCCTGGGCCTTTGATGTGGACTTGGTTGGCCTTGTCCATGAGCTTCTTCAGGGAGTTCATGGCGGGGAGGAGAGCCTTGTAGTCCAGGAGGCAAACGCGGAAGTAGAAGTCCTCAAAGGCCTCGGTGCTCATGCTGGCCTGTTGGGCCATGGCGGAGGTGGGCCAGCGCAGGACGCACCACCGGGTGTTGTTGACGCGCTCGTTGATGACCGGGCGCATCTTCTCCATGACCAGCTTCATCTTGTCCGCCGGAACGTCGGCCATTTCGGTGATGTTGTGGCTGCCTCGGATGGCGATGTACACGTCGATCTCCTTCATGAGATCGAGGTTGTTTTTGGAAAGCATGTCGTACCCATCCGGGTCCGCGTGCTTCATGAGCTCGCGGGTGATCGTGGCATCATGCAGTTTGACCACTGGGATGGCTTTGGCAGCGACGACGGCACGGATCAGGGCCAGGCAGATGGAGTTGGGCGCGTCGTAGATGTCGAGAAGAACGCGGTCGCCTTTTTTCACACTGGTCGAATAGCGGACGAGCTGGGTGGCGAGTTGATCTATGCGTGGGTCGTGCATGGCGTTTTTGTAACGGCAGCCCCAGCAAAGCGCAAGCCCGATGCGGCGTCAGCTTTCGGTTTCAGGATCAGGGATGCGCGTGAACGCAATGCGCATGGGGGTGTACTCCAAGGCCCCCAGCGCGCCGCCGAAGCACACGGTGTTCTGCCCATAGCGTTTGTTGATGGCATCCATCAGGCCGCAGAGTTGCTGCTGGCGTTTGTCAAAGCTGAGGAGGCTGGGGGTGACCTTGGTGGCGGGGGCAAGGCCGGAGAGATTGACGCCCGTGGCCTTGGGCTCCAGGCCCGGTCTGCGGGGGCGGCGTTCCCAGAGCACCTCGAGGGCTTCCAGCAGACGGAAGGTGTCCTGTGTATCGCAGAAGGAGATGTCGGAGGACCAAGTGGGGCTGTTGGTGTACTTGATGAAGAGCTCCAGGCGACAGGTGAAGTGATCCCATTTTGCGCAGCCGCATCGCGGCCTTCTGGAGGAGGCGACAGACCACGGCGTGGGTGCCAAGATCATTGCGAAGTCGGGTCGGAAGGACGTGGGAGTGCCCAATGGTCCGTCGTTGGGTGGGCGGGGTCTCCGTCACCTCCCCGCGCAGCCAGTGCCAGAGGTGGACCCCGCCGATGCCACCCCAGACGTGGTGCAGCGTCTCGCGCGTGGCGGAAGTCAGCTGCGCTACGGTGCGGATACCGTGGGAGACCAGCCGGGTTTCCATTTTCTGTCCGATGCCGCAGAAATCCCGGAGCTTCAGACGATGCAGGCAGTGGGGAAGGTCCGCCTGCTCGATCATGAAAAGGCCGTCGGGTTTGGCCATGTCTGACGCGAGTTTGGCCAGAAATCGATTCGGAGCGATGCCAATGGAGTAGGTGAGCCAGTCGCCCACTTGGCTGGTGAGCGTGGCCTTCAGCGAGCGGGCAAAGGCTTCCGCCTGAGTGCGATGGTTGACGGACTTGGGCAGAAGGCACCAGGCTTCGTCAATAGACATGACCTCGGCCACCTGGATGCGGGATTCCAGAGCGGTGACAAAGCGCTGGTGGTACTCCGTGTAAAGTCGGGGTCGGGATTCCACGAGGATGATATCCGGGCAGAGTTGCCGAGCATCCCGGACCCGAGTCCCAGTCTTCACCCCACACCTTTTGGCCTCCTTGCTGGCGGCGATGCAGGAGGTGGAGTCCGACTTCACCGGCACCACCGCCACCGGACGCCCTCGCAGACGGGGATCGAGCTGCTGCTCCACCGAGGCGAAGAAGCAGTCCAAATCGAGGATGAGGTCCGGTCCCATGCCTCACGATACTGTTCGTAAGAACAATGAAAATTGCATTTGCATCAATAAAGTGTCTGTCCCTTTATTTGGCATGCGGCGATCGAGATTGCGGGCTCCGGCGGATTGGAAAGTGGCTTACTACCACTGCGTGTCCCGCGTGGTGGACCGGCGATTCGTCCTTGAGCAGGCGGAGAAGCGGCGGTTCCTGGAGTTGATGCGCATGTATGAGCGGTTCTGCCAGGTGCGGGTGGTGACGTTTTGCCTCATGTCGAACCACTTCCATCTCCTGGTGGAGGTGCCGCAGCGGCCGTCATTGATGCCTTCTGAGGCGTGGCTGCTGGGGCATATCAGAGATTGTTTCGGTGAGAAGACCGCTTGGCGGGTGGAGGAGCAGGTGAGGCAATATCGGCAGACAGGAGCCGATTTGGCGGCGCAGCAGGTGATCGCAGGCTGGTTCTCCCGGATGTGGGACGTCAGTCAGTTCATGAAGACGCTGAAACAGAGGTTCACCCAGTGGTTCAACAAGCATCACGAACGTCGCGGTACCCTCTGGGAGGACCGCTTCCGGAGCACGATGGTGGAGGGTGGGCCCGCCGCTCTGGGCATGGTGGCTGCCTACATCGACCTAAACCCGGTGCGGGCTGGCTTGGTAGATGACCCGAAGGACTATCCCTGGAGCGGCTACGGGGCTGCCATCGCCGGGGCGGATGCTGCAAGGTCCGGTCTGGCAACGGTTTCGAACTGCCTGGCGCGTCGTGAGTTGTCCAAGGGTGAGGTCCTGTCGCACTACCGTCGCATGCTGTATGTGGCGGGGGACGCGGGCGATCTTATCACGCAGCAAATTCGGCGCGATGCAGGGAGAGCGAAGGCTGGTATTGACCGGGAGGCGGTCAACCGAGTGAAGGCCCAAAGCGGTGAACTGACCGTGCGGGAGGTGCTGCGCTGTCGAGTGCGATACTTCACCGCAGGTGCGGCCGTGGGCAGCCGGGAGTTTGTGAATGCGGTGTTCGACAGTGATCGTGATCGCTTCGGGGGCACTCGCATTGAAGGCGCGCGTGCCATGAAGGGGGCGGATTTCTTGGGGCTGTGCAGTTTGCGTGATCTGCAGAAATGCGTGATCACCCCGCCTTCGCCGCCTGAAGCTGACGCGGCGTCAGCTCCGAGTGTCTAAGTGCCAGGTGTCTGGAGCAAACGGGAGCTGTCAGTCGCGCCGCTCATGGCTGTGGCGCAGCGGCACCTCCACCTCAACCGAGGTTAAGCCAAGCCCGCCTCGGCGAGGCGGTCAAGGATTTCGCTGGCCTGAAGCTTGTCCACCAAGTCTCCGATGCGGCCGTCCACGAACATGTCCAGATTGTAGAGCGTCACGTCGATCCGGTGGTCGGTGATGCGGTTCTGGGGGTAGTTGTAGGTGCGGATCTTCTCTTCGCGACCGCCGCCACCGATGAGCGCTTTGCGGTGGGCAGAGTATTTGGCGGCCTCTTCCTGCTGCTTCTTTTCGAGCAGGCGGGAACGCATGATCGTAATCGCCTTCTCCTTGTTCTTGAGCTGACTGCGGCCGTCCTGACAGCGGACAATCATGCCCGTAGGAAGGTGCATCACCTGCACGGCGGAGTCGGTGGTGTTCACCCCCTGGCCTCCGTGACCGCTGGCGCGACAGACTTCAATACGGAGCTCATCGGGCTTGAGTTGGAGGTCCACTTCCTCAGCCTCTGGCAGCACGGCGACCGTCGCAGCGGAGGTGTGAATACGGCCTTGAGCCTCGGTGGCAGGTACGCGCTGCACGCGGTGCACGCCGCTCTCATACTTCAAGGTGCGGAAGACGTCCTCGCCGCTGACCTTGAACACCACTTCCTTGTAGCCGCCTGCATCGGAGGGGCTGGCTTCCATGGACTCGATCTTCCAGCCGCGCTCCTCAGCGTAGCGGTTGTACATGCGGTAGAGGTCGCCTGCGAAAATAGCGGCTTCGTCCCCACCGGTGCCGGCGCGGATTTCCATGATGACATCGCGACCTTCCAGGGGATCGGGAGGCAGGATGTGGCGCTGGACTTCAGCCTCGAGCTCCACCAGACGGGTTTGCAGTCCCGGTAGTTCTTCTTCAGCCAGCTCGGCCAGTTCTGCATCGCCGGATCTCGCCAGTTCCTGGTTGTCCGCGATCTGCTGCTCGGTGCGCTGGTATTCGGTCCAAGCCTTGACGAGGGCTTCCAGCGAGCGGTGCTCCCGGAGCAGGTCACCCGCTTTGCGGTTGTCGTCGTAGAAGTTCGGATGGCCCATCATCTCCTCCAACTCAGAGAAGCGGTCCTTCTTCTTTTCGATGATCGAGGAGTAGTCCATGGCGGGAGCGGGAAGTGGGGGGAAGGGAGTCGGTCGGCGAAGCCAGCGGTAGAACCGAATCCGATGGGGAGGGGGAAACCCAACAAGCTGACAAAAGAACTTACGGCAGTCGAAGCTGCGAAAACGACGGGACCAGCACACGAGAAACAAAAAACGGTGACGCGCCACCAAGGGCGCGATCACCGTTTTTCTGAAAAGCAAAGATGCCGTCGCTAGGCCGTGGGGGCAGCAGCCTTGGGCTTCGTGCGGCGGGTAGCGGAGGTCGAACCGTAACGCTGGGCGAACTTGTCAACGCGACCAGCGGTGTCCACGAAGCGCTGCTCACCGGTGAAGAACGGGTGGCACTGGGCGCAAATACCGATACGGAGGTTTTTCACCGTGGAGAGCGTATGATAGACCGCTCCACAAGTACAGGTGATCGTGGTTTCGTGAGTTTCGGGATGAATTTCCTTTTTCATGGCAGGGATCGAATGTTATGGGGCATTCGGGGCCGCGCGTTGGCGCGGAAAGGGAAGCGACTGTACACATCTTACCACCTGGGTCAAGTTTATTTCCCCGTCTGCGGAATGTGCCGGGAAGCGGTGAGATTGTCATTCGGATGCAAAACACGGCGTCTCAGGCCGTTGTACGCGTGATCGCACCACGCGATCTTTTCCCCAAACGGTGTCATGTCCGGCCTCAGATTGCCCCTGACCCACCTCACCCTCCTTGGGATTGGGGTGATTTCGCTTCCATTAATGGGGGCGGGCGCAGAGCCAACGCCTGATTTCGACCGCGATGTCCGCCCGATCCTCGCAGAGCACTGTCTGGAGTGCCACAGTCTGGACAAGGCCAAGGGCGGGCTTGCCCTCACCACGAAGGCCGATGCGATCAAGGTGCTGAAAAGTGGTCACGCCGGCCTTGTCCCGGGCAATGCCGGGGCGAGTGCGGTGATCACCCGGGTGGAGACGCGTCAACTGGACGAACGGATGCCTCCTGAGGATCGCAAGGCGCTCTCTCCCAGCCAAGTGGCCACCCTGCGGGCTTGGGTGGCTGCCGGTGCCGACTGGCCGGCGCACTGGGCCTATCGCCCCTTGGCCAAGGATGGGCCACCGCCAACCCGGGACACCCAGTGGCCTCGAGGCGAGATCGACCGCTTTATCCTGGCCAAACTGGAAGCGGCTGGCATCCAGCCCTCCCCGGAGGCAGGTCGGGCCACCCTGATCCGCAGGGTCCATCTGGATCTTCTAGGGTTGCCGCCCAGTCCGCAACAGGTGGAGGCCTTCGTAGGAGATTCTTCTTCTGATGCCTATGAGAAGATGGTGGATGCTGCTCTTGCCTCCCAGCACTTTGGGGAGCGCTGGGGACGCCACTGGCTGGACATGGCCCGGTATGCAGACAGCGATGGCTATGAGAAAGACCGCCCGAGGCCCGATGCCTGGAGATACCGCGACTGGGTGATTCAGGCGGTGAACAAGGATCTGCCCTTTGACCAGTTCACGGTGGAACAGCTCGCCGGGGACCTCCTGCCAGCCGCAGGGCCTGAGCAAGTCCTGGCCACCGCATTTCACCGCCAAACCCTCACGAACACGGAGGGCGGCACTGATCAAGAGCAGTTCCGCGTGGAGGCTGTGTTTGACCGGACGGAGACGACGGGATCAGTCTGGTTGGGGCTCAGCGTCGGCTGCGCCCGCTGCCATTCGCACAAGTACGACCAGATCTCCCACAACGAGTACTTCCAGCTGTACGCCTTTTTTAACAACGGCGACGAAGCGACACGGCAGGTCACGACCTCGCAAAGCGCCTGGGAGGAGTATGAGAAACAACACGGGGCCGATGCCGCCAAGCTCGGCACCCTGCAAAAGCGGCTGGATGAGGCGCGGGCAGGCTTGCGTGGTCGTCTCGCTGCCTGGGAAAAGCCCCTCCAGGAGAGGCTGACCGCGGCCCGTCGGAATCCGGCCAAGGCAAAGTACGAGCCGCTGGAGGTGACGGAGGTTCATTCGTCAAGCAAGCAGACCACCTTCACGCGCAAGGAGGATGGCTCGTGGTTGGCCGGTGGCGGGCAATCGAAACAAGAGGTCTATGAAATCACGGTGAACTCCTGGAGTGAGCCTCTCATGGCCTTGCAGCTGGAGGTGCTGCCTGATGAGTCCCTTCCGGGGGGCGGACCTGGACGGGCGGGCAAGGGCAACTTTGTGCTGAGTGAACTCAAGGTCTCCGTGGGCCGGGATGCTGCCTCGGCCGTGCCGGTGGCTTTGCACTCGGCCGTGGCGGATTTTGAGCAAAAGAGCTTCACTGCCAAGGCTGCTGTGGACGGAGATCGCGAAACGGGCTGGGCCGTGCAGCCCCAGTTTGGGCAGGCGCACCAGCTCACTGTCCAGTTCGAGGAGCCGGTGACCCCAGGCCCAGGGCTGAAGCTCTTTGTCAGCCTGGACCAGGCTTACAAAAGCGGGAACCACAACATCGGCCGGTTCCGGCTGCTGGGCAGCGCGGTACTCACGGAGGAGTCCGTCGCGCCGTCTGAGGTGCTGCGCGTTTTGAATGAGGAGCCGCTCCGCCGGAATGATGTGGTGATCAAGCCCCTGCTGGACTGGGCGGAGAAGCGCGATCCTGAGACCCGGGCCGCCTCCGAGGCATTGGAAATCGCGCGGAAACGTCTGCCAAAGCCTCCCCTGATGGATGTCCGGGTGATCGCCCAGCGCACGCAGGATCCGAGGTCCACCCATCGCCTGCATCGGGGTGATTTCCTGAGTCCCGCTGAAACGGTGTCGCCTGGGGGGCTCGCGGTCCTCCCCGCGCTTCCGGGGAGAAAAGGGGACGGCAAGGCTGCGGACCGCCTGGATCTGGCACAGTGGCTGGTCGGCCCCGACAACCCGCTGACACCGCGGGTCACCGTGAACCACATCTGGGCCCGGCTCTTTGGCGAGGGCCTGGTCCGCACCGTCAACGACTTCGGCGTGCGCGGCGAGCGCCCGTCTCATCCAGAGCTGCTTGACTGGCTGGCGGGTGATTTTGTATCTCGAGAAGGCTGGAGCCGCAAGCGCGTCATCAAGACCATCCTGATGTCTGCCACCTACCGGCAGTCCAGCGCCCATCGGCCGGAGCTGGCAGATGTTGATCCCTTGAACCGCCTGCTGCATCGCCAGAACCGCCTGCGGGTGGAGGCGGAAATTGTGCGGGACCTTAATCTGGCTGCCAGCGGGCTGCTCAGCGCCAAGGTGGGCGGCCCGAGCGTCTATCCACCTCTGCCGCCAAGCATCGCGGAACTGAGCTACGCCAACAACTTCAAGTGGGCCACCAGCACCGGCGAGGATCGCTACCGGCGGGGCATGTACACCTTCTTCAAACGAACCGCCCCCCATCCTGACCTGACCACTTTCGACTGTCCGGATGCCAACACCACCAACGTGAAGCGGACGGTGAGTAATACACCGCTACAGGCGCTCACGACGCTCAACGCAGGAACTTTTGCTGATGCGGCGAAGGGGTTGGCTGCGCGGGTCTTGAAGGAAACGCCGACTGCGGATGCGGCGGGGCTGGACCAGTTGCTTTTCATTTGTCTCTCCCGCCATGGCGCGAGTGGTGAACTGGCTTCACTGCAGGGGCTGCTGAACGAATCTCGTCGCTGGTATCTCGCGCACCCCGAGGAGGCGACAAAGTTCGTCAAGGGGTTCGAGGTGTCATCCGTGGCTCCCGCCGAGCTCGCCGCCTGGGCGGCCACGGCGCGCATTGTTCTGAACCTGGACGAGTTCATCACGCGAGAGTGAGCCCACCCCCTGAACCCACTGCGATGAACGCCATGCACCCACTTGCAGCCCAGACCCGCCGGGAATTTCTGACCACCACCGCCAGTGGTCTGGGCATGATGGCGCTGGGGTCCATGCTCACGCAGGAAGGTCTCCTGGTGCCTGCCAGCGCCGCGGTCGAGGGGCAGGGAAGCCTGGCGGGGGATCCGCTGGCGGCTCGGCTGCCGCACTTCCCGGCTCGGGCCAAGAACTGCATCTGCATCTTCATGGAGGGGGCCCCCAGCCAGATGGATCTCTTCGATCCCAAGCCCAAGCTCAATGAACTGCATGGCCAGCCGTTGCCGGAGAGCATGACGAAGAACGTCCGGTTCGCCTTCATCAAGAAGGAGACCGCCCGCCTGTTGGGGAGTCCTCGCACTTTCAGCAAACATGGCGAGTGCGGCATGGACTTCAGCGACCTGCTCCCGCATCTGGCGACCTGTGCCGATGATCTGCTCATGGTGCGGTCGATGCACACGGATCAGTTCAACCATCATCCTGGTCAGTTGCTGTTGCACAGCGGGCGGGCCACGTTTGGCCTGCCCACCATGGGTTCGTGGCTGAACTACGGCCTGGGCAGCGAGTCCCAGAATCTGCCGGGCTATGTTGTGCTGACTGCAGGCCGGGGGACCAGTGGAGGAGCCTCCTTGTGGCAGAGCGGATTCCTGCCCAGCCACTACGCCGGGGTGCTGTTCCGCAATCAGGGGGAGCCGGTGCTCAATCTGCAGAATCCCGAAGGGCTTCCACCGGAGTTGCAACGCCGCGGGTTGGACGCGCTGATGGAGCTGAACCAGGCCCGGTTTGACCAGTTCCAGGATCCCGAGATTCGCAGCCGCATCTCAGCTTATGAACTGGCCTTTCGCATGCAGAGTGCCGCACCAGAGCTCATCGATCTAAGAGGGGAGAGCGAGCAAACCTTGGAGATGTACGGGGTGAACCGCAAGGACATGGATGTGAAGGCCTCCCGGGCGGGTGGACCCGGCCAGTACAAAAGTTTTGCCTCGAACTGTCTGGTGGCTCGTCGCCTTGTGGAACGCGGGGTGCGCTTCGTCAGCATCATGCATGCGTCCTGGGATCATCACTCCAACTTGAACCCTGAGCTGGCCTTTAACTCCGGCATGGCGGACCAACCGATTGCCGCGCTCATCAAAGATCTGAAGGACCGTGGCCTGCTGGACTCCACCATGGTCATCTGGTGCAGCGAGTTTGGCAGGACTCCGCTTGGTGAGAACCGGGGCGGAAATCCCAATGTCACAGGGCGGGATCATCATCCTTTTGCCTTCACCATGCTTATGGCCGGCGGCGGCATCAAGGGCGGGCAGACCTATGGTGAGACGGATGAAATCGGCTGGAGCATCACGAAGGATCCCGTGCATATCAATGACTTCCACGCCACGCTGTTGCACCTCTTTGGCCTGGATCACCTGAAGCTCACGCATCGGTTCCAGGGCCGGGACTTCCGCCTGACCGATGTCGGTGGCAGGGTGATCCCGGAGTGGATCGCTTGATGAAAGCAAAGGATCTTGCCGGCATCGTGCTACCTAAGCACCTCTTCCATGAACTCGCTGTTGCCTTCGAGTTTCTTGGCCTCGGCATTGATGCGTGAACCGGCGGCCTTGAACTGCTCGATGACCTGCGGGGGCGCAGAGCGTCGGGAGATCATCTGGTCTGCCAGACTGGCCCAGGTGATCCAGGCATCCACATAGGGTTGCACCCGGGTGTCCACCATACCTCGCAGGCGTTGGAGTCGGTTGCGGGAGGCACTCAGTTTGCCGCTGTCGAGCGAGCTGGTGGCACTGAGATCGGTGTCGGTCGCTTCACGAATGGCGGCCACGGCTTGATCCACGGCCTCCAGAGAACCGGAGGCGCTGAACTGGCCGGGGAGCCGAGCCTCTGCCATGGCCAGCAGCAGGCGGGCAGACACATGGTTGGGGGCGGCGGTCACCACCTTGGCCAGCTCGTCGCGGATCGCGGGCGTACCGAGCAGTCCGGGACTGGATTTGATCCTCGCGCTCACGGCATCAAAAGCAGTGATCGCTTCCGCCAGTGCTGGAGTGCGATCATTGCGCGCCAGGGCGAGAGCTTCGTCAAAGGTGTCCACGCTGAAGAGTTGCAGCCCGACAAAGGGCGTCGCTCCCTCGCCCACAGCAAGGTCCAGGGCGCTGGTCCGGTTCTTCTGGGGGATGGCGGCGATCTTCAGGCCACCTTTGGTCGCGCCACGGAGTTTGGCGATTACTCCACCGATGGGTTGCACTGAACCATCGGCATTGAGATCGCCGGTGACACAGAAGCCCGGATCCAGATCCACGCCGGTGACGAGAGATTCCACCAGCAGGGCGCAGGCCACGGCGGCGGAGGGGCCATCTTTGGGTGAGTACTTGTCCTCAAAGAAGATTTCCATCTTCTGGCCACGGGGCCAGCCGTCATGGCGGAGGGTGTGGTACTTGGAAACTTCTGTGAGGGCCTTGCCCATGCTCTCGCCGACTTCCTGGTTGAAGCCGATGGTGGCGGGGGCGTCCTTCTCCATCTTGAGAGCGGTGATGGAAAGCTTGGACGTCTTGCCCGCATAGCGTGAGTCGCCGAGGGGCACGACGAGAAGGCCGCCCACGGAGGAGAGGCGCTTTTTGATCGGGATGGCTGCTGAGCCGGAGATGCTGGCGGCGGGTGTCTTCGCTGCAGTCACTCCGGCAGCTTCGACGACTTTGCCTGTCTCATTTCCCCACCAGGACAGCCAACGGTATTGTTTTAAGTCGGACTCGAAGACCACCAAGCTGCGAATCCAGGGATTCGAGGTTTGCGTCGCGATCACACCCGTCGCCACCGCCTTGAACTGAGCGCGTTCTTTTTCTGCATTCCAGACGAGATAACCATCGGCACCAAACCGGATTCGATTGTGATTCCGCAGTTCATGCGTCAACAACCAGTCTCCGAATTCAGGAACAGTCATCTGGGTGCTGACAGATTGAAGGTATCGTCGGCCGATCAGCTTGACCGGACGCTGTACACGAGTGTTGTCCAGCTCGGCACTCTTCAGATCGTCGGCCACCGTCAGTTTCTGCGGCCCCTGTTTTTTGTTCGGATACCAGTACCAATTGAGCACTCCCGGTCCGCTGGCTTGATACGCAAAAGCCTTGTGGGATTTGATGTCGTCGGGATGCGAGAATACGGTCACGTAAGGAGTCGCGAACCAGTATCTTTCGGTTTTGCCGTTGAGCTCAAACTCCCATTCAGTGCCCACCAGCCAGCGGCTGAATTCCTCGAGTTTCATGAGGGAGAGTCGGGTGGGAAACGCCCGCACCTCCTCCGGCGTCAGGGCTCCCGTTTCGGCGTTAGCCTGCGCCCTGACCACATGGGTGAATGCACTCATGACAAGACTGGACGCCGCCAGCACGGGCAATAGTGGACGGCTGTAGAAGTTGAATCGGGTTGGCATGGCCGTTTGGGTGGGGGATCGCGCAATTCTGAGGACAATAGCGTCCACCAACAAGGTTTCTTTCCTCTGTGGCCCTGTGGAGCCCTGCTAAATATTTTTAGGCGCTGGAAGCTGTCGCCAAGCGCGCAGGACCTGCGCATTCAGCCAGATGCTGCTCTAAGTCACCGCAGCACTTCTTCCATGAACTCGCTGTTGCCTTCGAGTTTTTTGGCCTCGGCACTGATGCGTGAAATGGCGGCCTTGAACTGCTCAATCACTTGCGGCGGCGCGGAGCGTCGGGAGATCATCTGGTCGGCCAAGCTGGCCCAGGTGATCCAGGCGTCCACATAGGGCTGCACGCGGTTGTCCACCTTACCGCGCAGGCGTTGCAGGCGGTTGCGGGAGGCACTCAGCTTGCCGCTGTCGAGCGAGCTGGTGGCGCTGAGATCGGTGTCGGTCGCCTCGCGAATGGTCGCTACCGCTTGATCCACCGCATCCAGAGAACCAGATGCGCTGAACTGGCCGGGGAGTCGACCTTCCGCCATGGCCAGCAGCAGGCGGGCAGACACGTGGTTGGGGGCGGCAGTGACCACTCCACCCAGCGCTTCGCGGATCGCGGGCGTTCCGAGCAGTCCGGGACTGGATCTGATTCTCGCGCTCACAGCATCAAAAGCGGTGAGGGCTTCCGCCAGTGCCGGGGCTCTGTCTTTGCGCGCCAGGGCGAGGGCTTCGTCGAAGGTGTCCACGCTGAAGAGCTGCAGCCCCACAAAGGGTGTGGCACCCTCGCCCACAGCGAGGTCCAGGGCGCTAGTCCGGTTCTTCTGGGGGATGGCGGCGATCTTTTGCCCTCCTTTGGCCGCTCCTCGGAGTTTGGCGATCACTCCGCCGATAGGTTGCACGGAACCATCCGCGTTGAGATCGCCGGTGACACTGAATCCAGGGTCCAGCTCCACGTTGAGCACAAGCGATTCCACCAACAGCGCGCAGGCCACGGCCGCAGAGGGGCCGTCTTTGGGGGAGTACTTGTCTTCAAAAAAGATCTCCATCTTGTGACCGCGGGGCCAGCCGTCGTGACGCAGCGTTTGGTATTTGCAAACCTCTTTGAGGGCTTTGCTCATGTCCTCTCCGACCTCCTGATTGAAGCCGATGATGGCGGGATCATTCTTCTCCATTTTGAGCGCCGTGATGGAGAGCTTGGAGGTCTTGCCCGCATAGCGGGAGTTTCCGAGCGGCACGACGAGGAGGCCACCCACGGAGGAGAGGCGCTTCCTGATCGCGACGGGACCTGCTCCTTGTACCGTGGCGACGGTTGCTGGCGACGAGCGTTTGGTTGATTCGATCTTTCCGCCGTCGGTTCCCCAACCTGAGAACCAGCGATAGGTTTTCATGTTGGGGTCCACGATCACCAGACTGCGGTTCCAGCGGTTGTTCCACTCACATTCCACCAGACCGGGAGCGGGGAAGCTGTACCTGGCCTTGTCTTTGTCCGAGTTCCATCGCAGATACCCGTCCTCACCGAGCCAGACTTTGTTGTCACTCTGGAGCACGCGCGCCTTCATCCATTCCTCGAACTCAGGCAGGGTCATGCTCACCTCGAGAGGCCTGGGAAAACGACGGCCGAGGAGGCGCATGGGGAGTCGCTTGCCGATGGAGTCGAGCGTGGCGGATTGGAGGTCTTCATTGATGGTGACCAGACGAGGGCCTTTGCGTTCGGAAGCCTCGTAGTATGCGAGTGCGGTGCCTTTTGTGGTCGTGTAGCCCCAGCTCCTCTGAATGGAGGTGCCCTTCTCTTCTGTCCAGATCTGACAGGTGGGGGTGACAAACCAGAGCGTGCGCACCTTTCCATCGGACTCGTACTCCCATTCTGTGCCCAGGAGCCACTGGGTGAATTCCATCTCGTTCAGCAGGGACAGCCGCTTGGGGAGCTTGTCGAGTTGTGCCTGAGAGAGCGGCGCACTGGGGGACTGGGCAAATGACTTGGGATGGAAGCCTCCCCAGATCACGGCCACGAGGGCCAGGGTGGGAGCATAGGGGATCGAGAACGGACTGCGGAAGAGCATGGCAAAATCACCGTAGGGGTTGGGTAATCCTCTTGAAAAAACCGCATTTGCTCAAGCCTTTCTTTTTGGGTGGGGACGTGGTGGGAGGAGGAGGTAAGGGCGGATGTCCGTGAGAGAGAAGGTAGAAGAGCCGTCCCGGCTCTTGGGCGCGTTGGGTGATTGCGGGAGCAAGAACCGAGACGGTTCTTCTACAGTGGCGGATGCCCGCGAAAGAGAAGGTAGAAGAGCCGTCCCGGCTCTTGGGCGCGCTGGGT
>NZ_BATR01000177.1 GCF_000739655.1 Verrucomicrobium sp. BvORR106 | reverse complement strand
CAGGGGTTCGTGGTGCCGTAGCACACGATCTCAAACTTCTTCTGCCCGGGCTGATAGCGCCACAGACCGCCGGCGATGCCCTGGCGCTTCTCCGTAGGAGTCTCCGGCGTGCCCACATAGGACGTGCTGCTGATGCCGCAGCGGCCGTAGAGCCAGCCATCCGGGCCCCACTTCAGGCCGTTGGCAAAGGTGTGTCGGCTGGCGGCCTGGGTGCTGAAGCCGTCCAGCATGACCTGCGGCGGGCCATCGGGTTTGTCATCGCCGTCCTTGTCCGGGATGAAGAGCAGATGGGGCGGGCACACGGCCCAGACGCCGCCCAGACCGCGCTCGATGCTGGTAAGCATCTGGACGTCGTCTGAGAACACGGTGCGTTTGTCGAACTTGCCGTCGTTGTCCGTGTCCTCGAAGATGAGGATCCGGTCCCGCAGCTTCATGTCGTAGCGCTCTTTGCTGTCGGAGTAGGTGAAGTTCTCCGCGACCCAGAGGCGGCCTTTTTCATCCCAGCAGCAGGCGATGGGGTTGTTGATGTCGGGCTCGGCCGCGAAAAGCGTGGCCTTGAAGCCCTGGGGAAGCTGCAGCTTTTTCAGCGATTCCTCGGCGGTCGGGAAGGGGACGGTGAGGGGCTGGTTGTCCGGAGGGACCGGGAAGTCACCGGCAGCGGCGGCAGGGAGCGCCATCGCGACCGTGAGGCAGGACGCCCCCAGAAGGGCGATTCGAGAGAGTGGGGTGCAGTAGGGCATGGGCAGGGCTGAGAACTGTATGGCAGGGGCACGGCCCGCTGGCAGCGGTGAGGGCACTTCCGGGCGGGCGGAAGATTTACAACGGTCCCAAAACTGAAACCCTGTCGTGCAACTTGCTCATGAAGGTGAGGTCCCCGTTGCATTCAGCAAGAGGAAGAGGCGTGAAGAATCTGGAACTTATTCTGCGAACGGCTCAGGATCAGTCAGTTACATCGCGGCGGGCGGCGTGGCATATTCACCGCTAGAAAGGGATGGGAATGGCTGCTCCTGCCGGGCGGCCGGAATTCAAACCCCGATATCCAATGAAACTGATTATCTCGGCCCTGACTTTGGGAACCGCCCTGGCGTTGAGCAGTTGTGAATCTCCGCCTCCTCCGCCGACAGTGTCGACCCAGACGACGACGGAAACCGTCCGCACGACGGTGAGCCCGGTTGCCACCACCACGGGTAACGTCACCACCTATCATGCCCCAGCGCGGAGTTCGGTGACGACCACGGAGACCACGACTGTGCGCTAGACCTGCATTTGTTGCAGGCCGGGTGGCTGATGTCCCCCCTAGAACAGCCCGGTGGCGGCAAGGTGCCCCACCGGGTCTTTCTTGTACAAATGTGATATTTCAGACGGCAGTCTGGCAGTTTTTTAACAACCGCCCGAAAGGCTGAAACGACGGGCGGATCAGGAGCCGTACTGGATGAGCTCGATCTCGTAGCCTTCAGGGGCGTCGATGAAGGCAAATTTGCCGCTGGAGCTTTGGGTGGGGCCGTCGGAAAGCGGGTAGCCTTTTTCAGCGGCATGTTTGGCAAACGCCTCAAGATCATCCACCTGGAAGGCAAGGTGGGTGAGGTCTGGGCCCACTACCACCGGGCCGCTGGCTGGGTAGCAGCAGATTTCCAGCAGTTCCTCACTACCGGGCGTTTTCAGGAAGACGAGCTCAGAGCCCCGCGGGGACTTGTGACGCCGCACCTCTTCCAGGCCCAGGACGTCTTTGTAGAAAGAGATCGTCTTGTCCAGATCAGCGACGCGATAGCGGGTGTGCAGAAGTTTGGTGACCATGATGGGGAGCGATAGGGTAGAACTGGATTACGGGCAAGGACCGTTTGGTGGACTGGACGAGATGAAACAATCGTATTAGATAAGAATTCATGGCGGGGGACAGAAGACCCCGCTATAGGCACGATTTGTCTCCATTTTCATTTCCTCACCTCACTTCCATGTCCACCTACTACCTCGGCATCGACAGCGGCACGCAGAGCTCCAAAGCGATTGTGCTGGAATTTGAAACCGGCCGGATCGTCGCTCACGCCAAGCGGGAGTACGATCTCATTCCTGGACTGCCGGCAGGGCATCTGGAGCAGCATCCTCAGGACTGGATCGACGCCATCAATGGTTGTATCACGGATTGTCTGGACCAGTTGGGGGCCGAGCGGTCCCAGGTGGTGGGCATCGGTGTGAGTGGCCAGCAGCATGGTCTGGTGGTGCTGGACGGTGAAGACCAAGTGGTGCGCCCGGCCAAACTGTGGTGCGATACCTCCACGCAGGAACAGTGCGCGCAGATCGCGCATGAGTTCGGCGGGCAACCCGGGTGCATCGCACTCGCCGGGAACGCCATGCTGCCGGGCTATACCCTGCCCAAGATCCTCTGGCTGAAGCAGAACGAGCCGCAGAATTTTGACAAGGTGAAGACCATCCTGCTGCCGCACGACTACATCAACTTCTGGCTCAGCGGGGTGAAACGCATGGAGTACGGCGACGCGAGCGGCACGGCCCTGCTGGACGTGCGGACGAGGGACTGGTCCAAGGAGTTGGCCGACTTCGTGGATCCGCGTCTTATCGACATGCTGCCGCCCGTAGGCTCCTCCAATGAGGTTCATGGGACCCTCCGCCCGGACCTGGCCAAGCAGTGGGGACTGAGCGAGAGCGTCATCATCAGCGCCGGTGGCGGTGACAACATGATGGGCGCGATCGGCACGGGCAATGTGAAGCCCGGCGTGATCACCGCCAGCTTTGGCACCAGTGGCACACTGTATGGTGTGGCTGATTCGCCCGTGGTGGATGGCCAGGGCGAAGTGGCGGCCTTCTGCGACAGCACAGATCAGTGGCTGCCGTTGGTGTGCACGATGAACGTCACCGTGGTGACGGAGCAGATTCGCGAGATGTTCGGCTGGACGATTCCGCAGCTCGAGGCCGCGGTGGCCAGCGCCCCCCTGGGAGCAGATGGCGTGACCTTCCTGCCGTACCTGAATGGCGAGCGCACGCCGAACCTGCCCAACGGCACGGGCGTGCTGCATGGTCTCCGCGCCACCAACATGAGCCCGGCCAATCTGGCCCGCGCCGCGGTGGAAGGGGCCACGCTGGGCCTCGCCTACGGCTTGAAGCGTTTCCGCGAACTCGGCCTGTCTCCCAGCGAGATCCGTCTCACTGGCGGCGGTAGCCAGAGCGCTGTGTGGCGTCAGATCGCGGCCAACGTTTTTAATGCGGAAGTGGTCACCCTGGCCACCGCAGAAGGTGCTGCACTCGGCTCCGCCATCCAGGCGGCGTTCGCACTGCTCAAGCAGCAGGGCAAGGTGAGCAAGTATGAGGAACTAACGGACCGTCTCGTCACGCTGGACGAGAGCACTCGCTGCAAGCCGGAGCCGGAGGCGGTGGCCTTTTACAGTGCGCAACTGGAGAAGTTCACCGGCCTGACCCGGCGCCTGCACGAGGTGGAATACCTCTAGCCTTGGCCTCGTTTCACTCGTAGAGAATCGCGTGGCGAAGATAAGGCTCAAGAATCCCGGACGTCCGGTGGCATGGTTGATCCGTGCCATCGGCAACACCCTGAAGTACCGTATCGTCAACCGGGCTGGCATGGCCTACCCGACGGATGAACGGCACATCTGGGTGTTCTGGCACAACCGCATGTTCCTCATTCCCTGGCTGCGGCAGAACCTGATTCCCGGCCAGGAGGGGGCCTTTCTCACCAGCCCCAGTGGGGATGGCCAGATCATCGCCGAAGCGTGTTCAGATTTTGGGCTCAAGCCGGTGCGTGGCTCCAGCTCCAAGCGGGGTGCCCAGGCCATGGTGGAACTGGCCCACTATGTGAAGACGGGCCACGACATCGGCATCACCCCCGACGGGCCGCGCGGGCCGAAGTACCACATGAACATGGGCGTGATCAAGCTGGCCCAGCTCACGGGTGGCAAGCTCATGCCGGTGCACATCCGCTACGACAAGGCCTTCACCTTTAAGACCTGGGACGGCTTTCAGTTGCCCCTGCCTTTTTCTGGCGTGGAGATTGAGTTCGCCGAGCCTTTCACCGTCCCCAGAAGAATGACCGAGGAGGAGTGCGAGGCGCAGCGGGCGGAGCTGGAGCGGATCCTGCGGGAGGGAACGCGGGAGGGGCTCGGTAATTCAGTAAGTCAGTGATTCAGTAATCCAGTGCGCCAGTTGGGGTTCGAGGTAACCTTTTTTGAATGGCAAGTCTTTGGGCGGTCAGGTCACAAATACCCAGTGCGTTTCATTACGGAAAGACCTCAGTGTTGGAGTGCCGACTGGTCGGCTTAGGGAATTCTGAGTTGTGCGGGGTCATTGTGCTGAAATTGACGGCAGTCCCCATTTCCCACCCCGGCACTTGCCGCCCCCGCAGGCGCGTGCTAGGGGAATTCATGCAGTTGATCAAAGGATCTGAAGTGGCCGCCAAGGTGCTGGCGGAGTGCCAGCAGGACATCGCCGCCCTGGCCGCCCAGGGGCACAAGCCCGGTCTGGCCGTGGTGCTGGTGGGGGATGACCCCGCCTCCCGGGCCTATGTGCGCAGCAAGGACAAGAAGTGCCGGGATCTGGGGCTGCACTCGGTGAAGCTGGAACTGCCCGCTGAGACGACCCAGGAGGAACTGCTGGCCCATATCGCCTCTCTCAACGCGGATCCCGCCGTTCACGGCATTCTCGTGCAGAGCCCGCCGCCCAAGCACATCAATGAAAGTGCGGTGGTGCAGGCCATCGATCCCCGGAAGGACGTGGATGGATTCCACCCGGTGAACGTGGCCAAGCTGGCTCTGGAAGATTCCTCGGGCTTCGTGCCCTGCACGCCGGCGGGCTGCCAGCGACTGCTGCTGGATGCCGGTGTGGAAACCAGCGGCGCCAAGGTGGTGGTGCTGGGCCGCAGCATGATCGTGGGCAAGCCCATGGCCTTGCTCCTCATGGCCAAAGGTAAGGGTGGTGACGCGACCGTGACGGTGGCGCATTCCCGCACCAAGAATCTGGCTGAAGTCACCCGTGAGGCGGACATCATCATCGCCGCCATCGGTCGGCCGAACTTTGTCCGCGCCGAGCACGTCAAGGAAGGCGCGGTCATCATCGACGTGGGCATCAACCGCGTGGAGGATCCGGGTTCAGAAAAAGGCTACAAGATCGTGGGCGATGTGGACTTCAACGAAGTGGCCCCCAAGTGCCGCGCTATCACCCCGGTGCCCGGCGGTGTGGGCCCGATGACCATTGCGATGCTCATGGCGAACACGATCAAGGCCTGCAAGCAGTTGGTAGGGGCTTAGTCAGTGCGTCGGTGCGTCGGTGCGTCGGTGCGTCGGTGCGTCGGTGCGTCGGTGCGTCGGTGCGTCGGTGCGTCGGTGCGTCGGTGCGTCAATTTGCGTGTTATCTCATGAACCCGGAGGGTTCGCCATGAGTAGCCATGGGTCGGCGGAGCGGAGCGAGGCCTACCCATGGAAGTCTGGACGAAGGGTTTCTACCGCGGAGCGGTAGGCCAATCGCGTTGCGAACCCCACGCGAAATCCCGCAACACCACCCACTCAGACTTTGGCCGCCATGGGCCTACCGCTCCGCGGTAGAAATCTCCATGTTGCTGTCCACGGGTAGCCCTCGCTTCGCTCGGTCCAACCCGTGGCTACTCATGGTGAACGCTCCGGGTTCGGGGTGCGGGTGGTTTGGTAGCTGTTTGTACTACAAACAGAGCTCCGCAGGCTATGACAGGGGGCGGCGCAACGATTGGCACTATCTGCTGCGGTGGAGAGGTCTTATGAATCACCGTCTTCTTCAGCTCAGCCCTTCTGAATCCTAGTGAGCCCTCTGTGTTCTCTGTGCCTCTGTGGTTAATCTTCAGGAACACTCTGACAAATCAAAAGCGGGCGGAATCTCGTCCGCCCGCTCTGTTTGGTTTTTGTTTTTGGTTTGGTTTTGGGGTGGGAAACGAATGGGCCCAGCTTAGTTCAACTCACTTGCCGGGCGCTGTGGCAAGGTGTCGCGTTTCACCATCATGGCCATAAGGGCATCCAGCAGGCCGCTGCCACCCTGGGCACCGGTGACGGCGACATCGGGTACGACGCGGACGTTGCGCTCGCCGATGATCTGCATGAGCTGGAGCATCGCGTAGTTCTGGTGGCCCAGTGACTCGACACCTGCGGTGTAGGCCTCGGCCTTGGCGTTCCCGGTGGCGCGGATGGCGTCGGCCTCACCGTTGGCACGCAGGCGGATGCTTTCAGCCTCGCCCTCGCTCTTGCGCACGCTGGCGCGGGCTTGAAGCTCGGCGATCTGCACACCCTGCTCTGCGCCCACCACCTGGTGTTGAATGTCCGCGAGGGAGGTCTGGCGCACGAGTTGCTGGCGTTGGGTCTCCGCGGCCTCCTGCATCTCATAGGTCTTGCGCTGTTCCTCCGCGATCTTGCGATCCGTCTGGGTCTTCATGAGCTGCTCGGGCGGGGTGATGTCACCTATCAACGTGTCGATGGCCTCCACGTCATACTCGCGCAGGGCGGTGGCGATGTGTTCCGCGGCCTCCGACTGGCGGTGGCTGCGGGCGCTGAGGAAGTCGAGCACCGTGTAGTCCTGAGCGGAGTTGCGGAAGTAGTTGCCGACGATGGGTTGCAGCACGTGGTCGATGAGGTTTTGGAGCGAGCCGGCACGGCTGATCACCTTGGGCGCTTCCAGGGCGCCAATGTGAATGATCTGGGACACGTCGAGGTTAAAAGCGAAACCGTCACGCGAGCGCACGGTGATGGAGCTGAGCTTGGCATCAAACTGGTGCGACTCCGTGCGGGTGGCCCAGTTCAGGACAATGTTGGTGGTGGGCACCAGCTCCACGCGCATGATGCGGGTGTTGAGCGGGTGCTTGCCCGGGTAGAGAGGGGAGATCCAGACGCCCTTGTGGCCGGGCAGGACGAGGTCGCCGTGCTTGAAGTCCACACCGCTCACGTCCTCATGAGCCTGGCCCACGTAGGAAATAACCACGCCGACGTGACCGATGGGGATCTCCACCATGGGCACCTGCTCGACCTGGGCAAACCAGGGGTTGAGGTTCCACACGCCGCTCAGCAGGACCTGCTCCTGCAGGCCGCGGTGGCCTTCGCTGTCGAGGAAGGATTGCGCGTTCTGGAAGTTGTCGTGGCCGGGGATGCTCGTGCCTGCGATTTCACCTTCTGCGATGGGGGCGCCGTCCAGGGTGGTGACAATGCCGACGCGATCAGGCTCCACTTTGTAGAGTCGCAGCATCTCGGGGCTCAGGCCGTGATCGGTGGCGTTCCAGGAGGTGATCACGGTAAAGAGGGCGGAGTTGATCCGGTAGGTGCCGGCGGTGAGGATGGCGAGCTGGCGGCCTTTTTCCCCACCTGCGGCCAGGAACGCCCGGGCGTTCTCAAAGTGGTTGCAGGAAACCGTACGACCGAGGATTCGGCCCGGAGGGATGGGGGCGCCGGCGGCGGCTACCACGAGGGCAATCTCACCGGAGGGCACGTAGGTGAGGGGCATGTGAAGGATGCGGTACTGCCACGTCCAGTAGAAGAAGTGCAGGCCGGGCGGGAGCACATCCGCCTGATAGCCAGCCTCGCCCTTTAGGGCGATGATCTGCCCAGGGGGCAGGTTGCGCATGGCGAAGCGCTTGATGACAATGCCGACCTTCTGCTCCCCGATGTAAACAACACCGAGGAAATACCAGAGGGCGATGATGCTGAGAGGAATTTTCAGCCACCAGCTGGTCCAGATGAACTCTAAGATGTTCGTGATCATAAAATGCAGGGTAATGAGGTTCTGTGAGAGTCTTGGGTGACGATGTGAGCAGTAATTTCCTGGTGCCCCGTTTGCAGACGAGAGCGACGGCGTGGGCCATGGGCGCACGTATGCCGTGTGTCGTTGACCCGGAGGCGGACCTCCGGCGAAGACACCAGATGAAGTGGGTCAGTGTTCTTCCGCGAACCGTGTCACGGAAGGACTGGGGAATCCAGAACCTGAATCCTAGGGCGCGATGTGGCGCTGGAAGGGCTGGTGGGATGACGGACTGCCGTGCAGCCGTCGGTGAATGGCGTGGCGCCGGTGCATGGAGCAGTTGGCGCTGGCTGGGTATTTCATGTTCTCGTTGACCTTGCTGAACGAGACGGTCACCCGCCACGTGCAGCATGTTGCTGTTGGGGAGACCATGAAGCCTGCGAAGCAGACCCCAGAGAGATCGTCCCTCCCAAATTGCCTGCGAGGTTAGCTGACGGGCTGGACCTTGGAAGTGGTCCCTGCAAGCGGTTGCCCGCTTCGTTCGCCCCGTCCTGATTCTCTTGCGAAAACCAGGAGTTCGGTTCCCCCGCGCCACTACTGAGGAAGCAGTAATGACTTCGGCTGACAGTGGGATGTTATTCCATGTACCCTTTTTTGTCAAATGGAACCGGTGACGCCCTCGAGGTCCTGTGATGCAAGTCCTTGTGATTCATGCTTGAAGTTGCGGGCGTTCGTTGTCTTTATCGGGTGTGAGCGAAAGCATTTCCAATGCGCCTTTGGGCGTCTTTGATTCCGGCGTGGGCGGCCTGACGGTGGTGCGCGCCCTGCTGGATCTTCTGCCGAACGAGTCGATCATCTATCTCGGTGATACCGCCCGGGTGCCCTACGGATCCAAGTCGCCTGACACGATCCGCAAGTTCTCAGTGGAGGACACCCAGTTCCTGCTGAGCAAAGGCGTGAAAGCGGTGGTGGTGGCCTGCAACACGGCAACGGCTCATGCGTTGCCCCAGTTGCGACAGATGTTTCGCGTGCCGGTGGTCGGGGTGTTGGAGCCGGGAGTCGAAGCGACCCTGGCGGACCCCAGCTGTCAGCGGGTGGGAATCATTGGTACCGCAGGGACCATCAAGAGCCACGCTTACCAGCATGAGCTGGCCATGCGCCGCCCGGACCTCCAGATCTATGCAGAGGCGACCCCGCTCCTCGTTCCCATGGTAGAGGAGGACTGGATCGAGCATCCGGCGACCAAGATGGTGCTCCGTGAATACCTCAAGCCCATGCTGGACAAGGGCATGGACACGCTGGTGCTGGGCTGTACGCACTACCCGCTGCTCAAGCCGCTACTGAAGCGCATCCTGAACAACAAGGTACGGCTGGTGGACTCCGCACTCACGTGTGCTGAGCACGTGAAGCGTATGCTGGCCGAACAGGGGCTGGAGCGTACGGCCAAGGGCAAGCCCAAGCTGGAAGTGTATCTGACGGACTTGTCAGAGCATTCTGAGGAGCTGGCCAAGCGGTTTCTCCACACCGAATTCGGGAAGGTGCAACGCGCCAGTCTGGCCTCGTAGGGGCTTGGCTGGGTGCGAGGTTGTCGAAGGGGCGGAAGGATGGGCTAACCGCTCACGGCTGGCCGGATGTTGAGGATGCCTTTGGCAATCGCTTCCGCCAGCTTCTGCCGGTGGGAGGGGGTGTTGCAAAGGATCGCTTCGGCGGGATTGCTCAAGAAGCCGCACTCCACCAGGACGGCAGGGCCTTTGGTGCGCGTGAGGACGGCAAAGTCCTGGTAGGTAATGCCTCGGTCCACGCCGGGCACGTTTTCCTTGAGCGAGGTCTGGATGCTCTGGGCGATCTCCTTGCTCATGGCCCCGCGGTAAAAGGTCTCATACCCGGAGATGCCGGAGACCCGGATGGCATTGAAATGGATGCTGACCAGCAGGGAGTTGGGAAAACGGTTGGCC
>NZ_BATR01000178.1 GCF_000739655.1 Verrucomicrobium sp. BvORR106 | reverse complement strand
TCCTGCTCCGCAGGATCAGGTGTTGGTGGAGCTCGGGTGGCTTGGGAACGCCGAATGGCTTGCTATGTCGGAAGGGAAAGAAGGAACCTTTGTGTAGCTTAAACCGGATACTCCCACGGGCCGCGGTAGGCGCGGCTGAGGAGCTTGTTGGCCTCGGCGTCGCCGGGGATCACTTCTTTTTCGCCGTCCCAGGCGATGCTGCGGCCGAGCTTGTAGGAGAGCATGCCCAGAAGGGGCAGGCAGGAGGAGCGGTGGGCGCTTTCGATACCAGCGACGGGCTCGCGCTTCTGCTCAATGGAATCGAGGAAGTCGGCCCAGAGGAGAGCGATGTTGTGACCATCGGGCTCCTGGAGCTGGTGATCACCGTGGGCACCGGCATCCTTGCTGTTAGCCGGGTAGAAGGTCCAGCCATCCCGCCAGCCGATGTGGAGCACACCTTTCTCGCCGAAGAAGCGGGTGCCGATGGGATGCTTGTCGTCGCCGTTGCCGGCGAACTTGCGGTGCTCCCAGGTGGCGGTGAACTGTTCGAACTGGAAGACGGCGACCTGATGGTCTGGGGCGTCGCTGGTCTGCTGTTTGTCCGTCAGCACGGCGAAACCGGCCACGGGACGGCCGCCGGTGCAATAGACGCTCTTGGGCGCCTTTTCATCGGTCCAGAGAAGCACCTGGTCCAGCCAGTGCACGCCCCAGTCGGCCATGGTGCCGTTGGCGAAGTCGAGGAAATTACGCCAGCCACCGGGGTGGATCTTGGTGTTGAAGGGGCGCAGGGGCGCGGGACCGCAGTACATGTCCCAGTCCATGCCGTCCGGCGGTTCGCTGTTGGGCTTGGGCGACTCTGGACCGCCCTTGCCCGCGACGAGGCAGCGGACCTCGCCGATCTTGCCCAGGGCGCCGCTCTTGAGGAACTTCAGGGCCTCCACATGATGGGGGCCGATGCGGCGGTGCAGGCCAACCTGCACCTTCACGCCGGCATCCCGGACGGCTCGCACCATGGCGGAACTCTCCTTCACCGTGTGTCCGGTGGGCTTCTCCACATAGATGTGGGCGCCTGCCTTGGCGGCGGCGATGCTCTGGAGGGCGTGCCAGTGGTCCGGGGTGGCGATGATGACCACCTCGGGCTTCTCTTTGTCCAGCAGTTCGCGGTAGTCCTTGTAGGTCTTGGGTTCCTTGCCGGAATCGATGGCCACGTCGCCTGCGGCGTTGGTGAGGACGTTCTCATCCACATCGCAGAGGGCGACGACGTCGATCCGCTTGGATGCCATCGCCTCCCGGAGGATGTTCATGCCCCACCAGCCCGAGCCAATGAGCGCGGTGCGGTATTTCTTGTCCGACTTCTGCCCCAGCAGGGGAATGGCACCGAAGGCGGCCGAGGCTGCGGCGGCGGATTGGAGGAAATGACGGCGTTGCATGAGGGACAAACCAGAGGAGGAAGGCGAATGCAAGGAACGAGGGGGACTACGCGGGGAACTTCATCTTCTTCCACCAGGCCTCCAGCTCGTCGGCACCGAAGTCGGCGAGAATGTGGCCGTCCACATCGATGCTGGGGGCTTTGCTTTGGCCGGTGAGTTCATGCATCTCGGCGCGTGCTTCGCGATCGCTGGTGACGTCCAGCACTTCGTATTTCACGTTGTGATCTTCGAGCCAGTCGATGGCTTCGTCACACCAGGGGCAGCCGGGTTTGATGAAAAGGCGGATACTCATTTGAAGAAAGGATGCGGGAAATAATGTGGGGATGGGGGTCAGCCTTTCACGTCCAGGCAGACCACGTCGCCGGCGGCGTTGCGGCAGTAGATGCGGCCGTTGGCCAGCACGGGCACAGTCCAGCAGCGTCCGCTCAGCACCTGGGCGCGGGAGAGGGGTTTGAAGGCGTCCTTCGAAGGTTCGGCGATGATGAGTTCGCCTTTTTCGCTGAGCACGATGAGCTTCCCGTCCGCCACGGTGACGGACCCGGCTCCTGCGCTCTTCTCCGACCATTTCTCAGTGCCGGTGCTGAACTCGATGCACTTCAGCGAAGCGTCCTTGCCTTCGTTGCCATCGATGCCGTAGAGGTGGCCGTCGATGAGTACGGAGGGGTTCATCTGATTGCGCATCACGCGGCTCTGCCAGACGACATCGGCATTGCTGCCGGCCGTCTTGAGGAGGGCGGCGCCTTTGTTGTAGCCCGAGGAAACAAATACGAGGTCCCCTTGCACGACAGGGTCCGCCGCATTCACACCGTAGCTGGTGTTCCAGGGGTGTTCCCAGAGCTTCTGCCCGTTGACCGGATCCACGGCGACGTAAGAACGTCCGGAGCCGAGGATGATCTCGGTCTTGCCGTTGCGCTCAATAGGGTAAGGGGTGGAGTAGCCTGCGTTCCGGTCATCGGACTCCCACACGATCTTGCCGGAGGTCTTGTCCAGAGCCAGACCGCCCTGGCCGACATTGAGGATGAGCAGATGCTTCCACACGAGAGGGGAGCCGCCAAAGCCCCAATCAGGGATGCGGGCCTCGGTCTCCTGCTGCACATTCTTGGACCAGATGATCTTGCCGGTGGCGGCTTCAAAACAGAAGACGTCTCCCCAGCGGCTCAGTTGGTAGAGCTTGTCGCCATCCACAGCGGGCGTGCCGGTGGTGCCGCCTTCGAAGTACTTGTCTCCCAGATCAGCATCGTAGGCGTGTTTCCAGATCTCCTTCCCTGTCGTCGCGTCGAAGCAGAAGACGGTGTCTTTGTTGTCGGCATTGCCCGTGGTGTACACTTTGCCATTGGCCACCGTGAAGGAGGCGAACCCGGTGCCGACATTGGCTTTCCAGAGGACCTTGGGAGCGCTGCTCCACTTTGCGTTCCACCCGCTTTCAGCGGAGATGCCATTGCGATCCGGGCCACGCCATTGCGGCCAGTCGGCAGCAAGAGCGGCCTGGGCACAGAGGGCGGTGGCGAGACAGAGGGAGGTAGAGAAGGAGTTCATGGGGGTGTGATCGAATTGGCCCGGCCGACGGCGGGCGGTTGATTACGCTACGTTCCGGACGGGGCTCCCGCAGGCATCCATTGCGTCACTGTTTCACGACTTTCACCAGATGGGTCTTGGTACGGAAAAAGATCGCCCCATCCGCCACGGCGGGCGAGGCGGTGACGGGTTCATTGAACTTGTTGCGGGCCAATACCTTGAACTCGGGGCTCGCGGCGATGACCGTGGCATCACCCGTATCACTCACGAAGTAGATGCGCTCCTTGGTGGCGATGGGCGCGGCGACGAATTTGCCGGGGGAGATGCGCTCACTCCAGACGTCGGCACCATCCTGCAGATTCACACAGACCCCCACGCCAGCGCCAGTGGCCTGAAAGATGTGGCCGTTCACCATCACAGGTGTGGAGAGGGTGGCGTTGCGCTTGTCCCTGTCCCAGAGTACGTGGCTCTCGGTGATGTCTCCCTTGGCCGTGTCATCCAGCTTCACCGCCATGAGGTGGGCGCGCTCGGAGCCGGTGTTGATGTAGGCGATGTTGCCCACGGAGAGGGGACGGGCGGAAGCGTTGAACTCCTTGTGCCGAATGGTCCAGAGTTCCTTGCCCGTGTTGAGGTCATAGCCGAAGGCGGCACGTGAGCCTACGGAGAGGAGCTGGAGCGTGTTGCCCACCTTCATGACAGAGGGGGTGCCATAGGCTTTGCGCAGGTCACCGTCGCGGGTGGGCTTGCCTTCTTTGTCGAGGTCGCCGTAGTCGGTCGTCCGGTTTGTGGTCCAGAGCGTTTTGCCCGTGGCCTTGTCCAGTGCGGTGACGAACTGTTTGTCAATCCCGTCAAAAGTCAGGATCAGCAGGTTGTCATAGATGATGGGGGAGGACCCTGGACCGCGGAAGTGGCGCACGTTGATGTCCCGCCGCTGCCATACGACCTCACCTGTTTTGGGGTTCAGTCGTGCGGTGCCGTAAGTGCCGAAGTGGACGTACAGAGCGTCCTCTTCCAGGACACAGGAGGGGGCGGCATAGTTGTTGATGGGGTTGCCTAGTTCCTCAGGGGCTTCGTTTTGAAAGAGGAGCTTGTGGTGCACGATCTTCCCGTCCTGCCGGTTGATGGCGTAGAGGAACATCTTGTGGCCGTCCTTGGAGGCGGAGGTGAACCAGATGAGATCGCCACCGATCACGGGGGTGGAGTGGCCTTCGTCCTCGATCGGGGTGGACCAGGCAATGCCCTTGCCAGAGGCTTCATCCCACTCCAGCGGCAGTTTGGCGGCCTCGGATTCCGGGATCAGGCAATCCTTCGTGGGACCCTGCCGGTCTGGCCAGAACAGCGGGGTCACCGCCGGGGTGGCCGCGTGACTGCTGCTGACACCTACGGCGAGCAGAAGGGCGGCGAGACGGGAGGAGGGCAGGACGTTCACGGGCATGGGTCTAAAGCAGGGGTGAATGGGTAAGCGAACAAGAAAAACAAAACGCTGACAGATTGGCAATCTCTCGCTGGTTGAAGTGATGTTCCCAACACCGCTTCCGTTCCTGCCATGACCTCCTTTTTCTCTCGCTCCCTTCTCCTGGCTGGCTGCACATGGTCAGTCTTCTTGATCGCCGCCACCTCCAGCCGGGCGGAACTCACTGCCGAGCAGCAACAGGTGCCGCTGGAGGAAGAGAGTCCTGACCCGAAGCTGGCCAAGATTGTCCTCATCGCCGGGACCCCGAGCAACAAGCCGCTGCAGCACGAGTACTTTGCCGGATGTGCTCTTATGAGACAGTGGCTGAAGGAGGTGCCGGGTGTGTGGCCGGTGCTCGTGGCGGAGGGCTGGCCCAAGAACGAAAAGGTGCTGGATGGGGCGAAGGCCGTGCTCTGCTATATGGATGGCGGGGACAAGTTGGCCCTGCTGGAGCCCGCCCGCTGGGCGAAGATCAAAGGGCTCATGGATCAGAAAGCGGGGCTGGTGATGCTGCATCAGGCCGTGGAGGTGCCAGCATCCCAGTCCCAGGAGTTCCAATCCTGGCTGGGAGCGGTGTGGCAGAAGGACATCGGCTCCCGTGGGCACTGGGACATGGCTTTCGAGAGCATCCCCTCCCACTCGGCCACGCGTGGGGTGCAGGCCTTTGCCGCGCCCAAGGACGGCTGGCTGTTCAATCTGCACTTTGCCGAGAAGGGTGTGACGCCTCTCCTGGTGGGGGCGGTGCCGGACTCCGGGCGATCCACGGCGGATGCCAAAAGCCACGCCGGGCGGGCGGAAGTGATCGCGTGGGCCTACGAGCGCCCCAATGGCGGACGCAGTGTGGGTTTCACCGGCTGCGACCTACATATCGGTTGGGGGTGGGAGAGCCAACGTCGGTTTCTGTTGAACTCCGTGCTGTGGAGCGCCGGGCTGGATGTGCCTGCCGATGGCGTCACGGTAAAGTGGGACGCGGCCTCGCTAAGCACGAACCTGGACCGGAAGGTGTTCGCTGCCAAAACGAAGAAGGCGGCAACGCCAGCAGAAGGTGCCAGCGTGCCGCCTGTGGAAGTGAAGTAGGTTGCGGCTCTACTCAGCCAGGAGGCGCTCGACCTCGCTCTCGACCTTGCCGCGGGCATTGGTCTGGACGAGGAGGCCCTGCTTGTTGATGAGCCACATGACGGGGATCATCTGGATGCCGAAGCGCTTGCAGAGTTCTCCGTCGCCACCTTTGCCATCAAAGTGCTGGGGCCACTTCAGGTTGTTCTGGCGGACGAAGGTCTCAAGTACGCCGCGATCCTGGTCGAGTGAGATGGCCACGACTTCAAAGCCCTTGTCGTGGAATTTCTCATAGGCCTTCGTCACGTGGGGGAGTTCTTCGACACATGGGCCGCACCAGGTGGCCCAGAAGTCGATGAGCACGACCTTGCCCCGCAGGGTTTCGAGATCCACTTCACGGCCATCCAGAGCGGTGAACTTTAGATCCAGGGGCTTGGTGCGAAACGGGGTGGTGAGCTGGCTGCTGGCGAGCAGGCCCTTGATCATCGCATTGCGCGGGGAGAGCGGGTACTTCTCCAGGTGCTCGGCAGCCAGTTTCTCCCAGGCGGCAGCACTGGCGGTGCTGCCGTCATTGGTCTCCTCCTGCATCACGCGCAGGGCGCTGGCTTCAGACTTCGTGCGGTTGTCGGCGTCGGGGGCATTCAGGATCTGGGTGATGGCGTCCTTGGAGCCCTCGCGTACGGGCACGCCCAGTTCCTCTCGAGAGCTGTTGGTCTGGCTTTCAAAGAGCAGGGCGCTCCAGCGGCGTGGGTCCGTGGGGAACTTCTCCACGAGCTCACTGTAGGCCGCGTCATAGGCAGCGATGCTGGTCTTGTAGTATTCCTTGGCTTCCTCCTTGTTCTGGAACTGCTTGGTCGGGCTGGTGAGAGCCTGTCGCGCGGCGCTGACTTTCTCCCACAAAGCGTCCGCAGGGGAGGCGTCCGCCGCATGGAGAGAGGAGGTGAGTGAGAGCAGCAGGGCGGCAAACAGGGGCAGGGCAGGTTTCATGGAAGCGTTCAGAGCAGGGGAAGGAATCGATAGGGTCAGACTAAAACGTACGATGGGGCCGATCTCCGAAGGTGTTTTTACCGAAACGCCACTTCGCGAGCGCCGGGGCGAGGGCAATTCGCCAGAAATCCAGTCCAACCTTGCGCCTGTCCGGGGTCTTTACTACGATCCCATTCCATGATGAAAAGTCTGCCTCTCCTCACTGCCTCTGCAATTGGGCTCCTGGCCGGAGCTGTCTTGCTGACCTCCCAAGCGGCCGATGCGCCTGCCGCTGCCGCCGCCTCTGAAAAGCCGACCACCGGCCTGCAACTCTACAGCCTGCGGAGCCAGTTCAAGCTACGCGGCGTGGCGTGGACGCTGGACCAGGTCAAGAGCTTCGGCATCACCGAAGTGGAGTTGGCTGGCACCTATGACCAGACGCCGGAACAGTTCAAAGGCGAGCTGGACAAGCGCGGTCTCAAGGCCGTGAGCTCCCACTTCCCTTTTGGCCGTCTGAAGGGCGACATCGCCGGCGTGGTGAAAGATGCCAAGGCGCTCGGATTAAAATACGCTGGGTGTGCCTGGATCGACCACAAGGACGGGTTCGATGAAGCAGAGTGTCGCGAAGCCGCCTCCGTCTTCAACAAGGCCGGGGAAGCTCTGGCGAAGGAGGGCATCACCTTCTTCTACCACCCGCACGGGTATGAGTTCGTGCCTCATGGCGAGGGCACCCTGTTCGACCTCCTCTTTGCCGAGACCAAGCCGGAGTTTGTGAGCTATCAGATGGACGTGCTCTGGATCGTGTTCCCCGGCCAGGATCCGGTGAAGCTGCTGGAGAAGTACAGCAACCGCTGGAAGCTGATGCACCTGAAGGACCTGAAGAAGGGTGTGGCCACGGGCTCCCTGTCCGGCAAGACGGACCTGGAAAATGATGTGGTGCTGGGCTCCGGCCAGACGAACTACCCCGCCGTGCTGGAAACAGCCAAGAAGGTGGGCGTGAAACATTATTTCATCGAAGACGAATCTCCCTCCGTCATGGAGCAGGTGCCCCAGAGCCTGAAGTACATGAAGTCCCAGGGGTTTGAGTGAGATGGGTTTTCGTACTGAGTAGCGAGTAGTTTCAAAGGCCGGAGGTGATGACCTCCGGCCTTTTTGTTTGAGAGGGGAGGGCGAGCGAATCTGCCACGCTTCAGGGTGGGACCTGTTTGTGTAGGTTCCGGAGGTGTCGGTCGCTACGCTCCCTCAACCTCCGGCTACCTTCTGGGATGCCTTCGGCATGGTTGGTTTCATGGGGCGGGCAAGTGCGTTCTGGTGGGGCAAATCACCTGTGACTTGATGAGTCGATAAAGGAAGCGGGGGTTCCCAGCCCCGCCCAGGCATCAAGAGTCCCTTGATCGCTCTCTCACACCGTCCATCCAACAGACCGCGGGGCCGGAGACCCCGCCTCTTGTATTCCGCGGCCATCTGCCCTCGCAGCTTGTTCGTGGGTAACAAAAAACCCCGGAAGTCACCTCCCGGGGTCCTTTGAATTTTGAATTTTGATCTTTGAAGTTTTATTATTTCCTCCTACTGCCCCGGCAACGCCACTTGGGAGTCGCTGGTCAGATAGGCCATGAGGTTGCGCACCTGCTCATCCGACAGCGCGAGCAGCAGACCCTCAGGCATCAAGGACACGGGCAGTTCCTGGATGCTGGTGATGTCTCCGCGCTCCACGACCTGCTCCTGGCCCACCATCTTGATGGTGAGGGTGCGGTCGGTCTTGGCGGCGATGTTGCCGCTGAGGATGCGGCCGTCCTTGAGGTTCACCACGGACATCTTGTAGTCGGCGGCCAGCGTGGCGCTGGGGTCGGCGATGTTCTCGATGAGGTAGTTCACGTCCTTGCGACCGCTGCCGGTGAGGTCGGGGCCGATGAGGTTGCCCTCGCCATAGAGCTTGTGGCAGGCGGCACACACCTGGTTGAAGATCACGCGCCCGGCGCTGGCATCGGCCTTGGAGACGAGCTCCTTGGTCAGCTTGCCTTTGAGGGCGGCAATGAGTTGCTGCTTGTCGGCGCTGGACTCGCGGATGTCGCCCCACACTTCGGTGAGTTGCTTGTCCAGTGCAGCGTCTTTGAAGCTGCGCATCTGCCGGGCCTGGTAGGGGGTGATGTCCTTCCGGGGGATCTGATTGGGGGCGGTGCCCACCTGCTTCAGCATCGCCTTGGCGAAGTTCGCCCGGGAGGTGAGGGTGTCCATCACCGCAGGCTGTTCGTTGGGGTAGAAGCTGCGGTAGCTCTTCGCGAGCGACTCGCCGATCTTCTCGTCATCATACAGCGCCAGACCGCGCACGGCGGTCATGTTCAGGTCACGGGTCTTGAGCAGCTTCTCGCACACCTCGCGCAGGCCGTCGGCCTTGGCGGCGATGAGGGACTGCAGGGCATTGCGGCGGGCGGTGAAGTCCGCCTTGTCATCCAGCACCAGTTTTTTGATGTCGTCCAACGCGCGGCCGTCGCCGAAGAGGGCGCTCAGGGCACGGAGCTGTTCCTGTTGGGTGGCCTCTGTCACCTTGGCGGCAAAGGCATCCCAGGCCGCAGGCTTCTTCGCCTTGGCCCAGCCCTTGAGGCCGTCGGTCATCCCTTGCAGGATGTCGGCGGAGTTCGAGGCGGCAACATTGCCCAGCAGGGTGTTGAGCGGGGCCGGGTTGGTCTCGATGTCCTCTGTGCAGCGGCGGGCGATGAACTGGCGGACCAGCGGGATCTGGCAGGAAGTGGCCAGCTTGGCGAGCTCTGCCGGGGGCATGTCCATGATGCCATACCAGTACATGAGCGGCAGGTAGGCATCCTTGGCATCGTCGGCATGGCCCAGCAGCTGGGTGGCCAGTGCGGGCTTCTCGGCATCTGCCAGGCGTCCCAGGGCGGAAGCCAGGTGCAGGCGGACGAAGGCGCTGTCTTCTTCCTTGGCGAGGCTTGCCAGGATGCCTGCGGTGCGGGGTGTAGGGCCCTCAGCCGTGATGGTTTGCAACACCCAGCGGCGGAGGAACTCACTGTCAGACTTGATCATCCCTGCCACCATGGCGGCGACGGCGTCTTGGGCGGCGGGGGAGTCTGCACGCAGCAGTCCCGCGTACCCCATGGTCCACCAGGCGTTGAGTTTCTTGCCCGTGGTGGGGGCGTTCTTGAAGGTGTCGAGAACCAGATTGGCCACGGCAGGAACCTTGCCGCGGTGGGCGCGTTCACGCAGCTCCCAACGGGCCATGCGCACGAGCCATTCGTTGTCGCTGAGCTGGAGTTTCACCAGCTCTTCATCGCTGAGCTTGGTGACGTCGGTCTCCTTGGGTTTCACAGCGTCGCCGTAGGTGACTTTGAAAATGCGGCCGGAGTTGCGGTGCACGCCGTCGTTCTCATGGCACTCGCCGATGTCGCTCCAGTCCAGGATGTACACGCCGCCGTCCGGGCCGTAGGTGAGCTCCACGCCGCGGAACCAGGTGTCATCGCTCTTCAGGATGTCGGGCTCATGCTTGCCGACGAAGGTGCTGCCCTGACGCTCCAGACGCTCCACGTTGATGCGGCGGCCGTGCAGGTTTAAGGTCATAACCTTGTCCCGATATTCCTTGGGCCAGTTGGTGCCCTGATAAATGATCATGCCGACGTGGGCGTGGCCACCGCCGAGCTGGTCATTGACGCCCACGCCACCGCGGGAGTCCGTCCAGCTCTTGCCGGTGTCCCAGTGGTAGTGATCAGCGATCTGGTCCATGAGCTGGTAGGCCCGGGGATTGAGATCCTGCCCGTGCATGCGCTTCAGGTGCGCTCCGTCGATGCCGTGCCAAAGGTGGCCGATGACGGTGTTGATGAAGATGAGGTCGCCCGTGGCGGTCCAGTCA
>NZ_BATR01000179.1 GCF_000739655.1 Verrucomicrobium sp. BvORR106 | reverse complement strand
TCGGACGCGCGATCGGGGTGGTCGCCGAGGATTCGATTCTGGTTCAGTCTGCGGTAGATCCCCTCAGAGGTTTTGGGCCTGAAAGGCCCGCAGAGCCCAGCCCGGGGGCAAAGGTCACGAAGTGGACGGAGACCCTGGGTACTTCCGCAGAGGATGATCAGGTGGGAAGGCCGACAGCATCCGCTATCTGCCCATTGCCATCAACGCCTCCAGGTCAGGCGGATGCGATGTCGTGCGCTGACTGACGTTCGCGGCAAGATGCCGCGAACAGCACGCAGGATGCGTGCGCTCCCCAAGCATTATGTGGCATCGCTCCGCCTCCCAGACCGGTTGGGACAACCGGTCTGCGTGGCAACCTGACGCCACATGGTCGACTCCTCTAACCCTTGGGCTTCTTCTCCAGTTCCTTCATGAGCACGTCGCGACTGCGGGTGAGGGCGTCTCGGTGTTCTTGCGGGAACTCGGGCCAGGCGAGGTGGAACTTCTTCATCTCAAACCGGATGATGGCGGCCACGAGGAGGCGCATGTTTTTCTTGCTGTCGGCCGGGACGATGTACCAGGGGGATTCCGGGGTGGCTGTTTCACGGATGGCCTTCTGGTAGCACTTTTGGTAGTCGTCCCAGTACTGCCGCTCTGAGAGATCGCCCTCGTTGAACTTCCAGTTCTTTTCCGGGTCATCCAGACGGGAGAGGAAACGTTTCGCCTGTTCGCGCTTGGAGACGTTCAGGAAGAACTTCACCACATGGGTGCCGTTGCGGTGCAGGTGTTTCTCCAGATCGCGGATGCTGTCGTAGCGTTGCTCGTAAAGCTTACCCATGTTTTTCACGGCGCGCTCGGGGAGCCGCTGGATCTTGGTGACGATCTCCGGATGCACCTTGCAGACGAGCACTTCTTCGTAGTAGCTGCGGTTGAAGACGGCGATCTTGCCGCGACCGGGCATGAGGGTGTTGGCCCGCCAGAGGAAGTCATGGTCCAGTTCCTCCTCGCTGGGTTTCTTGAAGGAGTACACATCCACGCCCTGAGGATTCACCCCACTGAAGACATGCTCGATGGTGCTGTCCTTGCCTGCGGCATCCATGGCCTGGAAGATGGCCAGCATGGCGTAGCGGTCATGAGCATACATCTGAAGCTGCATCTCATGTAGATCATCACGATACTTGCCCAGCTTCTCCAGGTAGTCCGTTTCATCCAGGTAGAGATTGGGAATCTTGGTGGGGAAGTCCCCCAGATTGAAGTCTTCACCTTTGGTGACGCGGAATTGCTCGAAATCGGGGCCTTTGCTCATGGGCAGGGGGAGGGGAGGTCAGGCGGAGTCTCGCCGTGGGGCATCTTCGTGGAGAAAGAGGCAAAACCAAAGCTCAATGTTTGGGAAGATGGGGCTTCAGCGCCTCGCCCCAGATGGCATATCCCTTCTCACCGGGATGCAGGAAATCAGGCATGACCTCGCGGGAGATGGTGCCATCGGCGTTGGTGAGCTTGCTGGTGAGGTCGATAAGTGTCACGCCGTTGCGTTTGCCGATCGGTGCGAGGTGTTCGTTGATTTCCTTGATCTTCGTGCGGTAGCCGTTGTCCGGCTTCTCACCACGGGGAAAGACGGCCATGAGCACGATGGCGGCGTCCGGGCACTTCTCATGCACGCGATCCACGATGGTGCCGATGCCTTCGGCAATCTCCGCCGGGGTGTTGGCGCGGGCGTTCTTGGTGCCTGCCAGGTTGTTGGTGCCGATGTGGATCACCACGAGCCGGGGGATGAGGCCGTCCAGTTCACCCTGCTGGATGCGGTAGAGCACGTTCTGGGTGCGATCCCAGCCAAAGCCGAGGTTCAACACCGGCAGGTCGCCGAAGGTGGCTGCCCAGGCTTCCTTGCCCCGGTTGCCCTTGGCCTCATTGGGCGGGCCACCCCAGAAGTGCGTGATGGAGTCGCCGATCAGCACGACCTGCGGCTTCACCTGGTCCTTCACCGCGAGCACTGCGGCATGACGCTGATCCCAGTCATAGAAGTCCCTTTCCAGTTTTCCCACGGGGATGATGGCCGTGTTCCCTGCGGGCGCGACCACAGAGGCGGTAGTCGGGGCGGTTGGGGCGACGGGGGCAGCGGGCTCTGCCTGGAGCGGCGAGGTGAGAGCCAGCAACGAGACGAGGGAGAAGGGATGAAGCCAGGCGATGCGCATGAGCGCCATTCAGCAGGCGGAGTCCGCGGTGTGCAAGTTGCGAGGTGGGCTGAGTTCGTTTTTCCAGCCTTGGCAGTTTGGACGCGATCAGGCAGGCAGAGGCCTGGGGACGCAGACGGATTTCCGGCTGGCGAAAGCGGCGTCGAGCCGCACGCACTCCGAAGACGCTTCGCGACGGGGGCCGGGATGAGGCTGGCGGGGCCCACATTTGGCGGGAATCCACCCATGCATGATCTGCGCATCCATCATGGGAAATCTGGTAGCGGTGTGGGAATTCGCATCGCCCTGACGATTTACGTGTGGTGACATGATCTGATGCCGCCGTGGGAGGGCGTATGCCACCGACTCCCGCGCCGCCTGGATCGTCCGTGTCTCCTTTTTCCATTTTCAGACAGAACACGACCCCGCCCGTCTTCCATGATTCCTTCCTCCCGATCTGCTTCTGCCCGGTTCACGTCGCTGCTGGCAATCGCCACCACCTTGGGCGCGGTTCTGTCGTGGCCTTCGCTGGGATATGCCGCCCCGAAAAAAGAGGAGGTGGTGGACCCGAATGCCCCCGTCAGCTTCTACAAGCAGATCCGCCCCATCTTTCAGGGTCAGTGCTACGGATGCCACCAGCCCTCCAAGGCCAAGGGCGACTACATCATGACGGAGTTCACCCGCCTTCTGAAGGGCGGTGAAGAAGGCAATGCCGTGGTGGGCGGCCAGCCGGATGCCAGCCATCTGCTCAAGGAGATCACCCCCGATGCCACCGGCAAGGCGGAGATGCCGCAGAAGGCGGACCCTCTGCACGCCACCCAGATCGCGCTGATCAAACGGTGGATCACGGAAGGGGCCAAGGATGACACGCCGGTCTCAGCCCGCCAGCAGTACGACATGGAGCACCCACCCGTGTACGGCACTGCCCCGCTGATCACCTCGCTGGATTACTCCCCAGATGGCAAGTTGATCGCGGTGGCGGGTTACCATGAAGTGCTGCTGCATCGTGCGGATGGCAGCGGGATTGAGGCCCGGCTAGTGGGACTGTCGGAGCGCATTCAGAAGGTGGTGTTTTCACCAGATGGCACTCGTCTGGCCGTGGCCGGGGGCAGCCCGGGACGCATGGGCGAGATCCAGGTGTGGGATGTGGCGAAGCGGAAGCTCGAGGTCAGCGCCAGTGTCACCTTTGACACTCTCTACGGGGCAAGCTGGTCGCCAGACGGCAAGCTCATCGCCTTTGGCGGGGCGGATAATTCCTTGCGGGCCATCGAGGCCGCTACAGGCAAGGAAGTGCTTTTCACGGGATCGGCCAACGACTGGGTGCTGGACACCGTGTGGAGCAAAGACGGCAGCCACGTCATCGGCGCGGGCCGGGACATGAGCGCGAAGCTGACCGAGGTGTCCACGAAGCGCTTCGTGGACAACATTACTTCCATCACCCCCGGTGCGCTCAAGGGCGGCATGCACGCGGTAACGCGGCACCCCCAGCGGGATGAAATCCTCATTGGCGGTGCGGACGGGGCCCCCCAGATCTACCGTGTGTTCCGCGAGACGAAGCGGGTTATTGGAGACAATGCCAACCTGATCCGCCGGTTCCCTGCGGTGGAGGGGCGCATCTTCACCGTGGACTACAGCCCGGATGGCAAGGTCATCGCGTGTGGCAGCAGCTATGAGGGCCGCGGAGGCGTCACTCTTTACAGTGCGGAGTTTGACCCCGCCATGCCCAAGGAGATCCAGGCCATCGTGCAGAAGGTGGTGAGCGGCCAGAGCGCGGATGAGAAGAAGCAGCTGGAGGCCTGGGTGACCAAGGATGTGAAGCAGCTCAAGTCCGTGCCCATGGAGCGTGGGGTGTTCGCCCTCACCTTCAGCCCGGATGGCAAGACTGTGGCCGTGGGCGGGGAGGATGGCCGGGTGCGACTGGTGGATGTGGCCGCCGGCACGGTGGTGAAGGAGATCGTGAGCGTGCCGCTGGCAGATGAAAAAACACTGGCGGCGCTGGAGGCGGCCATCCCGGATGAGACGGTGCGCAGCAGTGTGGAGAAGGATTTGACTCCTGAAACCCTGCCCAAGGGCGTGGTCATCGGCTCACTGGAGGTCAGCCCCCGCAACATCCAGATTGGCAAACGGACCGAGTACGCGCAGGTGCTGGTGACGGCGAACTTTACCAATGGCACCCGGGCGGACGTGACACGCCAGGTGAAGATGGAGGCCAAGGGCCTGCCTGTGGCGGTGTCGGCACGCGGTCTGGTGCGCCCCGAGGAGGACGGCAAAGGCACGCTGGTAGTTTCCTTGGGAACGCATCAGGTGGAGATCTCCATGGAGGTGTCTGGAGTGAAGGCGAAGTTTGAGCCCGACTACGTGCGAGATGTCATGCCGGTGCTATCCAAGGCGGGGTGCAACATGGGCACCTGCCACGGCTCCAAGGACGGGAAGAATGGCTTCAAGCTCTCCCTCCGTGGCTACGACCCCATCTATGATGTGTCTGCCTTCTCCGAGGAACTCTGGAGCCGCCGGGCCAACATCGCGGCACCGGGGCACAGCCTGATGCTGCTCAAGGCCAGCGGCAGTGTGCCCCATGAGGGCGGCCAGATCACCGTGCCTGGAGAGCTCTACTATGAGACGATCAAAGCCTGGATCGCCAACGGGACCCGTCTGAAGATGGACTCTCCCCGCGTGACCCGGATCGAGGTGCTGCCACGCAATCCGGTGGTGGAGACGATCGGCTCCCGTCAGCAGATGCGGGTGCTGGCCACCTATGCGGATGGCGTGACCAAGGACGTCACTGCCGAGGCCTTTATTGAGAGCGGCAATATCGAGGTGGCGGAATCCGACAAGCAGGGCCTGGTGACCACCCTCCGCCGTGGCGAAGCGCCCATGCTGGCGCGCTTTGAGGGGGCCTATGCCGCCACCACCATCACCGTCATGGGGGACCGCTCCGGCTTCGCCTGGGTGGAGCCGCCCACGCACAACAAGATCGATGAATACGTCGCCGCCAAATGGCAGCGCATGAAGATCCTGCCCTCTGAGCTGTGCAGCGACACCGACTTCCTCCGTCGCGTCTATCTGGACCTCACCGGTCTGCCGCCTTCGGCCGCAGAGGTTCGCGCCTTTCTGGCCGATCCCGCCGAGTCCCGGGTGAAGCGGGATTTGCTGGTGGACAAGCTCATTGGCAGCCCCGCCTTTGTGGACCAGTGGGCCAACAAGTGGGCGGACATGCTGCAGGTGAACAGCAAGTTCCTGGGCGATGAAGGGGCGAAGATGTTCCGCGAATGGATCCGCACGCAGGTGGAGTCCAACCTGCCCTATGACAAGTTTGTTTACTCGATCCTCACGGCTTCAGGGTCCAACAAGGAGCATCCCGCTGCGAGCTACTACAAGATCCTGCGCACACCCGAGGAGACGATGGAGAACACCACGCACCTCTTCCTGGCCATCCGGTTCAACTGCAACAAGTGCCATGACCACCCGTTTGAGAAGTGGAACCAGGACCAGTACTACCAGACCGCGGCGTTCTTCTCCCAGATCGGGTTTGATCGTGATCCGGCGAGTGGGGAGCGGAACATCGGTGGTACGGCGGTGGAAGGGGCCAAGCCGCTGTTCGAGATTGTGAAGGACACGGGCAAGGGGGAGATGATCCACCTGCGCACGAACAAGCCCGCCGCACCGGAGTTCCCGTACCCAGTGAAGTTCGCGACTCCGCAGGAGGCACCGCGGCGCGAGCAACTCGCCTCGTGGATGACCAGTGCGGACAATCAGTACTTTGCCATGAGTTATGCCAACCGCATCTGGGGCTACCTCACCGGCACGGGCGTGATCGAGCCGCTGGATGACATTCGCGCGGGCAATCCGCCGAGCAATCCCGAACTGCTGAGCTACCTGACCCAGGAGTTCACCAACAGCGGTTTCAACGTCCGGCACCTCATGCAGATGATCTGCAAGTCCCGCACCTACCAGTTGGGCATTTCGACCAACAAATGGAATGAGGACGACAAGATCAACTACAGCCATGCCAAAGCCCGCCGTCTGCCGGCGGAAGCGCTGTTTGACGCCATCTACACGGTGACCGGTGCCACCAGCAAGATCCCCGGTGTGGCTCCTGGTACCCGGGCCGCCCAGCTTGCCGATTCCCAGACCAAGATCCCCGATGGGTTCCTGGGTAACTTTGGCCGCCCGGTGCGCGAGAGCGCCTGTGAGTGCGAGCGCAGCAACGATGTGCAGCTTGGCCCTGTGATGGCGCTCATCAGCGGACCCACGGTGGGCGATGCCATCAGCGATCCCGGCAATGCCATTGCCAAGCTGGCCAAGGAGATTCCGGATGATGGCAAGCTCGTGGAGGAGCTCTTCATGCGCATCCTGAACCGTCCGCCCACGCCGCAGGAGATCAAAGCCGCCCTGGCGGCCATGGCGGGCATGGATGCAGAGAACAAGGGGCTCCTGGCCGAGTGGAGTGCGCAGGAGGTGAAGCAGGCCCCGGAGATCGCCCGCATGGAGCAGGAGCGTCGCGACAAGATCGCCACAGCGGAGAACACGCTGGAAGGTTATAAGAAAGAACAGGCCCCCGTGGTGGCCAAGAAAGAGGCCGACCGGGCCGTCGCGATCAAGAAGGCGGAGGAAGCCTCCGCGGCGCTGGTGCAGGCTGCGACGCCAAAGCAGGAGGCCTGGGAGCCGTACGTGGACCTCTCCACCGTGTGGGTGCCGCTGGATCTGACCGTGGTGGATGCCAAGGGGGTGCAGAAGATTGAGAAGCAGCTGGATGGCTCTCTCTTCGTCACTGGCACGCCCGAGGGGCCCAATGTGGACGCGATCTACACGTTGCGGGGCAGCACGAACCTGAAAGGCATCACGGGCATCAAGATCGAGGCCCTGCCGGATGTGCGTCTGCCCAACAACGGCCCCGGCCTGGCACCAGACGGCAACTTCGTGCTCACCGAGTTCATGGTGAGTCAGACGCCCGCCGGGCAGAAGGCGCCGGGCGCGCCCAAGCGCAATGCGGATCTGAAGGGGGCGGTGAAGCTCCTGGCTCCTAAGGCCACTTTTGAGCAGAAGGACTTCTCCGCGGCCGCCTCTGTGAATGGCAATCGCGATGTGGCAGATCGTGGCTGGGCAGTCTCGCCCAACACGGGGCGGTATCAGCAGGCCGTGTTTGAGACGGACCCCGCCACGACCGGGTACGAGGAAGGTACGCAGTTTACCATCGTCATGCAGCAGGGCTTTCAGCGGCAGCGGTATCAGTTGGGGCGGTTCAAGATCTCCGTGACGACCGCCCAGGCGCCATTGCGGTTTGGTGCCTCCCAAGTGGTGGCGGAGGCTGTGCGTCTGATGCCGGACAAGCGCAGCAAGGAGCAGCAGGCGGCATTGAAGGATGGGTATCTGTTGACTGATCTGGGGTATCAGAAGGCCCAGCAGCAGGTGGTGGCAGTGAGCAAACCTTTGCCGGAAGATGCGAAGTTGAAAGAGCTGGATGGCGTGCTGGTTGATGCGAAGAACCCGATTCAACTCGATCCCAAGCTGGTGCAATTGCGTCGCGATGCGGAGCTGAGCAAGCTGCAGATGGCCAACCAACGGCTGACGGCGGCGCAGGATCTGGCGTGGGCGTTGATTAACTCACCGGCGTTTTTGTTTAATCATTGAGGGTCGGGGCAGCTGGGCGGTGAGGAAGATCAAGGTAGAAGAACCGTCCCGGTTCTTGTTGTGGTTGCGCGTAGCCTTGGAAGTGGACCGGGTGAAAGGGAGTTTGGGGGAAGCTGGGCGGCTCTGCGACCCCTTCAGGGTCGGGGGATGTGGGAAGTTACCGGGGGTGTCGGTCGCTACGCTCCCTCGACCCCCGGCTACCTTCTGTGATGCCTTCGGCATCGGGGGAAGGCGATTGTCCGAGGAGGGCCGCCGGTCGATTGAGGAGGTGGGAGCAGGCCTGCTCATTCGAGTGGCCCCTGAGGTGATGGGCGGTGAGGAGGGGTAAGGTAGAAGAGCCGTCTCGGCTCTTGCTGTGGTTGAGTGCAGCTTCGGAGGTGGGTCGGGTGACATGGGATCTGGGGGAAGCTGGGCGGTTCTGCGACCCTTTCTGGGTCGGGGGATAGAGGAAGTTACCGGGGGTGTCGGTCGCTACGCTCCCTTGACCCCCGGCTACCTTCTGTGATGCCTTCGGCATAGGGGGAAGGCGAATGTTCGAGGAGGGCTGCCGGCCGATTGAGGAGGTGAGGGCAGGTCTGCTCATTCGAGTGGCCCCTGAGGTGATGGGTGGTGAGGAGGCGTGGTGGCCGGGAGGGAGTGTTGTTGCTTCGGCCACCCGCGGGACCGGAGATCCCGCCTCCTTTTCCGGCTGGCGGGGATGTTGGGTGTCGAGAGCATGGTGTGGCGTCGAGGGGCTATCGACGACGTGTGCCGGAGGGGGTGACGTTCAAATCAGGAGTGAGGGGGATGAGGAAATAAAGGAGGCGGGGGTTCCCAGCCCCGCTCAGTCGATCGGCCCGTGAGGTGAAGGGGGGAAGATGTATGGCGGGAAGCCGGGCGGTTCTGCGACCCCTTCAGGATCGGGGAGATACAGGAAGTTACCAGGGGTGTCAGTCGCTACGCTCCCTCGACCTCCGGCTACCCTCTGTGATGCCTTCGGCATAGAGGAGTTGAGGAGAGGAGGCTTGGTGTCGAGAGCGAGGGCGGTTCCTTCGCTCACATGCGGGACCGGAATCTCGCTGAGACTTCCGGCTTGTGGCCGTGGCGGATTTCCCCGCCATGTCCTCACTGCCCGCCGAAAAACAGCCGTCGTAGTTTGTGGCCGAACTTGCTGGTCCGGGTTTTCTCTGCCTGCAGTTTGTCCCGCAAGCGGGACGCTTTTTCCTTGGCGGATTTCAAGCGTTCTTTGTCTTCTGCACGCTCTTGCTGGAGCCGTTCGACCTGGGCGGTCAAGCTGGCGATCTTCTCCTGTAGCTGAAGGTATCCCTGCTGCCTGCCGAATTGACCTGGACCTTCGCTGCCAAACCATGCGAGCAGCGCGCGCTTTACCCAGAGGGGCGAGGCGTCCATCATGGGTTGAATCACTCGCAGGTGATTCGTATGGAAGGCGCCTCTGCGGCTGAAACTGTCGGATAGGTGGCGGTAGTAGAAGAGCGACTGTGGAACCACCTCCAAGTCATGTCCCGAATGAACGAGCCGGCTGAGGAAATCCCAATCCTCGAGGCTGAAGCCGGGGAGTTCGCGAAACCCTCCCAGCTTGTGAAACACCTCGGAGCGGATGATGAAATTGGTGTCGCCGAAAACGTTGGTCAGGAAGCCGGCTTCAAGGCAGGGGCCGACGGCATGATATTCCGCGAACCAGGAGTCAGCACGGGTGGGGGAGGGAACTTCTCCTGCAAACAACTGAAAGTGGCAGGTCAGCGCATCCGCGCCCGAACGGTGCAGGGACTGGCTGAGAATTTCCAGCATCTCCGGCCGGGCGATGTTGTCGGAATCCATGAACACCAGGTGCTGGGTGGGGGCCTGGCGGGCGGCGTGATTCCTCGCTCCCGAGGCTCCGCGGTTGATGGACCGGATGAACTTCCAGCCCCGGTGCTCATGCTGGCTTTCCAGCGCACTGAAGGTCTCGATCGATTCTGCGTCCGTGGAGCCGTCATCCACGACGATGACCGTGAAGCTGGATAGGGTCTGCGCGGACAGGGACTCGAGAGCCGCTGCCAGATAGGCCCCGTGATTGTGGTGGGCCATGCACACGGTGAGCTTGGGTGGGGCCTCCGCCGGTGCCGCGGGGCCGAAGCTGCGCGGCCTCATTTCCAGCAGAGCCGGGAGCCACGATGCCCAGGCAGTGTCAGCCCTCTGGTCCGTGCCGAAGAGCGGCAGGGTGACCCGAGTTATAGGAAACTCCCAGTGGTGTTCGTGTCCCCAGTTTTCCATTTCCCCAGCGGGCAGGATGGCGACGTCCGCATGCTGGATGGACCACCTCTCCCCGTGGCCGTTTACCAGATGATCCACGGTGCCGGCCGGGAAGCAGCGAAGGGATTCCATCTCGCGTTCCGTTCCCCCATGCAGCGTGGTAGTGATCACGGGACCGCCAGGCAGTCCCAGGGTGCGGCGTCGTTGCAATGCCACGAAGCCGGTGCTCTTCCAATCCTGAAAATGGATGAAGTCAAACTCCCGTGTGCCAAGAAAATCCGCTACCCGGACCGAGAGTTCGAGGTTAACACAAGGAGGGAGGTGAAGATGGGTCCCTTCAGGCAGGGGCAGAAAGCTCTGCTCCACTCCCGCAATCAGGGGCAGGGGGGTGTCCTCGCCGTGCGACTCTCCGCCAAAGGCAAACAAGAGGGTCACCTTCTGGCCCTGGCTCTGCAGCCAGGTCGCCAGCCCCAGGCAATGGGCACGGATGAGCTCCAGCCACTCGTCAGAGGCCGCTGCCGGGTGGAAGGGGGCAACGACACAATGCCGGGCCTGCATGGATGTTCGGAGGAAGATGACATCACGCTAGGCGCGGAACTTTTTTTTGCAATGCGTTGGTGGGCCGGGGCAAACCCCGGCCTTGCGCCCACCGTGTACAGGCCTGCCCTGATGCGAGGATCCCTTTCCTGCGTATCAGCTTCCTTGCGAGGGGGCAATGGGAGGGAATGGCTGGGAAAGGATGCGCACCTGGGGCTCGTTCAACGCCTCCAGAAAGGCCTTCAGGTCCGCCAGTTCCCCCGCATCCATTTTTAGGGGCTTCAAGAGGGCGTCCGTTTTGGGAAAGAGGGGATCATTCTCCTGGCCGGCCTTGGGGCGGGGGCGGGGCATGCCGGCGTTGTAGAGGCGCAGGACGCCATCCAGAGAGGGAAAGAGTCCGTTGTGCATCCAGGGGCCGGTGCGGGCGACATTGCGGAGGGTTGGAGTCTTGAACCGACCCACATCCTCAGGTTTGCCCGTCACCTTGTAGCGCCCCAGGTCCTCGTATTTCCGGCCGTAGTAGGTGAGGCCGAGGTTGTGAAAGGTGTCGCTTTGCAACATGGGGCCCTGGTGGCAGTTCAGGCAGCGTCCTTTGGTGCGGAAAAGGTGTAGCCCCCGGACTGCAGCATCGCTGAGGGAGCCCGGCTTGCCCGCGATGAACTTGTCAAACGGGGCGCGTCCCACCTTGAGGCTGCGCTGAAAGGCGGCCAGCGCCTGCACCACGCGCTGGAAATCGATGGTGGCATCGCCAAAGGCCTTGGTGAAGAGCGGTGCGTAAAACTCCGACTCCTTCTGCAGGCGAGCCACGACCTCACTGGGATCTCCAGCCATTTCATCCGGGTTGGTGATCACCTCGGTCGCCTGGTCTTCCAGGGTGCTCTGGCGGCCGTCCCAAAAAAACGTGGCAGCATGGCCAATTCCCAGCAGGGAAGGGGTGTGACGTTTCAGAGTGCGCCGGAAGTTCCCAGCAGCAAAGGACCGACCATCGGCCCAGCCCAGCTCCGGACTGTGGCAGTTGGCGCAGGAGATCTGCTGGCTGCCCGAGAGTCGGGGATCAAAAAAGAGGCTCAGGCCCAGCGTGGCCTTAGCGGGAGAGGTTGGATTGTCGGGTGGACCAGCTGGAATGGTGGGTGTGCTGAGTTCTGCGTAGACTACGCCTGGATCGATCTCCGGAGTCGGCCACTCCTTGGCAGATTTGCTGTAACGCTGCCTCAAGTCTGCGGTTAGGGCGGCGAGCAGGGCCGGGTCACGCTCCGGTAGGGCGGCGGTGGCGGACCGATCCGCTGCTTCAGCGCTCTCGCCCTCCTCCGCAGCAGGATCCTGGGCGTGCAGCAGCATGCTGCCACTCAGGAGGGTCAGCATGCTGAGGACGAGTGATGGACGGAACAGGCTAGCGTGTCTCCACATGTCCGTCGGCGTACAGCCAGTTGATGGCTTTTCCGTTTTGCCAGGGATAGAAGTAATACTGCTTGGACGCATTGCGCGGGCCGCCGTTGCTGGAGGATTCTGCGACATTCTTCACACTGGGGATGGTGAAGGTGTGGGCGTTCCAGAGCAAAAGCAGCTTGCCCAGGTTCTGCTGCATGCCCAGAGATTTCTGGGTGACGTCCGGAGCACGGGACCAGGCATAGGTGTTGCCATACCGAACCAGCTTGGGATTGGGGCGTGGGCTCATCCAGACATCCTTGTCTTCCAGCCAGGGATCCAGGATCTGGCAGAGGCTCAGTTTGTCGGGATAGGCGCGGAACGAGGAGTTGCCGATCTCCTCACGCGTGTAGAAGTAGCCGTTGTTCTCCGCCGCGCGGGCGAGCACACCGTTGCCGATCTTCCGCATCTGGGTGATGTCTTTGACACAGAGGGCTTTTAGTTTGATGGCGTTGTAGCCGCTGAAGCCGATGGTCGCTAGGATGGCGAGGATCACGATGGTGACCAGCAGTTCCACGAGCGTGAATCCTTTGGGCGGGGTGGGTTTCATGAAATAAAAGGGCTGAGGGAATGGGGGAAGGAAGCCGGGCGACGACGACGAAGGAAGGCGGTGGCCAGTCCGGCCATGAGGAGCAGGGCGCGGGAGGGCTCTGGCACCAGATCGATGCGCAGCAAGGTGCCGTGGTCGTAGAGGCCGCCCTGGCGCGTGAGCAGGTAGAGGGCGGGAATGCCGTCCCAGTCGGAGAAGGCGAAGCCGCTCTGCACGTCACCACCCAAGTTGTTTCCTGTATCGGAGCTGAGGTTGTACAGGACTGTGTTGGTGGAGGTCGCCAGGTCAAACTGGTTGATCGTGCCTCCGCCGAGGGCTCCACCCTGGCGTGTGGCGTAGTAGAGGGAGCCACCCCACTCAAAGGCGGAGCCGTAGATGTAGCGACCGTCCGGGAACGGACCGGAGGAGGTGGGGGCACCGGTTACCTCGTAGAGGGTGGTGAGCGTGCCGGTGGCAAAGTCAAACTTCTGCAGGCTGCCGGGCTGGGCTGCCGTACCCACCGTGGTGAAGAACAAGGCGTTCTGCGCCGCGCTGTAGAAGGGGTTGTGCGCGGGGAGGCGGGTGGAGCCGTCGCCTAGTGGCAGGAGCGCCAACGTCGCGAGGGATTCACTTCCGCTTGTCGTTACATCCAGAGCTGAGAGCGTTCCGGCTCCGTTTCCGGAGGCTGGGGTCTGTCCCGTGGTGGTGGCGTTGCCGCCGGTGAAGGTGTTGAAGTAGAGTTTGTTACCGACCTGGGTGAAGCCCTCGAAGGGCTGGCGGCCCGCGGTGGCTCCTCCCGCAAATTCATACACCGTGCTCGTGACACCCGACACTGTGTTGTAGCGCTGAATGGTGCCGAAGCCGGAGCCGCTGGCACCGCCGTTGCCGGTCATGAAATAGACATCCTTGCCAGCGGCACCACGATCCACGACGGCAACATTCCCTGAAGGGGTGTTGGGGTTGGTGGCGGGGCTGTTGGTGGGGGAGTTCCACAGGACGGTATTGCTGCCCGTGGTGGTATTGTACACATTCAGCGTGCCACGGTCTCCAGTGCCACCACGCGTGGTGGTGTAGTAGAGAAGGTTGCCATCCCGGGTGAAGCTGCTGGTGGGTGAATTTCCCTGATCGTAGAAGGTCTCCTCATCGGGTACCCCCAGATCCAATCGCTTTGTCAGGGTATTGGTCGCCAGATTGTAGCTCGCCAGCGTTCCGAACCCCACCTCACCCCCTCCTTCTGAGGTGAACCACAATTCCGACCCGATCACCAGAGGGGTGCTCATCGGGTTCTGCACACTTTCCCGGGTGCCGGAATTGTTGAAATCGATGAGCTTGGTGATGGTGGCACCATGAGCTGGTGCCATCGCCAAGGTCATGGCGAAGAGGGGGAGTAGGCCAAAAGAGAGAGTGGGGGGCCGCATAGATGGGTGTCATTTATGCAAACCGGTCTCATTAGCAATACTTGTTGCTACTAAGTCTCAATCTTGTTAGCGTAGGCTGCTGCCTGATGGGATCTCGTGTTTTCTTGGAGGTTTTGGTCCGCAGTTGCTCTGAGCAAGATCCTCAATTGCTGGAGCAGGATAGTGCAGTGCCCCAGACGGGTGAGGTGCAATGCAGGGGTGACGGCTGGCGTTCTTTCCGGCATCATCGTGTCATCAACTCACCCCGACTGCCATGTTTCGCATACCCGGCCAGCTTGCCAAAGATCTGTGTGACTCCCATCTGGGGCTGAGCCGACGCGACGTTTTGCGCATCGGTGGGGCCGGCATGGTGGGCCTGACGCTCAACAACATCTTCCGCGCTCAGGCTGCTGCGGCTGCCAGCGGCACCAGCGCGGCGGGTTCCCCAGGGTGGGGCAAGGCCAAGAACATGGTCATGATCTATCTGCAAGGTGGGCCCAGCCACATTGACCTGTGGGACCCGAAGCTGAACGTGCCGGACAAGGTGCGCAGCGCCTTCAACACCATTCCCACGAAGATCCCCGGGCATCACTTCACGGAGATCCTGCCCCGTCTGGCCAAGGTGAATGACAAATTCACCATGATCAACAGCATGAGCTACACGCCGAACGGGCTCTTCAACCACACGGCGGCCATCTACCAGATCATGACGGGCTACACCACGGACAAGGTGAGCCCCTCCGGCCAGCTTGAGCCGCCGAATGCGAAGGACTACCCGAACTTCGGCTCCAACATCATCCGGCTGCGTCCGCTGGATGAGCCGATGCTGCCGTTCGTGATGCTGCCGCGTCCCTTGCAGGAATCCAACGTCATTGGCAAAGGCGGCACGGCTGGTTTCCTGGGCAAGAGCTACGATCCCTACACGCTGTATCCGGACGGCGATGACATGGACATGCTGAAGATGAGCCGCATCAAGATCGATGATCTGCAACTGCGGCCGGACCTCTTCAGCGTGCGTCTACAGCGCCGAGCCCGCCTGCGTGAGGCATTGAGCGACCAGATGCCGGCGATCGAGAATGCCGTGAAGGACATGAGCCTGGACGACTACTACAGTCGTGCGCTCAACCTCATTGCCAGTGGCCGGGCGCGTGATGCGTTTGCGTTAGACCGCGAACCCGAGAAGGTGCGGGAGAGCTATGGGAAAAACACCTTTGGGCAGAGCCTGCTGCTGGCCCGCCGCCTCATTGAGGCCGGTACCCGCGTGGTGGAGGTGATCTGGCCCAAGGTGGCGAATTCCGACAATCACTCGTGGGATCACCATGTGGGCCTGACGAAGCGCATGAAGGACCAGAGCGGCCCCATGCTGGACGCCGGGCTCTCCGCGTTCTTTGATGACATGGACAGCCGCGGTCTGCTGGATGAAACGCTCGTGGTGGCGATTGGCGAGTTTGGCCGCAGCCCGGAAAAGGGCGTGAGCACCAGCGGCAATGGCAACAGCGCGGATGGCCGCGACCACTGGCCCTACTGCTACACCAGCATCGTGGCGGGTGCGGGTATCAAGCGCGGTTATGTGCACGGCAAGTCCGATGCCACGGCCTCTTCACCTGCAGACAGCCCGGTGCATCCCGCGGAGCTGCTGGCGACGATCTACCATGCGTTTGGCATCGATCCCGAGACGATTGTTTACAATCACCTCAATCAGCCGCGCGAGCTGGTGAAGGCCAAGGCGGTGACGCAGTTGTTTGCGTAGGGAGAGGGCTCGACAAAGTAGTGCAGGACTTTAGTCCGTCAGTCGGGCTATCCATGTCTCCCAATACCGAGCTAAAGCTCTGAACTACTTTTTTGCATCGCTGCCGGAAAAGTAGTCACAGGCTTCAGCCTGTTCAGTCGCAGGCTCGATTCCCCGCAAAACCGGGCTCATATCAAAAAAATGCCGCGCTGCCTGAATGAAGGCGGGCGCGGCAGAGGGGATTCCCGGAAGGTTATTTCACCGATTCCGCCAGGGCGGCCATGGAGGCCTTCATGTCTGGGGGGCCGAAGGAGGAGGTGCCGGCGACGAAGAGATTGGCCCCGTGCTGGCGGGCGATGGGGGCGGTGGTCACGTAGATGCCGCCGTCCACCTGGAGGTGGTACTTCAGGCCGTGGGCCTCGCGGTAGTCGCGGGCTGCGGCGAGCTTGGGCATGGTTTCCTTTTCCATAAAGGGCTGGCCGCCGAAGCCTGGCACCACGGTCATGATGAGGAGCAGATCAACCAAGTGGAGGTAGGGTATGGCGGCCTCGAACGGGGTGGCGGGGTTGAGTACGAGACCCGCGCTGAGCCCGGCGGACTTGATCCGTTGCAGGGTGGAGAGCAGGGAGGTGTCGTAGCGGGCCTCCACATGCACGCTGATGTTCCCCGCACCCGCCTTGATGAAGCGGTCCAGGAAGTGGTCGGCGCGCTGGATCATGAGATGCACGTCCAGGAACATGTCCGTATGGCGCTTCACGGCCTCGATCATGGCGGGGCCGAAGGAGATGTTGTCCACGAAGTTTCCGTCCATCACATCCAGGTGGAGCCATTTGGCACCGGCTTCCTCGGCACGTTTCACTTCAACGGCGACGTTGGAAAAATCGGCAGCGAGCAGGGAGGGGAGGATGAGAGGCGTAAAACAGTCCATTGTGGTGCAGTATGCGCGGGCCGGACGGCTTTTCAAACGGTGAGGTGAGGGCCAGAGGGCGGAACTGGTCACAACCGATTGCGCACTGGCCCAGGATTGCGCATGTTGGCCAGTGGATTTTGAGATCAACTTTGAAGAGCCCCTGGGGGATGACCACTATATGAGGGAGGCCCTGCGCCAGGCGCGCAAGGCGGCCCGGCAGGATGAAGTGCCAATCGGGGCGATCATCGTCCACGGCAGCCAGATCATTGCCCGGGCCTGGAACCAGGTGGAGACGCTGAAAGACGCGACCGCCCATGCCGAAATGATCGCCCTCACCCAGGCCCAGGGGGCACTGGGGGACTGGCGGCTCAACGAATGCGACCTCTACGTGACCAAGGAGCCGTGCCCGATGTGTGCCGGAGCCATCATGCACTGCCGGGTCCGGCGGGTCATTTTCGGCTGCCCGGATCTCAAGGGTGGGGCGGCCGGCGGGTACTGGAACCTGCTCCAGGCCCCCAACTTGAACCACCGTTCTGAGATCACCTCCGGGGTGCTGGGCGAGGAGTGCGTGGAGGTGCTGAAGAGCTTCTTCCGCGAGGCGCGGGCGAGGAAGGTCAACGGCATCAACCACAAAAAGGGCCTGTCTGACACGGGCTCCGAGTAGGCGCGTGAAGGCCCGGTGAAGATCGGGTGAAAAGGGTGTGAAGCCCTACTTAGCCGTTGCCAAAGCGGGCATGGGGTCGTTAATTTTCCACCATGCCAATAGAAAACTCTGCCCGCTACTGGCAATCGGCAGCCAGGCGTCTGGCGCATTTTGTGAATTTGGGCTGGTGGTTGGAAAGCTGGCTCACGTGGGTGGTGGCGGCCGGGCTCGCGGGCGCGGTGGCGATCCTGCTGGTGCGATGGATGGAGGGCGTGGAGCTGCGCTGGGTCTGGGCGGCTCTGGGAGGAGTGCTCGTGACCGGAGCCCTCGTGGCCTGGGGGACGGTGCGGAGGAAGTTCGAATCGGCCGAGGCATCGCGCATCCGTCTGGAAGACGCGATGGGGCTGAAGACCCGCCTGACCGCCGCCTCGCAAGGGGTGGGAGCGTGGCCGGAGCCTGCCCAAAAAATCACCTGGCCGGTGCGCTGGAGATGGCAACGTCCTCTTATTACCGTGGGGCTGGTGGCCGCGCTGCTGGCGTTGGCGGCCTGGGTGCCGATTGAGGCACGGGCGGCGTCCAAGAAGCGGACGATCGAAAAGCCATCTGCGGTGAAAGACGTGGAGCAGTGGATCGACGAGATGCGCCACAAGGACGCTGCCGAGGAGGAGTCACTCAAAGAGGTGGAGAAAAAAATCGCGGAGCTTCTGGAGCGTCCGGCGGAGAACTGGTATGAGCATGGCAGCCTGGAGGCGGCGGGGAACTTGAAGGAGCAGACCTCTGAGATGTTGAGGGAGCTCTCTGAGAACATGGCCGATGCAGAGCGGGCGGCTTCAGCGCTGCGGGCGGCGGGTGATGCGTTCCCTCAGGAGGCCAGAGATGCGATTGGCAGTGAACTGGCCAATGCCGCCCAAGGCCTGCGCACGGGTGGGATCAAGCCGGGGGAGCAGCTCTTGAAGCAACTTCAGCAGGCCTCCAACGGGCAGGGGCAGAATGGCATGGGTAATCTCACCAAGGAGCAGCTCGAGCAACTGGCCCAAATGCTGCGGGATAACGCCAAGGCGCTGGCAGAGGCCCTCGCGAACTCCCCAGAACTGAAGCTGAGCCAGTGTGAGGGCTCGGGCGGCGAAGGTGAGAAGGAAGGGCCGGGCAAAGGGGGAATCACTCGTGGACCGGGCACGGCTCCGCTCACCTTTAAGAAGGACGAGACCAATCTGGACACCAAGAAGCTGGAGAACCTGAATGCGCAGCTCGATCTCAACCGTATCGCGCCTGGCGATGTCATGGGGGTGCAGGATGGCAAGCACGAGGTGGATGAGAACGCCTACCCGGGTTCGAAGCAGGGTGGCACGATTCAGAACGCAGGCGACGGCGGGGCGGCGGTGTGGCAGAACTCCCTGCTGCCCGGGGAACGGGAGGCGCTGAAGCGTTATTTCAAATGACCAAGGCGCCTCCACCCGGCTACCATCTGGAAATGGGGCTTTGGGCCATGGAAATGGTGATCTTTGCCATTTTCGCCGCCCGTTGTATGCCCAGTCTGGGCGGTAGATTGCCTTGGATGTCCTCTCGCCTGGTTCTGGTCTTTGCTGCCGTGATTGTACCGTTGTCCATCGCATGGATGAGACTTGCTCAATTCCGGGCGCATCCGTCGATTCCTGATGTGCCACATGTCCAAGCCAAGCTTGGGGAGATAGAAGATCTCTTCGTTGCTGGCACCTGCATCTTCACATTGATGCTCGTCATGCACTCACTTGCTTGGTGCGTGGGAAGACTTGCACGTCACAAACCCACCATTTCTGACAATCTGAATCCAATCCCTCAATGACCCCCATCCAGCCACTCACTGAAGAAGAAGCCTCACAAGGTGCAGCCTCGATCAACCGCCTGCGCGCTGCGCTGCAGCAGGTGCTCTTTGGTCAGGAGGCCCTCATTGATCATGTGATCACCGGGCTGCTGGCTCGGGGGCACTTGTTGCTGGAAGGCCTGCCGGGCCTGGGCAAGACGGAGCTTGTCAAAGGCCTGTCCAAGGCGCTCGCTCTGGAGGCCAAACGCGTGCAGTTCACACCAGACCTGCTGCCGGGTGACATCACGGGCAACCCCATGTTGCAGGACACGCCGGAGGGCCGACGCTTTGTGTTTCAGCCGGGGCCGCTCTTCGCCAGTTTGGTGCTGGCAGATGAAATCAACCGCGCTTCTCCCAAAACCCAGTCGGCCCTGCTGGAGGCCATGCAGGAACGCCGTGTGACAGTGATGGGTGAATCCCACCCGTTGCCGCAGCCGTTCTTTGTTCTGGCCACGCAGAACCCGATCGAGCTGGAGGGCACCTATCCTCTGCCGGAGGCGCAGCTGGACCGTTTCCTTTTCAAGCTGGATGTGAAGAGCAACGATGCCGACACGCTGGAGAAGATCGTGCTGCATCGCGAGATCGGCGTGGAACCCACCGTGGAAACGGTGATGACGGCTGATTCCTTGAACCGGCTCCTGGACCTGACCCGCCGCGTGTACATGCCGCAGCCGGTCGCGAACTTTATTGCCCGCTTGGTCAAGGCCACGCATCCCGGCGAGCCGCATGCTGGCGGGGTGAAGTACGGAGCCAGCCCCCGTGCGGCGCTGGCCCTCGCCGCGGCATCGAAGGCACGTGCGCTCATGGATCAGCGGCTCAATGCCAGCTATGAAGATGTGCGCGCTGTCGCTCCGGCCGTCTTGCGCCACCGTCTCCTGCTCGACTACGGTGCCAAGCTGGAGGGGCTTACGCCGGATCTGATTGTGGCCCGCCTGCTGGAGCAGGTGCCGGCGCAGGACAAGCCGCTACCCACCAGCCTGAAGGCTGCCAAGATCTGACCTTCGTGCCTCAATGCGCCAGTGACCTGGGTTGCTGGTGCCGCGGGTCTTTCAGGCCCGGAAGTGCATGACCCTGCTCCTCTCTCATTTTCCCTTTCTGCTTTGTTTGCTATGATCCGCACCCTTCTGTGTTCACTGTTGGCAGTCGGCCTGCTCCTGCCGCTGTACGGCGGGACAACTTACTCGCCGGGACTGGAGACCGGTGCCAACTTCAACATCGAAGTACGGTCCTGGCTGGAGACGTGTCCCCAGTACGGGCTGGTCCCGCTGGAGCTGCGCATCCGCAACGGCGATTCCCGGCCGCATACGTGGACGCTGCGTGCGGGCAATCTCTATGGTGGTGGCCTCTCGACCGAGGCGAAGCTCACCGTGGAAGCGGAGTCGTCCGGCCGTCTCATGGTGTATGCGCCAGTCACCCCGCAGACGGACAATGCCTATTACTATGGCAACCTCGGCATCACGGTGGAGGGCCCTGGTGTCAATCGCCCTCAAGCGGGGAACCTGCACACCCAGGGCTCGGCGTACCGCAGCAGCAGCACCGAGTTTATTGCGATGGGGAAGAAGCTCTCCATCAAAGGCTGGAGCGGATTGCGCGGGAAGATCACCGGTGGATCCGGGAGCTCCAGCTCCAGCAATGAACTCATCGGCAGTGAAGTGGATGTGAAGGATGCGCCGGACGACTGGCGCGGCTACACAGGGCTGGCCCACCTGTGGCTGGACGCAGGGGAGTGGCAGGGCCTGGATGCAAAAACGAAAGGGGCCGTGCTGGACTGGGTCTCTCTGGGAGGCCGGCTCTATGTCCTGAACGCCGGTTCCGGAGGGGACTCGGTCAAGGAGCTGTTCCCGATGGTCAGCGGTGCGGAGCATCGTCCTGGCAAGATCAGGCACGGTGCAGGGTGGCTGGAGGCACTGGTGTGGGATGGCAACACCTTCCCTCTGGATGAAGTGGCGAAGCGGGTGAAAAACGGCGGCGATCTGGGTGCCTGGGGGCGCCTGGATGACTATGATCAGAAATGGAGCCTCAAGGAAAAGGTGGGCAAGCTCACGCTGAAATCGGGATTGATCTTCACCTTCATCCTGACCTTCGGAGTGCTCATTGGTCCGGTGAATCTTTTCTGGCTCGCAGGTGGCCGTCGTCGGCACCGCCTGTTCTGGACCACGCCCGCCATCGCCCTGGCGGGGAGTGCCCTGCTGGTGGCGCTCATGGTGCTGCAGGACGGCACGGGAGGCTCGGGGGTGAGACTGGTCCTGGCCACCCTGATACCGGAGCAGAAGCGCATGACGATCTTGCAGGAGCAGGTGGCCCGCACCGGCGTGCTCATGGGAAGCACCTTCCCGGTCACTGAACAGGTGTGGATGATGCCTCTGGACATCGATGACGAGCGTGTGCCCAATTTTGGCACCTCGAACCGCGAGGGCACTTTTGCTGACAACGGCGAGTCCCGCTGGGGCGACTGGTTCGCCAGCCGCTCCGTGCAGGGGCAGCTCATCCAGTCCGTGCGGCCCACCCGGGCGGCCGTCGAGTTCAAGCCAGCGGCAGGCGATGGCGCGCCGGAGGTGCTGTCCAGTCTGGAGGTCCCCCTGAAGAAGATCTTCCTCGTGGAGGAAGGTCCCCGCTACTGGGTGGCGGATGATCTCGGTACGGGCGAGAAGAAAGTGTTGCGTGCTGCGACCGAGCAGGATTTCCGCAGCTGGGTGAGGGAGAAGGTGGAGGAAGATGGTGGCCCGATCGCCGAGCAGGTGCTAGGGCCCGCCAAGGGGCTGGCGGGACGCCTCTATGCTGAGGCGGCCGATGCCGAGAAGCTGGCCGTGCCCACGCTCAGCTCCATTAACTGGAAAGACGACCGCCTGATCATCCTGGGCACCTACGTGAAGAAACTCTAACTCACCGCCGGAGGGGCGCCGTTGCTTCATTGAACCGCCCCACCGATTCCATTCCATCCCCAGCCTGTTTCGTCATCATGGACACTCCTTCTGCCGCTCCACCCGAGATCGAACCGCCGCAGGCCGCTGCGTCTTCACCGGCATCTCCTGCTCCATCCCCGGCCCGCTCCATCGCGCCACCTCCTCCACTGCCAGCGACTCTGGTGGAGGTCCGGCATCTGCACCGGGTGTTCGACAACGTGCATGCGGTGAAGGATCTCAACTTCGACATCCACCGTGGGCAGGTGGTGGGGTTCATCGGTGCCAACGGCGCTGGGAAGACCACGACCATGCGGATCATGGCCACGCTGGACTCTCCCACCAGCGGCATGGTGAAAGTGGCGGGTGTGAATGTGATGGACCGGCCCGAGAAGGTGCGTCGTCTCATCGGCTGGATGCCGGACCACTACGGCACCTACTCCTGCATGACGGTGTACGAGTACCTTGATTTCTTTGCCCGCGCCTATGGTTTCAAGCGTGCCGAGCGCCGCGCCCGCGTGGAGGAGGTCATGGACTTTGCCGACCTTCTGGTACTCGCAGACCGTCCGATGAACAAGCTGAGCAAGGGCATGGGCCAGCGCCTCTGCTTCGGTCGCATGCTGCTGCCGGATCCGGAGTTCATGATCCTGGATGAACCGGCCGCGGGATTGGATCCCAAGGCACGGCTGGAGTTCAAGAACCTCGTCCGTCTCCTGGCCCAGCGTGGCAAGACCCTCTTCATCAGCAGCCACATTCTGAGTGAGCTGGGGGAGATGTGCGACACGCTGCTTTTCATCGACGGTGGCAAACTCGTGTATCACGGGGCTGCGGAAACCCTCCGACGCGGGGCCGGTCGCGCCAGCAACGGTGACTCCCAGCTTATGGTCGACATCACCGTGCTCGGCAAGGTGGAGGAACTCCATCTCTGGGCTGGCATGAACCCCGGCTGGAGCCTGGTCGAACAACGCCGCGACGGTGCCCGCCTCGCTGTAGCCAGTGACGACCTCAACCTCCTCGCCGCCGGCCTGAAGAAAATGGTCAACGAAGGCATCCCGGTCGTGGAGTTCCACCGCGAGGTCCGGCGGCTGGAGGATGCGTTTGTGGATATGCTGAAAAAACAGTAAGTCAGTTCGTCGGTGCGTCAGTGCGTCAAGGGGGAGGTTATGAAAGGAGATAGAGACATGGCTGAGGAATTTGAGAGTGAAAAACAGGGGCGGAAGCCGCTGGCCAGGTCTTATCGCGATCTGGAGCTCTACAAACGTTGTTTTCGGTTTCAACAGGACGTGTTCAAGCTGACCCTGACTTTTCCACCGGAGGAAAAGTACTCTCTCACTGATCAGGTGCGTCGGAGTTCACGGGCTATTGGAGCTAACATCGCAGAGGCCTGGTCGAAGCGGCGCTACGAGGCTCATTTCCTCAGCAAACTGACTGACTCCGATGGTGAACTCCAAGAAACGATGCATTGGCTGCGCACGGCCTACTCCTGCAAATACCTGAACAAGGCCGACTGTGAAACCGTCGCGGCAGAATGCCGCGAGCTCGGCCGCATGCTGGGCACCATGATCTCAAACCACCTTCGCTTCTGTCTGCCGCCCCCGCGCAACGAAAACTGACGCACTGACGCACCGCCCACTGACGCACTGAACTTCTGCTCCCTGACTCCCCATGTCCTCACCTGCCACAACAGCCCCCACCCACACCCTACCTCCCCCCGACTTCTCAGACTGGCTCAGTCCCATCCTAGTGAAGGAGCTGCGGCAGGGGCTGAAGACGAAGGCGTTTATTTCCATCTTCATTCTGGTGCAGGTGGTGATGACGTTGCTGGTGGGTATGCAACTGCTGGCGCTGGCCAATGGAGCATCGCGGGGGGCGATGGTGGGGTTTGACGGGTTTTTCTGGGCTTTCGTCTGGATTCCTCTGCTGGTGCTCATGCCGGCGCGGGGGCTCATGGCGGTGAGCGATGAGGTGAAGGCAAACACGCTGGACCTGGTGCAGCTCACGCGGATGAGTGCCTTCCGCATTGTGCTGGGCAAGTGGGTGGCGCTGGTGGCGCAGTCGTTGTTGCTGGTGGCGGCGGTGCTGCCATATGCCGTGCTGCGTTACTTCTTCGGGCAGGTGAACGTGGTGGATGATCTGTCCGTCATTGCCATCATGGTGGCGGTTTCTTTTGTCTTCACTGCTTTCACAGTGGCGCTTTCCAGTGCTCCGATGGTGTTCCGCATCATCGCGCTGGTGCTGTTTCTTCCCTTTATGTTTTCCGTCGGGGTCGGTAGCTTGTTTTCCAGAGGGTTTTTCTTTTTCGCCAGCGCTTCTGGCAGTGGGCCTCCGGTGTGGCTGATCGCGACGATGGTGGGGTTGTATGTGTATCTGTTGCTGGAGATCGCGGCCACACGCATCGCTCCTGTTTCCGAGAACCATTCGGCGCGGAAACGGATGACGGCCCTGGGCATGGCGGCCGTGGCCAATGTGCTGGCCTATACCATGCACGAGGATGTGGCGGGAATGTGGTTCTTACTGTGCACGCCCATCTGGGGCTGGATCATTCTGGAGGCGCTGTGTGAGCACACGGTGCGCCTGCCCAGCCTCTATGCGTCATGGACGCGCCGGGGTTTTCTGGGCCGGATGGCCGGCCGGGTGCTCTATCCCGGGTGGGCGACGGCCCTGCTCTTTACGGGCATTTTGTATCTCGCGCAGTTCAATGCTGTCTACCAGATTTCGGTGACAGCCGGGTCCGGCCTGACCGACCTGAAACAGATGGAGCTGATCGTGACCTTTGTGCTGGTCTATGCCTCCGCCATCTGCCCGCTGCCGGTGCTGCTCCTCTTCCCTCGCGTTCGCCAGCCGATCTGGCTCTATGTGCTGATTCAGGCTCTCTTTGGCCTGCTGTTCGCCATTGCCTCCATCGTGGCAGGCACTCCTGGGGTGACCAAGGAAGTTGCCTACCGGTGGCTTGCGCCGTTTCCGTCCAGTGCCTTGTTTGCCTACATGGAGGGCGGAACGGATGGCACGCCGCTGGACTTCTATTTCAAGGTGACCTTCGCCGTGGTGGTCATTCTGGTGGCCTATCTGGGCTTCCGTATGTTCAAGGAGTTTCGCGCCATCTCCCGGCTGGAAGACCAATCCAAGCCCGAGACCCAGGAAGCCGCCGCGCCAGCTCTTCCGCAATCCTGATCCTCAATCACCTCCTCATGAGCACCGCGCCCCCTCAGATGGATCTTACCGCCGCAGACTTCCAGCCTGCAGCACTTGCGACCTTGCACCAGCGGATGAAGGGCGCGGCGGCCGTGGCGCGGCTCCCTTTGCGCAGCGGGCATTGGAGCGGGGTGGCGGGCAGCGTGCTGGGGCAGGGGACGGGGAGTTCCATCGACTTCCAGGACCAGCGTCCCTACATCCCTGGGGATGATCCGCGCCACATCAACTGGCAGGCCTATGCCCGCACGGGAAACTATACGATGAAGCTCTACCGTCAGGAGGTCACGCCCAAGGTGGATCTGCTGCTGGATCTGAGCCCCTCCATGTTCCTCACACCCGCCAAGGCGCAGCGCACGTGGGAAGTGGTGTATTTCTGTCTCGAGAGCGCTCTGCGTCTTGGCGCAGCGGTGCGGATTCACGCCCTGGGCCGGGATGCGGTGGATGTGCCGCTGGAGCGGGCCCTGGCACATGACTGGCCCCGTGGTGAAGTTTCAACGAACCTCAACGCCAAGGTCGACGTCGCCGGGCTGTTGGAGCGGAGCCCTCTGCGCGCAGGATCCCTGCGGGTGATGGTGAGCGATCTGCTCAGCGAGACTCCGCCAGAGCGCATGATGAACGCCCTGCTCCACGGGAAGGGTCGCGCACTGGTGTTCGCCCCCTTTTGCATTGAGGAGGCTCATCCGGCGTGGGACGGCAACATCGAGTTTGAAGAGTGTGAGTCGGCGCTCCGTGACAAGCGGCGGGTGGACAAAGACATCCTGGTCCGCTACCTCCGTGCTTATCAGATGCACTTCTCTCTTTGGCGGGAACAGGCCGTGCGTCGCGGGGCGGGCCTGGCCAGGGTAGCGGCGGAGCCTCCCTTCCTGGTGGCCCTCCGGGCGGAGGCCCTGAGCGCGGGCGTGGTGGAAATGGGCTGACCCGGACGCGGAGTTGATGTTGAATGTATCCCTGACCGTCACCGCCTTCTGCACCACTGGCATCGACTCCATCGTAACCTTCCCCTGAATCTTTAACTCACCTTTCTCAACCACATGAAACTCATCCATTTCACCGCAGCCGTCCTCCTGACGGTCGCGCTGTCTTCCTGCAACAAGAAAACCGGAACCCAGGGGGACAGCACCGGCAGTGCCGTGCCTGCTGAGGACGGCCCGAGCTGCACCACCGGCGCGGGCGCGGCGCGCAACCGCATGATCACGGGTGAAGAGAGTAAAGAAGTCGGGAGCGAGAAGGAAAAGCCCGCAGAGAGCGGCAGCCGGCTGAAAGAAGCGGCTCCCAATGCCCCTGCCAAGCTGGGGGCCACGGCCACTGACGACGGCGCGGGCCCGGTCCCTGGTGAAAGCAAAGAGGTGGAGTTCGAGGTGAAAACCAAAGGCAATGATGACGCCACCCGCGCTGCGCTGGACAAGATTCTGGACAAGGCCCCGATCGTGAAACCCTGATTCTCAACCGGCCACCGACTGCTGATCCGTCCTCATGCGACTCCTCCTCGCCAACCCCGCCGGCCTTTGGGCCTTGCTCGCCATCCCGGCAGTGCTGGCCATCCACTTCCTGCAGGAGCGTTCCCGGCGGTTGCGGGTGAGCACTCTGTTCCTGCTGGAGCGGGTGCGGCCGGAGAGCACGGGTGGGGCGAAGTTTGAGCGCCTGCGGAACTCGATGCCGCTATGGCTTCAGCTCCTGGCTGCCCTCCTGCTGACCTGGCTGCTGGTGGAGCCGCGCTGGATCAAGGAGGACTCCCGCCAGACCGTGGTGGTGGTGCTGGACAGCTCCGTCTCCATGGAGGCGTTCAAGGAACCAACGAGGGAGCTGCTCGCAGAAAAGCTGCGGGGCTGGAGCCGGGCGGCGGCGCGGACGGAGTGGCATCTGCTGGAGACGGATGTACGCAAGCCCACCCTCTATACCGGAGCGGAGGTGGCTGGCGTGCTGCGGGCGTATGATGGCTGGAAGCCCGTGCTGGGCACCCATCGGCCGGATGAAGCCCTCCAGGTGGGCTCGGGTTTGGTGAAAGAACATGGCATCGTCATCTTCGTGACAGACCGCAAGGCGGAGGTGGCCACCGGGGTCGCGGTGCTCTCGGCGGGTGAAGAGATCGAGAATGTCGGCTGGGCCGGGGTGGAGACGACTCTCATCAAGCCAGGGGCTGCCGACTCCGGTGTGAAGTGGTCAGTGCTGGTGCGCAACTATGGTAAAGCCCCGCAGACCCGCCAGTGGTGGGTGGAACAGGAGGGTAAAACGGAGCCACAGCGTTCCAACGTTACGCTGGCTCCCGGCCAGACTGGAGAGCTGGCGGGTGAACTGCCTCCCGGCGTGGATCGTGCCACGCTCGTGCTGAGCGGAGACCAGTTCACCTGGGATGACCGCATGCCCCTGCAGCGTCCGGTGGAACGAGTGGTGAATCTCGCGTTTGAGGCAGGGTCGGCCCCTGGTGGAGGGATGAAGAAGATGTTGCAGGCGCTGGATGGCGTGGCCGTGACGCCAGTCACCCAGGTACCTGACCTCACGGTTGCGGAGTTGGGGAATCCTGTGAACACGGATGCCGTGCAGATTTTGGGTGGAGGCGGGGAGAACCTGCCGCTGGATGGCAACTACACCGTGGCGGAGGACCACCCGCTCACCCGCGACCTCAACTGGATGAGCTTGTTGACTCCTCGTCCCATGGAACTGGGGCTGACGGACCGGGACGAGCCGCTGCTCTGGAAGGGCGGTCGCCCGCTGGCCTTGCTCCGGCATGATCTCACCGCGACCGGCACGCCAGTGCGCCGCTTGCTTCTGGCTTGGGACCTCTCCCAGTCGAATGCCGCCCGGCATCCGGCCTTGCTGGTGATGCTGCATCGCTATGTGGAGCAGATTCGGAAGGCGAAGCGGGAGCCTTGGGCAGGCAACTTCGAGGCCGGGCAGAATCTGGAGGTGCCCCCACCTCAGGCGGCTCCTGGGACCGCCCCCGCCGCACTCACGTTGTTGCGGGATGGCAAGCGAACGGAGTTCACCGGGCGTGTTCCGGATGGCGTGGGCTTTTTTGACCTGGAGGAGGGGGGCAAGGCGATGATCCGCGGGGCGATCCACTTCGCCGACACGCGTGAGGCTGATTTCCGGGAAGCTGCCCCGCTGGATACGGTGGATGCGCGGCGCTGGGAGGCGGCACTGAAACAGACCGAGGCCGATCCGCTGACGGGCCTGTGGGTGCTGCTGGTATTGGCTTGTCTGCTGGGGGCTTGGGGCTGGCGCTCCGGCCCGGCACGTTCTTCTGCGGGCTCCATCGTCGCCGCCCGAAGCTGAGCTGTGCGTCTGTTTCCTGAAACTCTGAATATCTCATGCGTCTCCTCTCCCCTGAATGGTTGCTCCTCATCCCCGTGCTGGCGGTGGCAGGGTGGTTTTGGCGTGGACTGAAGCTGACACGACCCTTGCGTGTGCTTTGTCTCCTGGTCGTGACCACCCTGCTGGTGCAGCCGGAAGTGCGCAAGCAGAGTGATGCGCTGGACCTCTGGGTGCTGGTGGACCAGTCCGAGTCGGCCGGCGATCTGTTGGGCCCCCGAATCTCGGAATGGGAGACCATTCTGGAAAAATCCCGTCGTCCGTCTGACCGGCTCCACTTTGTGGACTTTGCAGGGGAGGCTGTGACTCGCGGAGCCCAGATTCGCGCAGGCTCCGGCACCCAGTACGCGGGTCCCCGCGGGGCCACGCGGCTGAAATCGGCGGCTTCCTACACCCTGGCCCAGCTCCCCGAGAGCCGGGCCAGCCGCCTGCTGGTGCTGACGGATGGTTACAGCACGGAGCCTCTGGACGGTCTGGCCGAACGCCTGCGTGAGCAAGGGGTGCCGCTGGATTACCGTCTCGCAGCCCAGAGCACCGTGGGGGACTGGCGCATCGCCGCGCTGGCCCTGCCGCGTCGTGTGCAGTTGCGGGAGGCGTTTCTCGCAGAGATCGTGGTGCTGGGGGATAGGGATGGCAAGATCCCCGTGGAGCTCAGCCGGAACGGCCAGAGCATCGGCCGGAGGGATGTGGAGGTGATCAACGGAGTGGGACGGCTGCGTTTCACCGACCGGCTGGGCGTGGCGGGGGCCTTCCACTATGAAGCGCGCCTCATGGCCCCGGATGATGCCGTTGCAGGAAACAACGCCGCCTCCCAGTGGGTGGAGGTGCAGGGTGGCCCCCGGGTGGTGCTGGCCACCTCCTATGAGAACGATCCGCTGGCCCAGGCGCTGCGGGCCCAGGGGTTCGAGGTGGAACTCATTACGGAGCTGGGCCTGCTCAATGTGGGCTCGCTCACCGGGACAAAGGTGGTGGTGCTCAACAACGTGCCCGCCTACCGTCTGGATCCGCGGTTCATCAAGGCACTGGATTTCTATGTCAACCACCAGGGTGGTGGTCTGGCGATGATCGGGGGCAAGTTCAGCTTTGCCGCCGGGGGCTACTTCGGCTCCCCGGTGGAGCCGCTCCTGCCGGTGAGCATGGAGTTGAAACAGGAGCACCGAAAGCTCGCGGTGGCCATGGCGATCGTCATGGACCGCTCCGGAAGCATGGCCATGACCGCACCGGGTACCTCGCTGGTGAAGATGCAACTCGCGAATGAAGGGGCGGCACGTGGCATCGAACTGCTGGGTGACAACGACATGGCATGCGTCTATGCCGTGGACAGCGAGCCCCACGAAATTAGCCCGCTGGTGGCTGTGGGGAGCAATCGTGGCACGCTTCAAAATGCCGTGCGCCGCGTGGAGAGTACAGGTGGGGGCATCTACGTTTATCAAGGGTTGAAGCGGGCCTGGGCTGAATTGGAAAAGGCGAAAGTGGGGCAGCGGCACATCATCCTGTTTGCTGATGCGGCGGACGCTGAGGAACCCGGCGAATACAAGGCCTTGCTGGAGAAGATGAGCAAAGAGAAGGGGACGGTGAGCGTCATCGGCCTGGGCACGGAGAAAGACAGTGATGCCGATTTCCTTAAGGATGTGGCCCTGCGCGGAAACGGACGCATCTTCTTCAACTCCGACCCGAAGGAACTGCCCGCCCTCTTTGCACAGGAGACGGTGGCCGTGGCGCGTTCAGCCTTCATCGAGGAGCCTATTGATCTGAAAGGCACCCCTGGCTGGATGGAAATGGCTTCGGGCAATCTGGAATGGCTGCCCAAAGTGGATGGGTATAATCTCAGCTACCTGCGGCCCGGGGCAACCCAAGCCGCTGTGAGTGGCGACGAGTACGCAGCGCCGCTGGTGGCCTTCTGGCAGCGGGGGGCGGGGAGGGTGGCCTCGGTGTCGTTTCCTCTGGGGGGGGATTTCTCCGCCACCACGCGGAGCTGGCCGGGTTATGGTGGGTTTGCCCAGAGCCTGGCTCGTTGGCTGATGGGGGAGACCGTCCCACCTGGGGTGGGGCTGCGCACGGCGCTGGAAGGCAGCAAGCTGAGAGCTGATTTGTTCTACGACGAGAGCTGGAACCAGCGGATCGCCGCGCATGCTCCGCAGCTGGTCTTGGTTCAAGGGGATGACATCCAGGCGGCCCCGGCAGAGTGGGAGCGTCTGGCACCGGGACACTACCGGGCCACGGTGGAGCTGGTGCCGGGTACCTATCTGCGTGGGGCGGTGAAGATTGGTGATGCAGCGTTCGCCTTCGGTCCCGTGAATGCCGTCACGAATCCCGAATGGAGTTTCGAGCGCAAGCGGCTCGATGAACTGAAGTCGGTGAGCACCCGCAGTGGCGGGGCGGAACGGGTGGATCTGAGCGATGTGTGGAATGCGCCGCGCCCGCCGGCATGGAAGGATTTTCAAAGGTGGCTGGCGGTGGCCCTCGTGCTGGTCCTGCTGCTGGAGGCCTGGCAGACCCGGACGGGATGGGGCGCAGGATGGTTCAAGCGGGAGGAGAAGAAGACACCTCAAGTTGCGGCTTGATGGTGAGGATGCGCGGGATTGTGTTTTGCCACGCGTGCCTGTAGGCTGCGGGCACCATGAAGCGTTTTTCTTCTCCTTTGGTTTTCGCCGGACTTGTTGCCCTGGCCTCACTGGCGCAGGTGGGGTGCAACAGCCGGTTTGAGGTGAATTACAACGTCAGTAACACGGCGCCGACGGCCGAAGCAAAGGCGCGGCTTGAGACATTTGTGAAGGAGGAGCTGGCGCGGCTTTCCCAAGGGGCGAGGGCCGATCTGACAGTCATCAAGGCCTGGTGCACGGTGGAGTTGGCCCATCTGCTGGAGGTGGAGGAAGCCCGCGGGAAGGCCTATGACGAAGGTTTCGCCGCCGCCAAGGGCGACCCCGCCAATGTGGAGAAGCCGTTGTTTGCCGATTCAGGTTATTTCATCAGCGCCACGATGGAGGGTGAGATGAGTGCGGCGGTGACGGAGGCGGCCGGCAAGGAGAAGGACAAGAACAAAGCCCGGTTTGAGGTGAAGTTTACCTCCAAGGCTGATGGGAAGAGTTATGACCAGGGCGGGGAAGTGGTGGTCATGGCCCAGGAGAACGGGGCCTGGCGGATTGCCGAGGTGGAGTTCTCGGATGGCATGACGCTGACGAAGATGTTGAAACGGCCGAAGTACATGGAGCTGCCGGCTGAGGGGACGAAGTGATCCAAAGTAGTCACAGGCGTCAGCCGGTTCAGGTGTGTGGCGGACGTGGTGCGTCGCCCGACCGCCGCAACTCCTTCGGAGTAGGAGTCATCGTTTCATGTACCCAACGTAGACTCGCTGGAAGCTCGTCAACGTTGGGCTTGTAGCCGTATCCTCTTCGAGGAACAGCGACCTGTGCCAGCGAGCGATCCTCCTGAAGCGTCGCGATAGGTGTAGTCCGATGGTCCCCATCGGCTCAGTCGCTGCGGGGATATACGGTCAAACGCCGACGGGCGGGAAGTGGACCTTATGGTGCTGCCCTATGCCATCCCTTCGCTCGCAAACCGACGGGGACCGTCGGACTACAACGACTGATACAACGCATCAATGCGCTGTAGATCCAGTCCCGTAGGCGCTGTTTCCAGCAGGCGTTTCAGGTCCTCTTTGGCTCCGGGGCTGTCGCCGGTCTTCATGCGGGTGAAGGCTCGGTTCAGGCGTTCGCCGGGTGAATCGGGCTCCAGAGCGAGGATCAGATCCAGATAAGGCAGGGACAGCTCCGGCTTTTTGGAGAAGCTGGTCAGGTTGTAGAGCAGTCGCAGGATCATTGCCCGGGGTGTGGCGGGCTCCCGCTGGGCTTCACTGACCACTTGTCCCGTGGTCTGGATGATGAACCGCTCGGCTTCGGAGGGTTGGAGGAACTTACCGCCGTCGAACACGTCGATGTAGGTCTCCACCTTCTCGCCGCCAAACTGCTCGCGGTAGGCGACCATAAACCGCCCGGGGAGGGAGACGCCATAGACGTCCTTGAGGCCAAGCTGGCGGGAGAGTTCGAGGAAAACGATGGAGAGCGTGATGGGGATGCCCTCGCGGTCATCCAGCACCTGGTTGAGGTAGCTGTTGGAGAGGTCGTCGATGGCATCGCTGCGGGACCCGTGAAAACCGTTTTCCTTGAAGAGGTATTGCGCGAGCCGGGCCGCAGCCTTCGAGGTGGAGCCAGATGTGATCTCAGGATCCTTCTTGAGCTCAGAGGCCATGCGCTCCACGGCGCGCAAGTAGGCATCGGTGTCCAGCTCGGCATTGTCGTGTCGAGCCACGAGGAGAGCGGCCCTCATCAGCTCGGTCTGGTCGGCGGGGCGTTGCAGCACTTTCACAAGTTCCTCCGCCGTATTCCGGCGATGTACTTCCCGCCCGAGCTTGCGCAGCGTGGCGGCCTGCTCCTCCAGCGTCTTGGCGCGCTGCTCCAGCAGACTGCGGGAAGCGGCAGGCTCGGCGAGGAGCTTCTCCATCGTCTTGTCCTTGGGCCCCTTCTGCGCGAGGTAGTCAGTGAGCTCGGCGTTGAGTTGCAAGGCAAGTTGGTCGGAGATCTGGCTGTGGGAGACCTTCTCCCCTGCCTGGAAGTGTTTGAAGTAGGCCTTGGTCTGGCGGAACTTGCAGAGGCCCACCCGACCACCGCGCAGACCGGAGTCCTGCTGCTCTGTCACCAGGGTGTCATTCACAAAGCACTGGATCTTGTTCTCATCCACCCGCACCCGGAGGGTGTTCCAGTCTCCAGAGCGGTAGGCAGGGCTGGGGGCGTCACTGAGGATGGACCACGAGAAGACATCGGGTCCGTTGAAACGGGTGAGCCGCAGTTTACCGGCGCTGGGGTAGAAGCCGTAGTGCACATCCTTGCCATCTGCGCAGAAGCTCAGCCCCGCCGCTCCGCCTTCGTCGTCCAGTTTCACGGTCACGCTGGCCTCGAATGGCATGGCGGGCGGATTCTCCTTGCTGAGGCACAGGGAGCGGCCGCCGAAACCTTCACCCGAGCCGTCCACCTGGATGACGCCTGCGTGCTGGGTCCAGCTGGCTCCTTGCAGTGGTTCCCACAGCCGGTCGTCCAGGCGGCCGATCGTGAGCCAACGTTGCATGGGGATGGGGTTGGGCTTCTCCAGAAGGAGCCGCAGGTCATTCACCGAGTGGGCAAAGCCGAGATTATTCGTGACCGCGCTCTTGAGCGTGATCACGCCCTGTACTTCGCCCTTGAGGTTGAGCAAGGGGCCGCCGCTGTTGCCCTCTTCGATCGGGATGGCGATCTGGATCATGTTGGATCCCTCCACCTCCCGGAGGGCAGAGATCACCCCCTCCACGACGCTGAATTCCAGCCCTTGGGGATTGCCCAGAGCCACCACTGGCTGGCCCTGTTTGATCGAGTCGGAGTCGCCCAGAGGCAGCGCGGTGAGGTCCTTCTTGCCGATCCGGATGATGGCGAGGTCGAGCGTGGGGTCTGTGGCGTGGATTTCCGTCACGTCGTGCATCGAGCCATCGGAGAGCTGCACCTTGATGCGGCGGGCATTCCCGATGACGTGCAAGTTCGTGGCGATGAGGCCGTCCGAACTGATGATGAACCCGGTGCCAAGCGCCTCCTGACTGCCTCCGCGGCCGATCTGGGTGACGGTGACCAACGAGGGGCGGGCCGCCACGGTGAGCTCCTCCACGGAATGGGCGTGCGAGCCTGCGGCGGAGTCAGCCTTGGGCTTGGGTTTGGCCAAGACGAGGCCGCTGCCGAGGGCCAGCCACAGCGCGGTGAAAAGCAACGGGCGCATGATGAAGAAGGTGTAGCAAGTTTCGCGCAGGGTGGACAGGGAAATCTCCCCCGCGAGATCCGGTCTGGAATTAACTCCGGAAACGCTGAGAGGCAGCACAAACCAACGTTCCGGCCGGGGGCATTCTTATGCCTGGCCTTGCCGTGCCTCAGCAATCTGGCGGAGGAGTCGGTCACGCTGACCCTGGTATTCCGCTTTCGCGGACTCCATTCCCTCCGATTTCTGGACGTTGGAGAAGAGCTGATAAGCAATGAACCCTAGTGCCACCAGTCCGAAGATGGGGAACACCGGCGGAGCCCCCATGGAACTGGCCGTGCTGATCCAAAAAATCAGAAATGGGATGCCGATCACCGCGCCAATCACAGCTCCCGCGGGGCTGGGTGGGCTGCGGTGGCCGTTTTTCCCTGAGACGTAGAAGGTCTCCCGGTGGTCTGTCCATTCGCGATCGAGACGCTCCAGCTCGTTTTGAAGTTCGATCACCTTCAAGTTTCCCGCCATCTGGCTCGTGGTGGCGGCGATCTGCTCAATGACCTCTGTGTAGGCGGCCGAGCCGGTGTGTTTCACCGCGAGCTGGCTGTGGCAGAACTGGCAGGTGACAAACCGGGTGGCGGGCCCGATTTCGAGAGGGGCTCCACAGTGATTGCAGCGCAGGGCGACCGTTTCCACAGGGACAGGGTAGATGGGGCGGCGGGGTGTGGAAAGGGGATTTTTGGGTGACGGTGCGTCGGTGCGTCGGTGCGTCGGTGCGTCGGTGCGTCGGTGCGTCGGTGCGTCGGTGCGTCGGTGCGTCGGTGCGTCGGTGCGTCGGTTTTTGGGTTCGAGGTAAGTTGTGGATGGGCTGAGGGCGCTCGGTGGCAGTGGCCGGACCGCGGAAACGCGGAACTCCAACCCTGCTGGCGGGAACGGAGAAGGTTGGAGTACCGACTGCTATTAGGCTCAGGGAAGGTGGAGTTCGTCGCTCCTGTGGTGGCGACTTTTCATCAATTCTTGTACCCCGTGGAGATCGTGATTTCCATGGTGGCGTTCTGAACGTCAGTCAGTACTTCGTTGATCAAATGGACGCTTCCCAAGTGGGTGTCAATATTGGGGCCTGCTTCGGAGTTGGCGATGACATTTCCAGTGGAATCCAGCAGCCGGGCAGAGTCAAAGTTTTCACCAATGACATGGAATCCGGTGCCAATTTGGCTGCCGCCAAGGAAGATCGTGACATTCCACCGGGTGAGCAGGGGGTGGTCAATGGAGGTGTTCCATTGACTGAAGCTCCAGGGGACCAGAATGGTCTCGAGCTGAGGTTCAGCAATGAACTGAAAATCTGCGACCAAACTGACAACGTTGCCGTCAGCGGCGAGGCCCCAGTAGCACGAGGCATCACCAGTGCTGTCTCGGGCGTTTACGCAGATGGCGTCTGGATTCTCCGGCGGACTTGACCGCAAGTGCATTGATCGGTGTGTTCCGGTAATGTCCTGTCGAATTGGTTCGAGGTATGAAAGATAGTAATGGCGTTCTTTCTCTCTTTTCTTCAGTGACATCAGGGAGCCAGCATCCACAAAGGCGAGGTTCATATAGGCTATCTCTGCCTGATGAGAGCCTCCATCAACCGTTGGGGCGGGTGCCCATCTGACGACTTGGCAATCGGGCCGGAAGATGATGCGAGCCGCAGCTCCATACCCCTCAACGACGGTGAGCTCTACGGGATAGTCGCCTGGAACGACTGATCGGCTCAAGGGAAGGAAGTCATCGAAGTCTCTGCCGAAGTCATGAACTCCGATAGCACCGGAGGGCAAGTGAAGGACGCCTGCGGATACCACTTTCAACGGGGTTTCCTGACCCCAAAGTTTTATCGTCCGGTTGTCGTCAAAAAGTCGATCGCAATTGGGACTGATGCCGGTGGACAAATCTGGCAGGGGAGCGTCGGGGTGCACCATCGCCAAGATCTTGTTCTTGAGCGAATCCTCGAACAGAGGCTCGCCTTCCGGCGCATAGAAGGGTGATACCTTGGTGATCCGCCAGTCGTTGCCCACGTGTTTCAACTCATACTCATAGAAGGCAGGAAAATGTTCCGCGTTCTCAGTTTCTATCACCGCGAAATCTGTTTCGGCCCGGACATTGACGATGCGCTCGTGCTCCGAATGGTGGGCAGGCTGGCTCCAGGAGTAGCCTAAGCCAAATTCATCTTTTGGGGCATCGGGGGTGAAGTGACGTTGCTGTACCCCTTTGCAGGCCTCATTCCATTTCTGGAACGCCACCGGGTCGTAGTCAAAGGGGCCGCTGCCCATGTAGTCCCTGGCGGCAAGCCATTGGAGATACAAGTTGGAAATGTATTCGCGAACGCGGGACTCGGGTGATTCGCAAATGAGCTCTGCCATAGCTAAGAGGTGAGAGGGCTTCGGTCGGGGGCGCTTGTGCTCGGGGCCAGGATTCTGACCGCGTAAACGCGGAACTCCAACCCTGCTGGCGGGAACGGAGAGGGTTGGAGTTCCGCCTTCAGGCGGTCATTGGAGTGACTAGTGCCGATTGAGCATACGCTTAGATGGCGTGGAGGGGGCAGCTTCGGTGGATGACGGAGGGTTCTAGGCAGTCACAAGCCGTAGCCAAAGCGGCGGTTCCCGCAC
>NZ_BATR01000180.1 GCF_000739655.1 Verrucomicrobium sp. BvORR106 | reverse complement strand
CTACCACTTTGGCACCCTGCCGGCCATGCTGGCAGTCCTGGTGGCGCTGGGTGGACTTGTCTTGAAGGTGGGGAGGCGTCTGCCGGCGGAGCGCAACTTCGCCACCGTGTATCTCGCACTGGTGCTCGCAGTGGGGCCTGGTCTGGTGGCAAACGCCATCCTCAAGGATCACTGGGGGAGGCCCCGACCGAGGGACGTGGTCGAGTTTGGCGGGCGTCATGCCTATGAACCAGTCTGGGTGCGGGACGCGAGCAGCACCGGCAAGTCCTTCCCCTGCGGGCATGCCACCATGGGGTTCTTCTTTTTCTCCTACTACTTCATCCATCGCCGCCGGAATGTGCAACTGGCTTGGGCGGGGCTGGCGGGCGGGATGGTGACCGGGTGGCTCATCGGGCTGGCCCGTGCGGTTCAAGGAGGCCACTTTCTCACCGACACGTGGTGGGCGATGGGACTCATGTGGTTCACCTGTGCCGGCCTCTGGACCGGCACTCAGGTGCTGGAGCGCCGGCAGTGGTTTGCCAGGGGCTTTGCCTGGCTGCTGAAGCATCCACGCAGCGGTGCGGCCATCGTGGCCCTCCTCATTGCCCTGGCCACCGTGGGGGCCTTGCTGGCCACGCCCTACCAGCGCAATCAGATGGTGGAAGGTCCCGACGTCGTGCCGGATGGTGGGCTCAGACTTTCCGGCACCTTTCAGGAGGGGAACCTGGAGATCGTGCCCGCCGCAGTGCCGCGTCTCAAGGTGGACGCCTCCGGCCATGGCATGGTCTGGAGTGTGGTTCTCTCCGGTGTGCGCTTAAAGCAGTCGACGGGGGCGGGCCTTCCTGAGGTGCGCTATGTTCAGACCCGGAAAGGATGGTTCACGGAACTAAACCAGGAACTCCAGCTTGAGTTTCCCGTGGAGAGTGTCCGGGAGGCGGTACTCACTCTGGCGGGAACGGAGGTCACTCTGAACCCCGGTCCCGTTCTTGATCGCCAGGAGTGGAAATTCACTGGTGAGGGTACGGTGGAGTTGCTGGTGCCGGAAGGGTGTGAGGTCGTGGTGGCGCATGGTCCCACCGTAACTGTGACCGACGACACCGGAGAGTTCCACCAGGGGGAGGGACGCTGGTCCAGGCAGGGGAAGGGACCGCGATTGCGCCTTCTCATGGCCTTGGAACGGGGGCAGGTCCGGCTGGTTTCCAGGGGCGCTGTGCAGAAGAGGTGACGGTCTCTTTGCACAGTATTTTTCGCGCAGGGTCGGGGTGTTTGCGAGGGTGCGACACCGGTGAAACACCGGGTCACCTCTCACTTCTCCTGCATGAGTTCTTCCATCGCCCCACGCTGCATCCGGCGCAAACGAGTGCCCATCACCCTGAAAATGTGGCCGGACATTGCGCTGCTCTGGAGGGAAATGGTCGGAGTCATGTCCCGGCACCGCTGGAAGATGGCCGCCGCCACGGTTTTGTTCGTCGGGCTGGTCTTCGTGTTCCTGGTGCCGCGTGATGCGGAGGTGCTGAAGGTTGTTCAGCTGAAGCAGATGCCCAATCGCGAGCTGCGTCAGGATCTGAAGGACCTTTCCGGAGAGATCGGGAAGTGGGGGGACTTTGCCGGGTACAACTTGATCCTGGTGGTGGCCGTCTGGATGGGGGGGCGGCTCTTCAAGTCGCGTTATTTCCAGAGACTCGCGATCGCCAGCATGCTGTGTGCGATCTTTGCCGGGCTGGTGGCGAATGTGTTTCGTTTCACGATGGGGCGCCCCCGGCCCAACGCCATCGCCAAAAAAGGCGTGACGGATGGCTGGTATGGTCCCCAGGTGAAGTGGGACTTCAACTCCTTCCCCTCCGGCCACACGGCCACGGCATTTGGCTCCTCGATCCCGCTCGCGGTGGCGATGCCCATGGTGGGCGTGCCGGCGATGGTCTGCGCCACCGGTGTCTGCTGGGCCCGCATGTACGGGAACCAGCATCATCCCTCAGATGTGGCGGTGGCCATCTGGATCGCCGTATTGTTTGGCATTCCGCTGGGGATTGCGGTGCGCCGCGTGCGCTACATGAAAGCTGCAGGCGATCCTGAGGAAGTGGTGGTGTCGGATGAGGATGAAGTGGTAGAGGCCGGTGAGGCTCGGGCGGGTTGATGGGGCTCTTGGCTAAACCACAGAGGCACAGAGAACACAGAGGGAATGCAAAACTTCAAAATCCAAACTTCAAATGGGGTGTCACGGCCGCCCCGGATTCTATCTTACTAATCCTGACCCAAATTCAGTCTCTGTGTTCTCTGTTCCTCTGTGGTTTAGATGATACCGGAACGAATCGCCGCTGACGTCACTTCTGTGCTTTGACCGGGATGATCAATGTGAGTTCTACCCAGCTGCTCCGGGCGAGGTTGTAGCCTTCCACATCGACGACCTTGGCACCTGGCAGGCTGGCTGAAAGAGCATCCACTTCCTGCTGATTATCCTTGCTGGTGGTGATGGCGCTGCCGTTGCGCCACTGCTTGATGCGGTCGCTCAAGGTCCATTCCCGCCGCAGCAGGACCACGGCACCGGTGCGGCCTTTGGTCAGACGTTCCTTCACCCGTTCCATTTTTGACAGCATGGTCCACTGGCGGTCGGCGTAGAAGACCAGGCTCGGCTCGGTGAAGCCCCAGGCGAGGAGGTCTTTGTCTCCTGGGACCTGCTTTAGTTCCGGAGTTAGTCGAATGATGGGGTGCTCGGTCCGCAAAGCCTTTCCGAAGGTCACTAGACAGCCCGCTGCCAACACAACCGCCAATCCCATGGCGACACGGTGGCCGCGCTCCACGGCGATCCCCAAGCTCACGAGCGCCAACAGCAGACCCGCACCGGCGGTGATCACCCAGCGCAGCGAATTCACGGTCACCCAGGAGCCGGACCAAGCCAGGCTGAGGGCAGCCACGGCAACGAGTGTCATCAGCCCGGCATAAATCCAGCCGAATCGGCCCCAGGAGATTCCTCTCTCGGAAGGTGCCGCAGCCAGCGTGCTGCCCAGCAGCAGGAAGAAGCCGGGGAATCCTGGCATCACGTAGTGGGGCAGTTGCGTGGCATAGGCCAGAAAGATCAGATACGGCGCGGTGAACCAAGCCAGCAGCAGGGTGGTCTGGGCATTCCAGGAGGCCCGTAGATGCTTCCATACGAGCGGCAGAAAGGCGATCCACGGTAGCAGGCTGAGGAAGGCGGTGGCGAAGTAGTAGAAGGGCAGGACGACGCGTCCGTTGAAGGCCTGCGTGCCGCGCTTTACGACGTGCTCTCCCATGCCCACCTTCCAGAATAGCCCATGTGTCTGCATCAACGCAGGGATGCCCCAGGATGCGACGATGGCCAGAGCGAGAAGGACTCCCCAGCCCAGCCCCAGCCGCCGCCAGGGGGCAGGTTTGCGCCAGAAGGCGAACCGCCACAACAACACGGCCAGCACAGGAACGAGCAGAGCGATGGGACCCTTGGCCAGGAAGCCCGCACCGATCGAAAGCCAGAGCATCCACCAGGACCAGGAAAAGGGTCGCCTGTTCACATCCGGCCCCGTGAGGAGCTCCAGCAGGGCGGCCATGGTCAGCGTGACACATAGAACCATGGGCATGTCTGCCACACAGAGCCGTCCGTGAATCAGCGCCTGGAGGCACGTGAGCCAGCCTACAGCCGCCCACCAGGCGGCCGCCGGGCTGAAGATGCGCTTCCCGGTGCGAAACACCACCAGCGCCACCAACCAGACGGCGACCACGGAATGCAAACGAGCGGCCAGTTCGTTGAAGCCGAGCAGCAGGTAGTGCAGGCGCATCCACCAGTAGGTCAGGGGCGGTTTATCAAAGCGGTACTCCCCATTGAAGTAGGGGATCAACCAGGTGTCCTTCTGCATCATCTCCATCGTCGCGTGTGCGAACCTGGGCTCATCGCGATCCATGAGGGGGATGTCCCCTGTGCCGGGTAGATAGAGCAGGGCTGTCAGCAGAATCAGCAGGAGCCAGGCTGGAAAGAGGCGCTTCTGAGGAAGTGAGGGCGAGGCGGGAGAAGGGGCAGTCTGCGGATCAGCGGTCATGGGTGCGTACCGCCGCCTCTCGACCTGAAACCCTTGCTCCGTCCATGAGGGGAAAGCAAAGATCTCGTGACATGGTTGACTGCCTCGTGGTCAGGCACAAAAAAACCGCCCCCTCGGGAGCGGGGGCGGTTGAGAGTGACTGGCAGATTCTGAGTGGCCGTGCTCTAGCCTTTGTGGACGCTGTGGCAGGCCTTGCAGTTGCCGGCGGTTTGCAGTTCCTGCAGTGCGCCGGGCTTCTTGGCGGCGACGTCTTCAGTGGCCTTGACCAGCTTGTCGGTCTTTTCCTTCCAGCTCGCCGCATCGCCCTTTTCCGGGGACTCAGCCGGGAGGGTCTTCACATAAGCCAGGAGCTTCTGGGCATCGTCATCAGAGCCCTTGCCGGTGGCCACCTTCTTGTAGAGGCTGGTTTCTCCCTTCATGGACTCCTTCATCATGGAGGAGATGTCTGCGAAGGCCGGGGCTGCGAGAGCGAAGGTGAGGCAGAGCAGGCCGGCGAATTTCAATGAGGTGGTTTTCATGGGGATGGCAATGACCCAAGGGAGCAGCCCGGGGATTTTTAGAGGGACAATTACAGGCAAAAACGCAACAGGAAGCAAGAAAAACTCCGCGAGGCCCCGCGATTTTATTTCCTCGGGAAACAATCGGGCAATTTTGCCACGAGATAGGTAAAAATTTCCCTAAATCGCCCTCGTGGGTTGCCTCACCAGCTCAACTGGGTATGGAAGACGATGCCCCACAACCTTGATCTCATCCTGACACTGACGGGAGGGTTGACCGCTGCGTTGGCCCTGGGTTTCATCACCCAAAAGCTCAAATTGTCCCCGATCGTCGGCTATCTGCTAGCTGGCATTCTGGTCGGCCCTTTTACTCCAGGCTTTGTCGCGGACAATGACATCGCGACGCAGTTCGCGGAGCTCGGCGTCATTCTGCTCATGTTTGGCGTGGGCCTGCACTTCCATCTCAAAGATCTGTTGGCCGTGCGGAAGGTCGCTATTCCCGGAGCGGTGGCACAGATCGCCGCGGCGACGGTGCTGGGAGCGATTGTAACGCACTTCTTCGGGTGGTCCATTGAGGCGGGCATTGTCTTTGGCATGGCCATTTCTGTCGCGAGCACCGTGGTGCTGACGCGGGTGCTTTCTGACAACCGGGCTTTGCACACCCCGAGTGGCCACATCGCCATCGGCTGGCTGATTGTGGAGGATCTGTTCACCATTCTGGTGCTGGTGCTTCTGCCTGCCATATTTGGCAATCCGGCGGATGCTCATGGGGCTGGTCATGTCGCGGAGAGCGGCAATGTGTGGGTGACCATGGGCGTGGCCATGTTCAAGCTGGGGCTGTTGTGTGTGTTCACCCTGGTGGCTGGGCAGAAGATCATTCCGTGGTTCCTGGGGTACGTGGCCAAGACGGGCGCGCGGGATCTCTTCACGCTGACCGTGTTGGTGCTGGCCCTCGGCATTGCTGTGGGGTCCGCCAAGTTCTTCGGGGCTTCGATGGCCTTGGGGGCATTTCTTGCTGGCATGGTGGTGGGGCAGTCGGAGTTCAGCGGTCGGGCAGCGTCAGAGGCGCTCCCTATGCGGGATGCGTTCGCGGTGCTCTTTTTCGTGTCCGTGGGCATGCTGTTTGATCCCGGTGCACTCAAGACCGGCTGGCCGTTGATGCTGGCCACGTTGGCCATTGTCATCATCGGCAAACCGCTCGCGGCGTTGGCAGTGGTCCTGTTCTTCAAGAAGCCACTTTCCTCGGCGCTCTCCATCGCCGTGGCGCTGGCGCAGATCGGGGAGTTCTCCTTCATTCTCGCGGCGCTGGGCACCTCGATGAAGATCCTCCCGCCGGAGGCGACCAACGCCCTCGTGCTCACCTCTGTGATCTCCATTACCTTGAACCCGCTCATGTACAAGGGCATCGCTCCTTTGATCAAGTGGCTGGAAAGCAAGGGATGGGCCCGTCCGCCCCGGCCAGCAGATGTGCAGAACGTGCTGGAACTGGATGACACGGTCCACCGGGTGGTGGTGGTGGGTTACGGTCCGGTGGGTCGTACGCTCAGCCGCATCCTGGAAGACAATGGCTTCCGCCCCGTGATCGTGGAGATGAATATCGAGACAGTGCGCAAGTTGCTGGCTGAAGGCAAACCGGCTGTGTACGGCGATGCCGCACAGCGGGAGATCCTGCATCATGCTGGCATTGAGAAGGCGGAGGGCCTCATCATCGCCGCCTCCGGTGTCCCGGCCAAGGAGATCGTGGAGGCTGCCCGCGACCTCAATCCCAAGATCCGCATCCTCTCCCGCACCTCCTACCTCAACCAGGCTGAGGCCCTGCGGCAGTGCGGTGCGAATGCTGTCTTCACCAGCGAAGGGGAAATCGCTCTGGCGATGACGGACTACCTGCTGGAGGAAATGGGCGCCACGGACGAGATGATCGACCGTGAACGCGACCGCGTGCGTGAAGAGCTGTTCACAGCACCCGCTCCTAAGACGGCAGTTTCCTGACAAAGGCATCCTGTGGCCCAAGCACCCGTCCGTCGCGGGTGCTTGGTGCCATCTTGCGCACCGGTCGGCCGGTTTTGCGCTCGATGAGCTGGGAGTGTGGCTCCCCTGATTGAAAGAGGTGCTGTTCTGCCCACTGACGGAAGCCCACCACCACGGGGAAGAGCGCTTCGCCCTTCGGCGTCAGCACATAGTCCTGGTAGGCACTGCCGTCTGAGGCGGGCTCCATGGTCAGAATGCCGGTCTCCACCAGGGTGTGCAGACGGTCCGCCAGAATGTTGCGCGCAATGCCGAGGCTCTTCTGAAACTCGCCAAAACGACGCAATCCGTCGAAGGCATCCCGGACAATGAGAACTGACCACCGGTCGGCCATGATGGCGGCGGCTCGGGCCACTGGGCAGGCTTGGTAGGGGGGCTTCTTGGTGCGGGGCATGGCAGTACCTTTCAGCAGGGCGCTTCTGAATAATCAGACGCCAGGTCAGTTTGAGGAATCCAGTTGCATTTTAAAACTCGTTTCATTTTGTGTAAACTGGTTTCATTTTGCAACTGGATCGCTTCCCCATGGATCACTCTGCCTGCCCCCTATCATCCATTCCAGACTCTGCCCCTCCGGCGTCCGCTGCGATGCCGCGGGCATGGGTGCTGCTCTTCGCCATCGCCTGCGGGATCTGTGTCGCCAATGTCTACTATGCCCAGCCGCTGCTGGAGACGCTGGCGACGGAGTTTGCCCTGACGCATGCGGCAGCCGGGGGCGTGGTGACCGTCACCCAGGTGGGCTCCGCGCTGGCGTTGTTGTTCCTCGTACCTCTGGGGGACCTGGTGGAGCGCCGTCGGCTGATGTTGCTTCAGATGCTGCTGCTGGCGGGAGCACTGGGGCTGGCGGGGGCGGCTTCGTCCCGGCCCATGCTGCTCCTCGCCATGGTCATGGTTGGACTCTTGGGCACGGCGATGACCCAGGGGCTCATCGCCTATGCCGCTACTGCGGCCCCCATCCAGGAGCGAGGGCGGGTGGTAGGCACCGTGCAGGGGGGCGTGGTCATGGGGCTGCTGCTGGCCCGGGTGGTGTCAGGCCTGGTGGCTGATCTTGCTGGCTGGCGTTTTGTTTACCTGGGCTCAGCGGGGCTCTCCCTGATGCTGCTGGGGGGCTTATGGAAGATGCTGCCCAGGCAGGAACTGGTGGTCCAGCCGCTTTCCTACCCCCGGCTGTTGGGCTCCATGGTGACCATGCTTGCCAGGGATCGCGTGCTGCAGATCCGGGGCACGCTCGCGCTGCTGATGTTCGCGGTGTTCAATATCTTCTGGAGCGCACTGGTGCTGCCGCTGTCGGCACCGCCTTATGGGTTCAACCATACCGCGATTGGTGCCTTTGGCCTGGTGGGTGCCGTGGGAGCGCTCAGTGCATCGCGTACCGGTTCCTGGATAGACCGGGGCAGGGGACAGTGGGTGAGCGGGATGGCATTGGCCCTCTTGTTGCTCGCTTGGGTGCCGCTGGCTTTCACTCTGCACAGCTTGTGGGCGCTGGTGGCAGGCATCCTGGTGCTGGATCTGGGCGGACAGGCGCTGCATGTGGCCAACCAGAGCCTGATCTTCCAGCGCAGCACCGAGGCTCACAGCCGGTTGGTGGGCTGCTACATGACCTTCTATGCCGCTGGCAGCGGCTTGGGAGCGCTGTCAGCCACCGCCGTGTATGCCCACGCCGGCTGGAGCGGCGTGTGCCTTCTGGGAAGTGGTGTCAGTCTCCTGGCCCTGGGATTTTGGCGGGTGAGCCAGCGGTGGATGCCTACCGGTTGACCTTGATCACGCCATTCCCGACCTTGATGGTGCCGGAGATGATGGGGCGGCGGGCTTGTTGAAGGAAGGGCGGGCAAAGTGCCTGCGGACGGGAGTAGTAATACCCGCTGCCGTAGTAGGGATACGTGTACCCATAGTCTGAGCCGTAGCCATAACCGGCCCCATAGCCATAGCCTGGATACCAGGGATAGTAGTAGCCGTTGTCCCGGCTGAGATAGCGCCGGTTCCGGTTGGATTCAGGTGAATAGACCTCCGTGATGGGTGCGACCGTGGGGACGGCGGACTCCACCTGCATCACCGTTGCGGCAGGCGCTGGCGAGCCCAGCATGGGCGTGGGATCTCCTGGCATGGCTGCCAGCGGTTGAGTTGGCTGGGCGGGGGCACGGGCGGCGTCGCGACGGGCTTGCTCACGATCTGCCTGCTCCTGGAGTTGTTTCTTCTCCTCCGCCATCAGTCCGGCCATCATGGTGCGCTCTTCCCGGTCGCGCTTCTCTTTGAGGCTGCGCACCCGTGCGACTTCCTGATCCTTCTTCTCCTGTTCCACCCGGGCGTACTCACGGGCTTTCAGTGGATCGTAGTTGAACTTTTTCTGTAGATCGGGCGAGAGAAGGTCGAGGCCGATTTTCGTGACCCCTTGTTCATGCATGATCGTCACGGTCTCAGGTGTGACCTTCACCACCCGGCAGTTATAGTAGGTGTCCCCGAAGTTTGTGGTCAGCTTGAAGGGCTGGCCGGTAAAGTCCGCCAGATCGCCTGCGGAAGCAGTGGCGACGAGCACCCCGGAGAGGAGGGCCAGGAGGGAGGTTTTCATACATCCATTCAATCAAATTCGGGAAATTCGGTCAAGATGGTTGAGGGGTGCCCACAGGGGTGATCCGATAGCGCTTTTCCTCCACCTTGATGATCGGCGGCTGCTGGGTGGACTCGAAGGCATTGTAGCCCTGCCGCAGATCCAGCCAGAAGGGCAGGAGTGAAGGGTGCTCCTCACTGGCCTGAAGCAGACGTTCTGAGGTCATGCGGAAGGGGAACACATGCACGGCAAAGGCAGACTGACCCTTTTTCAAGGCGGCTTCGGCCATGAGGTAAATCTCTTCAATCACGGGATCCGTCATCGCGAAGCAGCCGATTGAGACCGCCTTGCCGTGCACCATGATGAAGTTGCCCGTGCGCTGGTGGGCGAGGTCCAAGGCGTTGGGGTATCCGATATTGAAGGACAGGTGATAACTGCTGCGTGGATTGAGCGACTTCGCCGTCACCTGATAGAACCCTTCCGGGGCCTGGCGGTCGCCCTGTTTGTTTTTTGGGCCCAGCTCGCCTGACATGGCCGCGATGGGCCAGGTCTTCCACTTGCGATAGGTCGGGGCGGACTTGGGTTTAATCCAGAGTTCCAGCTCCAGGGTCTCTTTGAACACGCGGATGAAGATCGGGTCCCCGAGGGTGAAGCCTGCGTCCCGAAGTTGGGTGGTGAGTCCGGGGGTCCGGAGCTTGCGCACTTCCCCCAGGCGTTCTTCTGGGGGAACGGTGTCTGGCACACTGGGAGGCGGCAGAGGGGCTGGTGCCGGGGCGGGAGGAGTAGGGGCGGGCATGGGCGGCACCGTGGGGGTAGGGATAGGGGCTGGGGAAGAGGGCGATGGCAGAGGCGCAGTGGGAGTGGCGGGTGGAGCAGGCGGGGCGGGGGCTGGTGGAGGTGTGGCCTCAGCAGGGGCGGGTGCCGGCTTGACGGGAGGCGGGGGCTCCTTCTTTCCGCAGGCAGGAAGCAGGCAGACAAGCAGGATGATACCGGCCGCAGAGACCGGGGCAGTGGCGGAAGGCAGGCGCCTGATCATGAGGGAGGGAAAGTATAGGGGGCCAAAGTTGAGGCTGCCAACCGGCGGCTTGCCGATCATCCAGCCCACTCGGACCTTGTCACTGAGACGGGCAGAGCCCATGTTTGGTTCACTCCTCACTCCCGCAAAATCGCCATGGACTGCCGCGCCTCCCGTACCCAGGACCCCGATGAATGGATCGCCACCTGTCCGGGATTCACCCGGGAGATCTGCGAGGAGCTGCGGGACCTGATTTTTCGCTGGGAGCCGGATCTGAAGGAGAGCATCAACTCGAACATGCTGTGCTTTTCAGGGCAGAAGCGGGTGTGTGCGCTGGGAGCGTTCAACGATCACGTGGAGATTACTTTTTACCGGGGTGGCGAGGTGGCGGATCCCTCCGGCCTGTTTAATCACGGGCTGGAGAATGTGGGGATTCGCGGCATCAAGCTGAAGGAGCTGTCAGAGCTGCGCAGGCCCGCTTTCAAAGCGATGTTGCATGCAGCCGTGGCCGTGGATCGCACCCCGTCCGCCCCACCACCCAAGGTGAAACGCGAACCCTGGCCCATGCCGCCGCAGCTGGAGGCAGCGCTAAAGAAGCACAAGAAGGCCGCAGCCTTCTTTGAAAGCCTCAAGCCCACCTACCAGCGGGAGTACATGGTGTGGATCGGCACCGCCAAACGGCAGGAGACGCTGGACAAGCGCCTGGAGGAAACTCTGAGCGCTCTGGCAGGGGGCAAGAAGTGGGCGCAGCGGAAGGACGCCTGACCAGGGCTGTTAGAAGTCCAGCAGGATCTCAGCGCGACGGTTGCGGGAGCGGCCATCCGGATTGTCCGTCCCATCGGGATTGGCATTGGGGCTGAGGGGCAGGGCCTTGCCGAAGCCGACGGTTTCCACCTGACTGGGCGGGACGCCTTGATCCAGGAAATACTGTTTCACCGCCGTCGCACGGCGTTGGGAGAGCGCCACGTTGTACTGGTCGCTACCTTTGGCATCGGTATGCCCGCCGATCTTGAGCTTCTTGCTGGGGCTGGCCTTCAGGATGGAGGCCACGATGTTGAGCTGTGCCTGGGCCCGTGGGTGCAACACGGTCTGATCGTACTCAAAGTACAGGGCGATGCTTTCGCCCCCTTTGGGATTCTGCACCAGCGGAGTGTAGGGAATGCCGACCAATGCCGAGGAGCGGGCGTTGTCCGCGAGGAGGCGGGAGAGATTTAGGCCGATGATGCGCCAACCACCGGCAATTTTTTTCCATCTCCAGGCCAAACTCTGTCTCTTCCTTGTAGATGTCGGAGCGCACCTTGGCGATGATCCAGCTGGACGTCTCTGTGGAGACGGTGGCCACCAACGGCTTCTGATCCTGCAGGGCATACTTGCCGTCTTCAAAGACGATGCAGAGCCCGGCCAGCTTCACCGGTGGGATCTTGTCCGCATCCACATAGGATTGTGCCGTCTCATAGTCCAGCTTGAGCAGGGCGCGGACAAAGTTGCTGGCGTGGGTGATCGCATCCGGGGCGGCATCTACCACGAAGAGTGACTGCCCTGAGCCTGCCGGAAGCGGAGGGCCACCGGCGGGGTTGATCATGGGGGCACCGGGAGGAATCACGGCGGCAACAGCGATCTCGAGCTCCTTGGGCAGACGCAGCTTGTGCACGCGCCAGCCCATGTTGGGATCTTTGACGACATCGATCTGGAGATTGAGATCAGGGGCACCTCCCTGGGTGTTGGAGAGTGGCACCGACAGTCGTACCACGCCTTCAGTCTGGCCCAGTGTTTGCACCAGACTTACCGCTCCGCCTTTGTAACCGAGTTCTTTAATCTTCTCCATCACACTCAGGCTCGCTGCAGCTTGTGATGGGTCTCCTGCCGCCACCAGGCCGGCAGCGGACTTGAGGTCACCCTCTGCCAGATTGCGCGTGAGTTGCTGAGCAACATCCTGCGGGCGGGCGAAGCCCAAGGTCTTTGGTGCCGCGGGTTTCTTGGCGGCGGCAGGTTCCGCATCTTGAGCCGTTGTGGGCCTGGCCGCAGCGGGAGCGGGGGGCGCTTCAGCGGTTGGAGTGCTGGCCTGACCGGCAGGGGCGGGGGTTTCTTTTTCGATCCACTTTTTGGTGAAGAGAAAAAACACCGCAGCACTCATGGCCAATGCCACGACGATGATCAAGAGCGGCCCGAACGCGCCGCCACGGGCGCGAGAACGGATGGAGCAACGGGCGTTGGACATAAGCATGTAATGTTCCAACCTTTCACCCATTGCAACAGCCGGAGGCGCGTTTGTCGAGCCTGGACTGTTCCTCAGTTGGTGGCTGGTCGTGGGGCGATCTCGGCTTTGATGTTGAGGATGTGTCCGTCGCGGACCACGATCATGGGAATCTCCTGCCCTGGCCGTGCCTTGGCAATCATCAGCAACAACTCGTCCACTGATCCGAAAGTGCGCGGGCCGAACTGCATGATGACATCACCCACCTGGATGCCGGCCTTTGCCGCGGGGGATTGCTGGTTCACCGTTTCCACCATGGCGCCGAGCGTGGTGCCCAATGCGGAGTCCACAGCCACCGGTTCAGGATTTACCTCGATGCCGAGAAAGCCCAGTACCGGCGCACCGCGGTTCATGATGGCTTGAAACGATTCCTTCACATCATTGGCGGGGACGGCCAGGCCCACGCCCTGCCAGGCCTGCGTGGACATTGCTCCGCGGGTGAAGATGGCCACATTGATGCCGATGATGTCCCCCACGACGTTGACGAGCGGACCGCCAGAGTTGCCGGGGTTGATGACCGTGTCCGTCTGGAGCAGGGAGTTGGAGGTGTCGCTGAACCGGCGCTGAGTGGCACTGATGATGCCCTGGGTGACGGTGCCAGTGAGACCGAAGGGGTTGCCCACCGCATAGACCCACTGTCCGGCGCGGGCCTCGTCCGAGTTGGCAAAGTTCAGCGCGGGGAAGTTGTTTCCCCCTCCCACGATCTTGAGCACGGCGATGTCCCGCTGGGTGTCTGCTCCGATGATCTCAGTCTTGTAGGACTTGCGGTCGTTGGTGGTGATCTTGATTTGAGTGGCCCCTTTGATCACGTGGTAGTTCGTGATGACATGACCCTCCTTGCTGACAATCACGCCCGAGCCGAGGCCGGGTGACACGTCGTTGCGATAACCGCGCAAGTAGCCAAAGATGTCTCTGACCGCCACGCGGCTGATGGTGGCGGTGTCGATGCTCACGACGGAGGGCAAGACGGAGCCCGCCAGCTTGGCAGACTCCTCACTGAGCCGCGCCAGTCCCGGCACATCCGCAGGGGTCAGGCGCGTGGTTGAGGGGCTGGTGAACTTCTCCGGCCCGCTGCCGCCGGTCTGGATGTGGTCGAACAAACTGTCACCGCCCTGCCGCACCTGCCACTGCCGGTAGAGCCACGTGGCGGCGAAGAAGATGATGATGACCAGAAGGATGCGTCGGAAATGTTCAAGCATGTCTCAATGAGGTACGGCGGCCAGGGGTGGAAGGGATGGCCCCTGGGGGGCCTTCCCTTTGGAGGGAGACGGGCCAGGGATGTTAGATCTTTTTTGAGGTTCAGGAATTCGGTCGCACAGGTGGAGGGGGAAGTTATTGCATGGTGCCCTCGCCAAACACCTCCTCACCGACCATGGCACGCAGGTGGGCGTGGCCCGGCTTTGTCAGTTCAGGATCTTCCTTCAGCGTGCGTTCGGCGAGACGGCGGGCCGTGGTGACCAGCCGCGTATCGGCAAGCAGGGCGCCGAAGCGCAGTGGTGACTGGCCGCTCTGGGCGCTGCCCAAGACATCACCGGGACCCCGGCGGGTCAAATCTTCCTCTGCAATCTTGAAGCCATCCGTGGTTTCCTCCAGCAGCTTGAGTCTGGCCACGGCTTCCTTGTCTCCCTTGGGCACGAAGAGAATGGCATAGGAAGTGTGAGCTCCACGGCCAATGCGACCGCGAAGCTGGTGCAGCTGGGCCAGGCCAAAACGACTCGCGTCGTGGATGATCATGACGGTGGCGTTGGGGACATCCACCCCCACCTCGATCACGGTGGTGCTGACCAGGGCCTTGACGCTGCCCTCGCGGAACTGCCGCATCACGGCCTCCTTGGCCTCGGTATCCATGCGGCCATGCAACAGCCCGGTGGTATGCGGGGCCAGTCGTTTGGTCCATTCCTCCAGCCCGGTGGTCGCCGCCCCGGCATCGAGTTTCTCTGACTCGTCGATCAAAGGATACACGATGTAGCACTGCCGCCCTTCCTCCAGACGGGTCAGGACGAACTTGGTGACTTCATCCACCTTGGTCGCCTCCCGCACGGCGGTGATGATCTTGCCCCGTTCCCGGGGACGCTCGTCGATGGTCGAGACATCCAGGTCCCCGTAGAGGGTCAGGGTGAGGGTTCGAGGAATGGGCGTGGCCGTCATCACCAGCACGTCCGGCGTCTCGCCCTGGGCGATGAGCCGGGCCCGCTGCGCCACGCCAAACTTGTGCTGCTCATCAATGACGACGAGCCCCAGGCGGGGCAGGTTCCCCGCGCTGCGTTCATAAAGCAGCGCGTGGGTGCCGATGACGATGTCGGGGCCGCGATCGGCTTCGAGAATTTGTGGAGCGCACGATTCCAATACTTTGTCCGCAGTGCGCAGGGCCACGCGGATGCCGAGCGGCTCCAGCCAGCGGCGGGCGTTTTCATAGTGCTGCTCGGCGAGGATCTGGGTGGGGGCCATGAGGGCTCCCTGGCGGCCGGACTCCACAGCCATGAGCATGGCGGCCAGGGCCACCACGGTCTTGCCGCTGCCCACGTCACCGTGAAGCAGGCGGTTCATGGGCTGGGGCAGGGCCATGTCAGCCAGGATCTCATCCAGCGAGCGGCTCTGAGCTCCCGTCATCTGGAAGGGGAGCGCCTCGGCAAAGGCCGCGAGCAACCGCCCCTCCGCACGCTGGGAGTTTCCGCCGTGGTGTTTGAACTGGAGCTTCCTCCGCACGGCGCGGAGCTGCATGATGTAGAACTCCTCCAGAGCGAGGTAGCGCTGCGCCTGCGTGAGCTCATCGAACCCATCCGGGTGGTGCAGCGTGCGCATGGCTTTGGCACGGGTCATCCCGGCGAAGTCTCCGCCAGCCTTGGGCCGGGGCAGAATGTCGGGAAGTGCCGCCGCGGGAAGCTGCTCCATCACCTGCCAGGTGGTGCGGCGCAGGGGCTTCTGCTTCAGTCCGCCGCGCAGCCGGTACACCGGGACGATGCGGGAGGAGTGAATGCCAACCTCGTCGTCGTCCTCGTCACCACGGACGATCTCGTACTCCGGGTGGTCCATGAGGAGACGGTCCTTTATTTCCTTGATCTTGCCGTACACCATCAGTTCCATGTCCACGGCCAGGACCTTTTGCAGATACACCATGCCGAACCAACGCAGCGTGAGCTGCTGATGCATGGGATTGGCCTCCGCTGCCTCCACTATGGTCTCAAAGACCCCGCCGCGTTGGCCAAAACGCAGCACGCGTGTCTTCAACACCCGCACATGGTGACAAACTGGCGTCTCGCTGGGGCAGAACCCTTTGAAGTCCATGCGCCGACGGTCTTCATGCCGGGCGGGGAAGTGCAGCACCAGGCTGCCCGTGGTGGTGAGCCCTTCCTTGACCAGCATGCGCACGGCTGCGGGACGCAGTCCCTCCACCTGATCGAGCGGGGTGTCGAGACTGATGACGCTGGCGGCGGAACTCATGGAGAAGGCGAAGGTGTTTTCATGGCTCCTGCCGGGCGGGATTGCAAGTGCGGCCCGGGTATCCTGCATTGACACTGGAAAGGCGGACTGCTCCCATGGAGGCATGGCCACTCCTTCCTCCGGACTCGTACTTGATGCCATCAGCGCCGCACATGACACGGGTGAGGGGCACCCGGAGGCGCCGCAGCGCTACCAGGCGGTGGCCCGGGCACTCACCGCAGCGGGGCTGACCAAGACGATGACGACCATCGCCTCCCGGCCGGCCACGGACGATGAGATCCTGCTCTGCCACACGCGGGAGTACTTGGAAACTGCCAAGCGGGACGTGGCGGCTGGCAAACGAGAGCTCAGTACGGGGGACACCGCGATCAGTCCGCGCTCCCTGGAAGTGGCGCGTCACGCCGCGGGCAGTGTCGTGGAGGCGGTGGATGCCGTCATGACCGGGAAGCTCAAGAACGCCTTCTGCGTCGTGCGGCCCCCGGGGCATCATGCCCGGCCCGCCCAGGGCATGGGATTCTGCTTGTTCAACAACATCGCGATTGGAGCCCGGGTGGCGCAAAAGAAACACGGGGCCGGCCGGGTCTTGATCGTGGACTGGGATGTGCACCACGGCAACGGCACGCAGGACATCTTCTATGCAGATGGGAGCGTGATCTTTGCCAGCACCCACCAGGCCCCGTGGTACCCCTACACCGGCTGGGCGGAGGAGAAAGGGGAGGGGAAGGCGAAGGGGATGATCCTCAATTTTCCTTTTCCCAGTGGCTCAGGATATCCCGAAATTGGTGGGGCGCTGGAACATCACATCTTGCAGGAGGCAGCCAAGCTCAAGCCGGATCTCGTGATGATCTCAGCAGGGTTTGACTCCCGGGTGGATGATCCTCTGGGGCAGTTTCGGCTCACCGACGCGAACTTTGCCGCGCTTACGAAGACTCTCATGAAGTTCGCGGATGAACACTGCTCCGGGCGCCTGGTATCGGTGTTGGAAGGCGGTTACAACCTCGACGGGCTGGGCAAGGCGGTGACTGCGCATGTGACCGCCCTATCCGGGGGTTGATGCCTCTGTCATTTGGGTTCATGGGAGGGGGCGGCATCTTCAAACTCCCCCTCCCACTTCGCTTGAACTACGCGGAACTCGACAAGACCTACACCTGGCATCCCTTCACCCCCATGCGCGACTGGTGCGCACCCGAGCATGAGCCTCTCATGCTCTGCAGTGGGGAGGGCTGTTATCTGGTGGATCAGCATGGCAACCGGTATCTCGATGGGAACGCTTCCATCTGGACGAACATCCACGGGCATTGTCATCCGCGGATCAACGAGGCCATCAAGGCGCAGCTCGACCGGGTGGCGCACACCTCCTACCTCGGATTTGGCAATCCTCCCGCAGCGCAGCTTGCCAGTGAACTCGTCGGGCTCTTTCCCGATGGCGGGTTGGAGAAGGTCTTTTTCTCAGACAACGGCTCCACGGCCATTGAGGCCGCGGTGCGCATGTCCCTCCAATTCTGGAGGCAGAACGGCCAGCCCGGTCGGGACGTGATCCTGGCCTTTGATGCGGCGTATCACGGGGATACCTTGGGAGCTGCAAGCTTGGGCGGCATTCCGCTCTTCAAGGGGAGCGCCAACCAGTTTGGGTACGTGGTGCAGCGGGTTCGGACGTTTGAGGACCTGGCCGCGCTCCCGGCGGACGATCTGCAGCACATCGCCGCCGTTATCATCGAGCCGCTCGTGCAGGGGGTGAACACCATGCGGATCTGGCCCAAGGGCATGCTGAAGGCTCTGGAAACCTGGTGCCGCGGTCAGGGAATCTTCCTCATTCTGGATGAAGTGATGACGGGCTTAGGCCGTACCGGCACCATGTTTGCCTGTCAGCAGGAAAAAGTGGTGCCAGACTTCCTCTGCATGGCGAAGGGGCTCTCTGGAGGGTATCTGCCGCTGGCTGCCACGTTGGTGAATCAACGAGTTTATGAAGGCTTCCTGGGCGCTCCGTCCGAGGGGCGCACCTTCTTCTACGGGCACAGCTTCACGGGCAATCAGCTCGGGTGTGCGGCGGCGCTGGCCAGTCTGGCCGTCTTTCGCGAGGAAAAGGTCCTGGAGCAACTCCCGGCGAAGATCAAGGCGTTCGACCGCCTGCTCCAGGGGCTCACAGACATGGCCCATGTGCTGGAAGTTCGGCGTTGTGGCCTGATTGCGGGCATTGAGCTGGTCAAGCAGCGCTCTCCGCGCCTTGACTACGAGACAGCGGAGCAGGTGGGAGCCCGGGTGTGCGTGGCCGCCCGCAAGCATGGGCTGCTGACGCGACCCATTGCCAACACCATCGTCCTCATGCCGCCACTCTGCGTGGTGGAGTCCGAGTTGGAGGCGATGGTGAGAGCCGTGCGCCTTGCGGTCGAGGAGGTGTGCGGCGCATGAGGTGGTTCGTGGGGCGGATGGAATAGGAGAAATCGGCCTAATAAGCTGAGGGTGCCGGGCGTTGAAGCCGTTCGTACTCCTCTTTGTCCAGAGCTATCGCCCGCATGAACCGCCCTCTTGCTTCCCTGCTGATCGTTGGAATTCCCCTTGCTCTTTCCGCCTGCGGCAAGAGCGAAGCCACTGTCGTCAAGGCGACTCCAGAGGCCGCTAAGGAGGTGGTGCAGCAGGAGGCGAAAGCGGCAGTTGCCACGACTCCGACGGAGACTGTGAAGGCGGAAGAGGCCCTGAAGACGGATCAGCCCCAGCCGGAGGCTCCCGCTCCAGCCGTTCCTGCTCAACCCGCTTCACCGTATGCGGTCACCGACTCCTTCTCTGGACTCGGTGACTTTGGCAGTGGGGAACCCATTGAGCGTCAGGATCTTCCTGAGCGCGGGGTGATGGCATTCAAGGTCGCCAAGGATCAGAGCACCTTTGCTCCAATGGAGCACTGGGAGCAGTACAATTTCCCTTTCCAGTCGAAGCGCTGGGGCCGCTACAGCGTCCGGATTTCCTATTCGCTCAAGTCTTCCACACTGGGGGTGCAGTTCAAATTCGGTGATCTTCGCCTCAAGAAAACGCTGGTGAGCACCAGCGGCGCGACCAAGCGGCTCTACATCGGCGACATCTACATCCCGCAGGGGGGCGACCAGTTCATGGCGTTCTACACCCCCAACGGTGTGGCTTGGTCCACTTTCGTTTTGGAAGAAGTGGCCTTGGTGCCCACCCAGGAAGGTGAAGAAGTGAAGCCGACGGAAGACGGCTCCCTGCAACTGCTGGCCAAGGACGCCACCACCTGGAGCGAAAACATGCGCTACGAGCCCAAACCCGAGAAGAACTGCCTGGGTTTCTGGACGGAGAAAGAGGACTTCGCTGAGTGGGAATTCACCGTGGACAAAGCGGGCAAATACAACGTGACCGTGCACCAGGGCTGCGGAGCCGGCGGCGGCAGTGAAGTGGCCATTCAGATGGGCGAGCAGGCGCTGAAATTCAAGGTGCAGGATACCGGTGGTTTCCAGAAGTGGGCTCCCGTGAACGTGGGTGAACTGGAGATCAAAGAACCTGGCACCTACCGCCTGGCCGTGAAGCCCCAGAGCAAAAATGGCGGCGCCATCATGGATGTGCAGAAGATCATTCTGGCACCTGTGTCCTGAGGTGGGTGCGAGTATGCCGGACCCGTAATGGCGGGTCTGGGGGCGGGATGGAAAGCCCGAGGGTGATGGGATCCCGTGTTTTCATGGGGGAAGCCCCACGCCAACGGCGTGATACACAATAGCCCGGGGTCAGACCGCGAAGCGGTCGCCACCCCGGGGAGCACGCGGTAGTGATGGAACTCCAAGGGAGTTCTACAGGCCGTCCAGATCACCCGGAGGCGACTGTCCCGCATGTGGTGGACACGTCAGGGTGCGGCCGCGGTTTGTAGAACTCACTTCGGAGTTCTGGTCCACTCGCTCATGTACCCAGGGTGGCGGCTCGTGCCTCGCCTGACCCTGGGCTAATTTGTATGACGCCCTTGGCGTCAGAGCAGTTGAGTGTGACAAACGGTGAGTACTTCACCTGGCGCATCTGTGGGAACGGAATCGAAATCCGGAAGGAGCGTAACTACTGCCCCCTATCCCTTCTTCTTCCCTGACACCTTCTTGCTCTCCTCTTCCTTCGCAGGTGCTGGGGCGACAAAGTCGCCGGTAACGAGGTCCAGGAAGCGTTTGCCGGAGGCGGTCAGGGTGCCTTTTTCCCCGCTGCCCGCGATGTAACCGCGTGTGTAATACCCGTGAGGCATGTTGCGATCCTTCACCCAGGTGATCTGGGCCTGGGTCACGGTGAGCTGGCTGGGCTGGACGCGGATGGGCAGACCGGAGTCGCCGAAGGTGATTTCCCAAGCCGGTGAGGCGGCGGTGGGTGCGTCTCCCAACCAGGGGTAGTGGCTCAGCAGTTCCAGCTCGCCCTTGCGAGGCACCACGGCTTTCCAGGTTGGCTCGGTGCTCCGGACAAAGCTGGCAATGGAGAGGGCTGGGTCCTTCTGGTGGGCCAGGTAGAAGGCAGCGATGTTAATGCCCGTAAGGTTGATGCCGTTGTAGATGCCGTGCTTGTTGGGGCTGGGGCGGAAGTTCTGGGCGTGCCAGTCATCAAACCGGCTGCTCAGCATGAGGTTGAGCTCCAGGTGGACGTGGGCCCGCTTCTGATTCAGCCCGCTGCCCGTGTAGCCCATGACGCCCAGCTGGGTGCCGAGCTGCACTTCCTGCCCTGCCTGCACGGCGATTTTGCTGAGGTGAGCGTAGAGGGAGAAGAACGAGCCGTCTGGGGTGTCATGCTGCACCACCACGTAGCGGCCGTAGTTGCTGGCCCCCGCCAGTTGGGAACAGTGCACGACCTTCCCCGGAGAGATGGCCCGGACTTCATCGGTGGGATCACCGGCGGCATCCCGCTTGGTGGGGGCGATGTCGATCCCTTCGTGGAAGGCCATCAGCACCATCTCGCTCCCATGCCGCACCGGACCCCGCACGTACCCGTACTGCCCGCCTTCCCATGGCGCGGAGACCTGATTCTCAAAAATCCGGTCCACATACATGTAGAAGGAAGCATTGTCCCCGCGCAGCAGCGCGTCGTTGTCGGTGGGCAGCCCGAGCGGGAACACGTAGGGAGACACGGACGGTGTCCCCGGTGCTGGCGGTGCTTGGGCGATCAAGCTGGCTGTGGCGGCCAGCAGACAGGCGACGGCGGGAAAAATCCGGAACATCATGTTGCGAAGACAGTCGTAGGGGCTTGCCGAGGTGGAAACTTATCGCTGGGGCAACAAGGGCTCAGTGGGCACGGAAGGAACTGGGTTCGTCGGAGGAATGTAGGGCTCTGGTGCGCCAGGGCGGGCAGGTGTGGGCCCTGGGGTCGGGCTGGCACCTTCCACTGGGATGCGGCTCGTTGTCGGGGCAGCGGGCAGGCTGGGCACTTCGGGCTCGACGGGGCGGCCTTCCTTGCGGGCTTTTTCAGCGGCCTTCTTCGCGGCACGGTCCGCTTGGAGAGCATCCTTGCGCTCGCGTTTGCCCACGGGGGCCATGTCCATGTTCTTGTTCATGGTCGGCGGGCCGCCGGGTTTGATGCGGGGCGTTTTCTTGTCCATCTGGGCGATCGTCTCAGCGTTGAATCCCTTCCAGATGGTGATCATTCCATCTGTGACCGGATCATCCATGACCACGAAATCCACCGGCTTGCCATTCACCATGGCGATCAGGTATTCCCCCTTGCGGCCGCGGGTGATGATTTCCAGCGATCCCTTGCCCCGGAAATCAAGCTGGAGGGCGCATCCCTGGGTGCCGTCATCTGCGGGGAAGGGATGGAATGCCACCACGTTCTCCTGAGAGATCTCTGGGATGAGCTTGAACAACATCCGCTGGCCACCCATGTCGAGCGGGAAGTAGGTCTTGGGCGGGTCCTGCTCGGTGGCCTGGGCGTGGAAAGTGATCGAGTAGGGGATCTTCTTGCTCATCCCCATGAGGAAGGGGGCGAGGATCAGAGCAAGCAGGAAAGGGACAAGGCGCTTCATGGCGGAGATTCAAACGGCAGCGGGCGGAGAATGCAAGAGGGGACTCGCAAGCAGGTAGCGGCAAATGTTGACCAACGACCGCCGATTTGGTTCGCTTTGATCCATGCACTTCCATTTTGGCTGGATTCCGGTGTGCCTGGCCCTGGCGGGTCCGGTGTGGGGGCAGCAGCCCCTGGTGGGTACCTCTGTGCTGGAGGAGGCAACTGGCGATGTCAGGTCGGCGGCTCTGGTGGCGGACATCGATCAGTTTGCCACCCAGTTAATCAAGGATGCCGAGGGAAAACGTTCGGCTTTTTGGAAGCTGGATCTCAGTTCAGCCAAGTCGTATGAAGCCTCGGTGGAGCCTCGTCGGGCTCGTTTGGGCGCGATACTGGGGTTGCATGAGCTCGATGTGCGAGTGCCCATGGTCGGGCTGGAGTACCTGAGTTCCTCAGTGCATGAGCTGAGGCTGGCGGAGGCGGCAAAGTACGTGGTGCATGCCGTGCGCTGGCCCGCGCTGGAGGGAGTAAACGGCGAGGGGATCTACCTCAAGCAGCGGGCGGAGGCAGTGGCTTGCGTCATCCTGCTACCGGATGCGGGGCAGACTCCTGAGGAGCTGGCCGGACTGGTGGAGGGGAAGGAGATGCTGGGGCAGGCGGCCCATGAGCTGGCGCTGGCCGGGTGTGATGTGGTCATCCCCGCCTTGATCAACCGGCAGTCGGATTTCTCCGGCAATGCGGAACTGGGGCTGCGTACCGACCTGTCTCACCGGGAATGGATCTACCGGCAGACTTTTGAGCTGGGGCGCAATGTGGGTGGCTATGAACTGCACAAAGTGCTGGCGCTGGTGGAGTGGATGCAGGCACGCAAGGTGCCCGTGGGGGTGGCGGGATACGGCGAAGGAGGACGTCTGGCACTGCTGGCTGCCGCGTTGGACAAACGAATCGATGCCACGCTGGTGAGCGGAGCCTGGGAGGAACTGGAAGATACCTGGCAGCGTCCTCTGGAGAGGAATGGCTTCGGCCTGATCAAAGAGTTTGGGGAGGCAGAGATCGCCAGCCTGGTGATGCCGCGTCCTCTCATCATCGCGCACGGTCAGTACCCCGCGCTGCCTGCGGGAGGTGAGTCAAAGGCTGGTGTCAGGAAAAACGCGGCCCCCGCCAATCTTGACCATCCTGAAGAGGAGGCGGTGAGAAAGGGCATCAAGCGGGCGAGGCAACTCGTGGGAGACAAGCTGGCGGAGCATCTCCGGCTCGTGATCGCGGAGGAAGGGGATCTGGCCATCTTTCCCGTGGAAGCTGTGGGCTGGCTGCGCAAGGCGCTGCAGGTGGGCAAGCTGGAGGCCCCCTCCGAGCTGCGAATCCGGCGTGGGTCGCTGCCGGATGATCGAGCCCGGCAACAACGTCTGGTGAATGAACTGGTGAATCATGCTCGGCACGCGCTGCAGGTGTGTGAAAGGCAGCGGACGGCCCTGGTGTGGAAGCCGCTCGCCGCTGCAAAGACGGACGACGTGCGAATGGCCACCACCGCAAAGCTTCGCAAGGCGTTCTGGGAGGATTCAATCGGTCGTCTGCCAGATCCCGTGGGGCCGCCTGCCGCCCAGAGCCGCGTGCTGGCTCAGAATGAAGACTTTGTCACGCACGAGGTGATGATGGAGGTCTGGCCCGGGGTGTCTGCCTGGGGTTATTTGCTTGTACCCACCGGCATCAAGGAGGGCGAGAGGCGTCCGGTGGTGGTCTGCCAGCACGGCCTGGAGGGGCTGCCTGAGGATGTCGTCAATGAAGACTCCTCGGCCAAGGCCTTTGGGGCCTACAAGGGGTTTGCTGCGACTCTGGCTCGCAAGGGCTATGTGACCTTTGCTCCCCACAACTTCTACAGGGGCAAGGACCACTTCCGAGTGATTCAGCGGAAACTGAATCTGGTGGGGCTGAGCTTGTTCTCCGTGATCATCGGGCAGCATCAGCAGACGCTCGCCTGGCTGAAAACGCAGCCCTTTGTGGATGGCGAGAAGATTGCCTTCTACGGACTCAGCTACGGCGGCAAATCTGCCATGCGCATTCCTGCCGTGCTGCCGGACTACTGTCTCTCCATCTGCTCCGGCGACTTCAATGAGTGGGTGCGGAAGTGCGCCACGGTGGATCTGCCTCTTAGCTATGTGTACAGCGGCGAGTACGAGATCTGGGAATGGAATCTGGGCAACACCTTCAACTATGCCGAGATGGCGGCGCTCATCGCTCCGCGTCCCTTCATGGTGGAGCGTGGCCACGATGATGGCGTGGGTCTGGACGAGTGGGTGGCCTATGAATACGCCAAGGTCTTCCGGTACTACAACAAACTGGGTCTCGGGGGGAAGTCGCAGATCGAGTATTTCAACGGACCGCATACGATCAACGGGAAGGGGACGGTGGAGTTCCTTCGGCAGCATCTGGGGCGGTAGGCCGGTGATTCAGTAGTTCAGTGATTCAGTAAAACAGCAGGTCAGTTTTGGTTCTAGGTAATATGGTTGCGGGGGACGGGTCATGGGTTGTTGAGGGGGGCGCCTCTAGGCGGGTCAGTGGACCTTGTGCGTTTCTCCTGCAAGATGGTGGTCGAGTGTTGGCGTTTTGGTTGAGGCTCAGAAAAAGAGCTGCTTCTGATTTCCAATTTCCCATGAAACGCCGATCCTTCATCACCACCACGCTGTCCCTCTCCACTGTCCCGCTGATGGCTCAGAAAGGGGCCACGGTGATTTCCCCTGAAGGGGGCAAGTCTGCGACGATCACCTCAGAGCCGGTGCCGAGTTCCATCCCGCCGCAGCCTGCCAAGCCAGCGGCCAAGCCGTTGACCTGGCACGATGCTGCTCCTTATCTGGAAGGGCGGGGCTGGGGAGATGAGGCCCGCAAACGGTACTACGACCGGTTCCCTTCCGTGGCGGAAGGCAAGGTGACGGACACGGTGTGGAATCTGAGCCGGGACAGTGCCGGGATGCTGGTGCGCTTCAAAAGCAACGCCACCAACATTCAGGTGCGGTACAAGCTGCTCAAGGCCAATCTGGCGATGCCGCACATGCCTGCGACCGGGGTGAGCGGTGTGGATCTCTACGCCAAGGCCGAAGACGGCAAGTGGCGCTGGGTGGGCGTGAGCAAGCCAGACAAGCAGGAGCTTCAGGCGGATCTCACGGGTACGATCAAGGGAGAGGCTCGCGAATGGATGCTGTATCTGCCGCTGTTCAACGGCGTGGAGAAGTTGGAGATCGGCGTCAGTGAGGGGGCCACCTTTGAGGGGCTAACCGCTCGGCCCAAGCCGGTGGTGTTCTACGGCACCTCCATCACCCATGGGGCTTGTGCGTCGCGTCCGGGCATGGTTCATACCGCGATCCTCGGACGTCGGCTGGACCGGCATGTCATGAACCTCGGATTCTCCGGCAATGGGAAGATGGATGCCGCCGTCGGCGATCAACTCGTGAAGCTGGACCCGGCAGTGTACGTGATCGACTGCAACCCGAATATGGGCGCGGAGTTGATCCGTGAGCGTTGCGTCCCGCTCGTCAAACAGCTGCGGGCTGCCCGGCCCAAGACGCCCATTGTGCTGGTGGAAGACCGTCGCAATACGAACTCCTGGATTCATCCGGATCGCGCCAAGTACCACACCGACAACCACGTGGCGCTCAAGGAAGCCTTCGACAAGCTCAAGGCCGAGAACGTGACCGGTCTCTTCTATCTCCCGGGCGACAACTTGCTGGGAGACGACTCCGATGGCGCAACGGATGGCTCGCACCCGAGCGACCTCGGCTTCTTCCGTCAGGCGGATGCGTTTGAGCCGGTGCTGCGGGAGGCACTGAAGGCCGCGGAGTAGCGGCCTTGCTGGTTGACCCTTTTCGTCAGGCGGCAGTGCCCCAGGACTGCGCCTGGCGAATCCATTCCCGGACCGTGTCCAGCGTCGGGAGCTTCCGCACCAGACGTTGTTCGGAGTTCACTTCCTCCATCCAGCGCAGCAGCTTCTCTGGCTGGTTCTTTGCCAGATCGGTGGGCGAGCTGATGCCGGAGGCGCTGAGCAAGGAGGCAAAAGACTTCTCTGCGGCCGGGAGGATCTGGGTCAGGGGCGTGATGTTGTTGGTCGTCATGTCCAGGGGAAGGGGAGGGGTAGTGGGCTCCCCTTTTAGCCACGGTCCCGGTCCTTGTATGTAAAATTGGGTCCCATCCAAAATAGGGGGGTACCTTAAGTCCATGCTCCTCTTTCAGGGTTGCGAGTGACCAGGATCGGGGTATCAACCTCAGTTCCAAATCCATGCCCGCTCCCAGCCACCGCCGCCCCGTCCGTCCCCGCCAAGTTCCCACCGGAAGCGAGGGCTGGTCCACGCCCTGGGTGCAGATCAAGTACTACAATTTCCACCCGAATTTCTTCCCCAACATGATCATGGCCGCTTCGCCTGATGCGAAGCGTGGTGACGCGGTCACGGTGTACGACAAGGAGGGGAAGCCTTTCGGGCACGGATTTTTCAGTCCGGGGGCCCGCGTGCCGTTGCGCGTGTTCCAGCATGGTGCGGAACCCCTTGATCCCGATCATTTTACCAAGGCGCTGCGCCAGGCGGTGGATCTGCGGCTGAAGACTCTGGCCCTGCCCCAGCAGAGCGATGCCTTCCGCGTGGTGCATGCGGATGCCGACGGCATTCCCGGTCTGATGGTGGACAAGTTTGGCGAGGTGCTGGCGGTGGAGTTGAGCAATGCCTCAGCCCTCCAGAGGGCAGGGGAGTGGATTCCCCTTCTGCATGAGCTGCTGGGCACGACTCAGGCGGTGGTGCATTTCGACGACGCCCCGATCCGTGCCGAAGGGTTGGTGCCCCATCAAGTTCTGGAGCAGGTGAATCAGCTCAGTGCCCCGGAGGCAGGCACGAAAATCACTGAAAACGGCATGCGGTTCCATGTGAACTTTGCCGAAGGCCACAAGACAGGTTTCTTCTGTGACCAGCGGGACAACCGGGCCCAACTGGGCCGCTGGGTGAAGGACTGCCGCGTGCTGGACGTCTGTTGCTACTCCGGCGGTTTCTCCGTGGCGGCCAAGCTCGGCGGTGCGGCTGAAGTCATCGGCGTGGACTTGGACGAGAAAGCGGTAGAGCAGGCCAAGAAGAACGCCAACCTGAACCAGCAGCGCATCGACTTCGTGCATGCGGATGCCTTTACCTACATGCGCCAGATGCAGCGCAACGGAGCGACCTGGGACGCGGTGGTGCTGGATCCGCCCAAGCTGGTTCATTCCCGCGAAGGGTTCGAGGAAGGTAAGGCCAAGTACCATGACCTCAACAAGCTGGCCATCTCCCTGGTGGCCAAGGGCGGGCTCTTTGTTACCTGCTCCTGCTCCGGTCTCATGCCGGTGGAGCAGTTCGAGGAACTCGTGATCGGCATTGCCCACCGCAACGGGCGCAAGCTGCAAATCCTGGACCGCACCGGGGCGGGTTCAGACCATCCGGTCATGTCGAACTGCCCCGAGAGCCGCTATCTGAAGGCGCTCTGGGCGCGGGTGTTTTAGAAGCCTGGTTCAGGGATGGTAGGTCAACCTGCCGTCCTCCAGGCGGATGTACTTTTTCGCATTCGTGACCGCCTCAGCGTCAGGTTCGGGAAAGGCAAAGTAGTTGCCGCGGAGGACGCCTGTCTCCACGGCCTTGCCGCGGGTCACGTCTTTCAGGGCGGCGTCCAGGCTGGAGACCTCCCATTGGACTCCAGCAGCGCGTCCCGCCTCAAAGACCCCGACGATGTTCTGGGCATTGCGGCGGCGTTGGGCATCCTGAGTGGCCTCCCGGTAGTCGTCCAGGCCGACCAGGGCAATGGACACGATCACCCCGATCACTGCGACCGTGACAAGAGCCTCCACGAGGCTGAAGCCACGGTGAAAAGAGGACAGGGGACTGCGTGAACGCTGCATGCACAGAGGTATAGCAAATCAGAATCCGTTTTGGCTGTGATTTGTTTCGGTTCAGGTGCCAGCAGGCAGGATCGAGTACTCCTTTGTGTGGATGGAGTGGAGGGGTTGAGGAGCTAAGTTGGCTGGAGGGTTGCCGTCTGCGGTGTCAGGGGACGGGCGATTGAGCGGGGCGCAGTGGCATAGCGTCCTTTGCCGTGATGGACCTCAGTGTTGGAGTACCGACTTTAGTCGGCGGAAGTTCTCCAACCACAGCCTGAGCCGACTAAAGTCGGTACTCCAACCCCGGTACGGAACGGAGGTTGTAGTCCGGCTGTCCCAACCGGGTGGGGAGCGAAGAAGGGCGTGGAATTTACGTTGCACCTCGTTGTCATCTATAACCTCTCTTACACGGTACGACTGAGCGGGGCTGGCCCCCCCTGCCTCCTTTATTGACGGAGCTCCGTTAAGGCGTCTCGTTCCAATAGATCTTGACGTTCTTGGTCCGGCGGCCGGCGGCGATGATGTCGGGCTTATTGTCGCCATTGAGATCGGCCACGGCGAGGTCTTCGCAGGCCATCTGGTTGTCATCGATGCTGTAGTCCTTCCATGCTGAGCCTGTTGCATCCGGCACCCACATCTTGACGCCCACCCGGGCCAGTTTGTTGGCATTGGCGCGCCAGCCAGCGACGATCTGATTGCGGCCCAGACCGAGAAGGTCGGCACTGGCCAGGGCGTGGCCGTCGTCGAGGGTGGTGCTCAAGGCGATGCGGTTAGGGGTGCCATCTCCGGCGGGGACGTTGTACACGGCCAGGTCGTTGCCATGCATGGGCTCAATGGCGGCGACGAATGTGGCTGTGCCCAGCTTGCCTTCCCGGACTTCGCCGGATCCTTTGAGCGGACCTCCTGCTTCATGCTTCACGCGATGCTCCTTCTTCCAGCCACTGGTGGTGGGGGTGAGCCATTCGATGCCTTCTTTGCCGCCCAAACGGAGTCGCTCGAAGTTCTCCCCATCCTGTTGCACCACATCGAAGTTGTGGGTCATGTGCATGTCTCCGGACACAAGCTCAGTCTTCCACTCTGCCTTGGGATCGGCGGGCTTTTGGTAAGCTAGGACCTTCACGCCCTCGCCTTCGCCGTTCTTGTTGCCGCGTCCGTGAAGTGGCACGACCACGAGGTCGTAACGATCAGGGCTGCGTTTCACCCACTTCATACGGTGGGTGGTGGGTTCATGAGTCAATTTCACCGGCTCCCACTTCTGGGTGCGATCAGCCGGAGGAATGAGGTAAAACACCGCCCCGCTGTTCACCGTGTCGGAGGGGTTCCACTCTGCGCCCACGGCGATCTCGCACTTCCCGTCGCCATCGATGTCCCGGGCAGCAATGCAGACGTTGTCCTTGGCCGTCAGGTTCTCGGCAATGACATGCTTTTTCCAGGTGGGATTTTCGTACCAGACGAAGGCAGTTTTGTCTGCCAGCAGGATGTCGGGCTTGCCATCCCCCTGCACATCCGCAATGGCGAGCCCGTAGCCAATCTGGATCTGGTTGTCGATCTCCTGGGCTTTGAAGACCGGGGTCTTGTCCTGTGCAAACGTGGAAAGACAGGAGGTGCCGAGGAGGAGGGCGAGCGTGGACAGTGCTTTCATGAGGAATGCGGGCAAGGTTTGCCTGAGAGCGTGGAAGCTGACGTAACGGGTCGTGCTGCAAAAACCTGTCGGGTATTGCGTAATTGACTGGTGAAACGAGTTCCCCATCTAGCAATCAAGACAGGTGTGATGGTCGCGGCGGTCGGTGTACTGCTGGGCCGGACTTCAGCAAAAGCGGCAGACGACCTTCCCAAAGAGCTCGCCCCGTACTTCACTCCACCGGCTGAGTACGTGGGCAAAGTGACTGCCGGTCCTCGCTTGGTGGACCTGGCCTCGGGCAAGACACCCCAGACGAAAGAGGAGTGGGCCGCCCGGCGCAGTGAAATTCTGAAGACCTGGCAGGGCTTCATGGGCGAGTGGCCGCCGGTGCTGGAGCATCCCAAGCTGGAGATCCTGGAGACCAGCCGGCGAGAGGACTTCACCCAGCACCGAATCCGACTGGAGATTGCCCCAGGCCAGACGGGGGAGGGTTATCTCCTCATCCCCGATGGGAAGGGACCATTCCCCGCTGTGTATGTGCCGTTCTATGATCCGGAGACCAGCATCGGCCTGGGCAAGAAGCCGCTGCGGGACTTTGCGTATCAGCTCACCAAGCGGGGTTTTGTGAGCCTGAGCATGGGGGCGCCCGGGGGCGACGCCCGCAAGCCGGTGCTGTCCGACGCTGCGAAATGTCAGCCGCTTTCCTATCTGGGCTACCTGTCTGCCAATGCCTGGCAGGCCCTGGCAGACCGTTCGGAGGTGGATCGCAATCGCATCGGGGTGATGGGGCATTCCTACGGTGGCAAGTGGGCCATGTTCGGCTCCTGCCTCTGGGAGAAGTTTGCCTGTGCTGTGTGGTCGGATCCCGGCATCGTGTTTGATGAGGCCCGCATCAGCATCAACTACTGGGAGCCGTGGTACTTGGGCTATGAGCCTGGCTACACGCGCAAATCAGGGCTGATCACGTCGGAAAGTCCACGAACTGGCCCCTACAAGCAGATCATGGAGCAGGGGCGCAGTCTCAGTGAGTTCCAGATGCTGATGGCCCCCCGGCCGTTCCTGGTCTCCGGCGGGTCAGAAGACTTTCCCTCCCGGTGGGCGGACCTGAATCGGGTTCGCGAAGCCTACACTGTGCAGAAAGTCCCGGCGCTGGCGGGCATGCACAACCGGCCGTTGCATGAGCCCACTGAGGAGTCCAATGCTCTGGCCTACCGGTTCATGGAGTGGGCGCTCAAGGAGCGTCCGGTAAGGTAACCCTTGGTAGAGGAGCTACAAAAAGCCCGGAACCCCATGGGGAGTTCCGGGCTGTTAAGGGAATCAGAAACCGGCAGATCAGGCGGCCGGCTCGGCATCACTGGCTGCTGCCGCGGTGGCGGCAGCCTCTTTGCGGGCCTTCCACCACTCGAAGACGATGGGCAGCAGCGATACGAAGATGATCAGGATGACCGTGGCCTCGAAGTTCTTCTTGATGATCGGGATGGTGCCCAGGAAGTAGCCTGCGAGGGTGAGGCTCACCACCCAAACGACGGCGCCGAGGATGTTGTAGTAGGCAAAGGAGCTGTACTTCATGCGGCCGATGCCAGCGACGAAGGGGGCGAAGGTGCGGACAATGGGGACAAAGCGGGCCAGGATGATGGCCTTGCCGCCGTGCTTGTCATAAAATTGCTGGGCCTTGACGAGGTAGTCCTTGCGGAGCAAAACACCGTTTTCGCGATTGAACACCGCGGGCCCAAGCCTGCGGCCGATGGCATAGTTCACGGCGTCTCCAAGGACACCAGCTACAATCATGAGCGGGATCACGTACTCAAGCCGGAGGCTGTTCGTGAAGGCGTCGTTGGCCGCTACCGCACCTACTGCAAAGAGGAGGGAGTCACCCGGCAGGAAAGGGGTCACGACCAGACCGGTTTCGCAGAAGATGATGAGGAACAGAAGGCCGTAGATCCAAATGCCGTGCTGGCTGATGAAACCCGGGAGGCTTTCATCCAGATGCATGACGAAGTGCAAGAACTGCTTGAGTAACTCCATAGGCGAAGAGCCTACACCACCCCAGCAAGCGGGGAAACGAAAAAGGCCTTATTTGCGTGACAGGCGCGTCACTCTGCCGCACCCAGCCAGGCCCGCAGTTCCGCCTCCAGAGCGGCATGGCGCTCGTGGTGGTAGTGGTGGCTGACGAATCCGAGACGCTGTCCGGTCGCGATATTGTCCTCCAGATCATCGATATAGAACGTGTGCGCTGGATCGAGCCCATACGCGGTCACGGCCTGCTGAAAAATCGCGTCGTGCGGCTTCATGCACTGTGCCTCGTGGGAGTAAATGCCGCCGGAAAAGCGCTGGAAGACCGGGAATTTGGCAAAGAGCCACTCCTTGTGCAGGCCGCTGGTGTTGGAGAGCAGGTACAGAGGCACTTTCCCAGCCAGCTCTTCCACGAGGGCAATCATGGGGGCGTTCTCCGTGAAGATGTCTCCCCAGGCGGTCACAAAATCGTCCCGGGTGCCGTGAAACCCGATGAGCCGGGTGCTCTCGCGGATGAAGTCGTCATCGCTGATGCGGCCGGACTCCAGATCGTCCTTGAACGGGCGGAGCCGTGCCAGCACCTCGGCTTCGGTGGCATCACTCAGGGTCGCAAACCGGCGGGCGGCCGGGGTGAAATCAAAATGGACCAGCACATTGCCGATGTCGAAAAGCAGCGCGGGAGCAGGCATGGGGCTGGGTCAGGGAGCGTGGGCGATCACCCAGGAGGCGATTTTCAAGGCGGCATCCGGCTCGCTGAGGGCTCGCATATTGGCCTTCATGCGGCGGGCCTCCGATCGGTTGTTGGCGAGGAATCGGGCCGCTTCCTGGCCGGTCTGTTCCGGGGAGGAGGTAGTGACGCCACACTCATGCTTGGTCAGCAGCTCCGCATTGCCCTCTTCCTGGCCCGGGACCACGTAGTCGATGATGGCGGGGCAGGTGGCGGCAAGGGATTCGTGCAGGATGGCTCCACCTGCCTTGCAGATGACGAAGTCATGCGTCTGCAGGAGGCGCGGGATGCGGTTGGTCCAGCCGATGACTTCCACGGACCCATCCGGGACGGAGTCCACAAAACGGGTGACTACGTGATAGAGCCGGGAGGCGTGCTTGCCCACGGGCAGGGTAAGCCGGGTGCCAGCCTGAAGGAGGGGGTGCAAGGAGGCCAAGGTCCGCTCCACGTGCTTCACGCTGGTGGAGGGCAGATAGAGGATCTTCCCGTGAGGGGAAGCCGATTCCTCAGAGGTGGGCTGTTCCCGAAAGTCCAGACTCACGGGGAAGCCGGCCACATGGATCTCGTCGGCGACGCGGCAGAGGCGGAGCGCGCTCTTACGCGAGTCCTCATCCGCCACAAAATAGGCGTCGCTGGGGGCGATGAACCAGATGGGGTGGATGCTGATGGAATCCGTGATGACCGTGTAAACCGGCGGGGTGGTCGCGCCGGTGGCCTGGATCTGCTTGAGAAGCTTGGGATAGATCGGGTAGGTGCAGACGATCACCCGGGGGCGGTGCTTCTTCAGCAGTGCTGCCAGAGCCTTGCGCAGTCCCGCCAAAATGTCCGGGCTGCCGTCGAAGCTCACCTTCGCTGAGCGGCCGTAAATCCAGGCCCACACAGAGGGAGCACGCGTGATGAGCATCTGGTAGTTCTCCTTCATCACAGGAGAAAGGGCCGGATGCGCGATATCGAACAAGTCCACTACCAGGGCCTCTTCTTGAGGCGCAAGACGGCGCAAGCCGCCCGCCACGTTGCGTGCCGCAGTGTTATGACCGTCGCCGAAGCCTGCAGTAAGGATAAGAATCACGTGAGGGAGCCGATTTAGTAGCCGTCATGCAGACAAGCGCGAACAGAAAATCACATTTCTGTCACATCAAAGGAAAGCGCGTGTCTGCGCCCATGCTGGGACTCATTCCAGTCCCAGTTGCTGGGCGGTGAGCTGGAAGGCGGAGGTGTAGCCCACCGTGAAGGGGGTTGCGGTTTCCTGCCATCGCAATGCACGAAAGTGCTCGTTCCCGGGATCGTACGGGCAAGTCGGTGTTTTGAAGGGTGAAAAGCCAAAACGCTCGTAGTAGGCGGGGTCGCCAAGGACGAACACTGGCTCCTCCTTCAAGGGCGGCGACTGCAAGCTATGGGCGACCAAGGCTGAGCCGATGCCCTGGCGCTGGGCCTCAGGAAGCACGGCCAGCGGTGCGAGATGCCAACCGATGGGGTGGGTTTCGTTCGTCGCCACCGAGTACAGAATGAAACCCGCGATCTGAGAATCTAGCAGCGCCACCCAGCCGTGATGGATCTCCGCCCCGGTCATGATCAATTCCACCAGCGTGGATTCGTACAGGCTGGGGGCAAAGGCAGCGTCGAGGAGGCGTTTGACCTCGGGCAAGTCTTGCAAGGTGGCGGGGCGGATGATCATCGGCGGGCAGTGTCCCACATCCTCTGCATTGAGGAGGTAAAAAATCTTGGGGGCTTCGGTCACGGGATCAATTTTCTCCACATGCAGTGGTGGTGGCCCTGTTTTCAGTGGCCGCCTCGAAAACGTTTTGCCACGCCATGAAACTCCCCCCTCTACTGTCTCGCGTGTTTTCCCTCCGGTCCGCCCTGCGCGGATTCTTTGCCCTGGCCCTGACCTCCTTGGCCACCCAATGTGCCTCTCCCGTCTCGTCTGGGAGCAGCTCCGACGGGGCATTGGGAGGCTCTGCTCGCACGGCTTCTCTGACTGAGAAGAGTCGGCCCGGCTTGGGGACCGGTTTCGGCGAGTCCCGGTGGTCGGAGGTGGACAGCACCACTTTCCGACGAGGCAGTTCCCACCCGGCCGTCAGCGAGAAGATCTTCTACAACGATCGACAGGGTGTGCTGGCGGCCACCGGGGGAGGTGGCCGGAAATTCAGTGGGTGGAAGAAGATCGGCAGTGGTTCGGTGTCCTTCGGTCTGAAGAGCGAGGGGGGCTGGCTTCGTGGGGTGGAGGACGGCAACACCTACGTGATTGGCGAGCCTGGAGAGCGGTATGACATTCTGCTGCGCAACGAAACCAGCCGCCGGGTGGAGGTGGTGGTGTCGGTGGATGGGCTGGATGTTCTGGACGGGAGACCGGCTTCTGTGCAGAAGCGCGGTTACGTGATTCCAGGACACGGGTCGGTGCGCATCGAGGGCTGGCGTACTTCCATGAACCAGGTGGCGGCCTTCCGCTTTGCCAGCGTCTCCCGGTCTTATGCGGCCATGAAGCACGGCGACACCCGGAATGTGGGCGTCATCGGCGTGGCCGTCTTCCTCGGGGAGGATGCGGTGCCGCACTTTTCAGACCCGGTTCCCGGCCCCTGGCGTACGGGCGACACTCAGCGGCGCGAGAAGGCGAATCCCTTCCCGGCGAGTGGTCGCTGGGCCTCACCGCCCTGAGCTGGCATCCAGAGGTGACGGAGAACAGGGCCAAGAATCACCCGCTTGGCCTTGCAAGTTCTCGGTCTGGGTCTTGAGTTCCCGGCATGAGAATCGGCATCACGGGTGGGTTGGGGTTCATCGGCACGGCCGTGGGGCGTGAGGCCCAGCAGCGCGGCCATGAAGTGATCGTTTTTTCGCGCAAGCCCCAGTCACCGCCAGAGTGGGCGGTGGAGTGCCGGGTGCTGGACATGACCGAGAAGCCAGCCCTGAACCTGGGTGGCCTGGACGCTATTGTCCATCTGGCCGGTGAGAGTGTGATGGGCTACTGGACCGATGCCAAGAAGCAGCGGATCCGTGACAGCCGCATTCCGGTGACGGAAGCCGTGGTGGATGCCATGAAGGCCAGTCCAGACGGGCCCAAGGTGCTCCTGTGCGCCTCCGGGACCGGAGCCTATGGTCATCGCGGCGATGAGGTGCTCACCGAAAAGACCCCTATGGGGACAGGATTCCTGGCAGATGTCTGCCGGGATTGGGAAAAAGCGGCCAACGAAGCGCGCCAGATCCTTGGAGCCCGCGTGGTCCTGCTGCGGACCGGGATGGTGCTGGGGCAGGGCGGGGCGGCCTGGCCGATGCTGAAAAAGATCTTCAGCCTGCGCCTGGGCAGCCGTCTGGGTGATGGGAAACAATGGGTGCCCTGGATCCATCTGGAGGACGAGGTGGGGCTGATCCTGCATCTGCTGGAGACCCCGGCCTGTAAAGGGCCCTTTAATCTCTCCGCGCCGCATCCGGTGACGAATGCGGAGATGACCCAGCAGATTGCCAGTGTGCTGGGCACGACGACGTTCATCCCCACGCCCGCCTTCGGCATGAAGCTGCTCATGGGCGAGTTGGCCTCCGTGGTGCTGGAGAGCCAGCGGGCTGTGCCCCAGGCGGCGCTTGACAGTGGCTACGTCTTCAAGCACTCGCAGTTCCGCGAGGCCGTGGCTTCGCTCGTTTGATCCTTTTGACCCCCTTTAGATTTTCTTTCCTCCTCACTCCTTCCTCATGGCAGCCGCTCAGACCACCATTGGCCTAGTTTACGATTATGATCAGACCCTCAGCCCGTACTACATGACGGATGAGGTGGTGTTCCCTCACTTCGGCATCCATGTGGAGCAGTTCTGGAAGAAGGCGCACGCCCTCGTAAGGGAGGATGGGTTCGACAATGAACTGGCCTACCTGAAGGTCATGCTGGACTGCCTGACGCCCGTCCGGCCTTCCAATGCAGAGCTGCGTGCGCTGGGCTCCAAGCTCCACTTCTACCCGGGCCTGCCGGACATGTTCCAGGAGATGAATGGTGTGCTGCGCCCCGAGCACAAGACCATGGGCATCAAGCTGGAGCACTACATCATCTCCTCTGGCCTCAAGGAGCTGATCGAAGGCAGCGCCCTGCGTCCGCATGTGAATGCGGTGTTTGGCTGTGAGTTCTCAGAGGATCGTGAAGGGCGCATCAACTTCCCCAAGCGTGTCATCGGCCACACCACGAAGACTCAGTATCTCTTCCGTATCAACAAAGGCATGCTGGAGCCGGGGGACGATGTGAATGACCACATGCCGGCGGACATGAGGCCTATCCCCTTCCAGCACATGATCTACATCGGTGACGGACCCACGGATGTGCCGTGCTTCACCCTCATGCGCAAATACGGTGGCAATGCGGTGGCGGTGTACAACCCGGCGGACACCACCCGCAGCAGCTTCCGCAAGTGTTACCAGCTCACGGCCCATGCAGACCGGGTGAAGTACATCGCACCCAGCGACTACCGCGGTGGCAGCCACCTGCGCCTGCTCCTGGAGGAGATGGTTTTGGAAATAGCGGATGGCATGCTCCGGCGGAAGCGCTTTGAGATCGAGAACGCCACGGTGAGCGCGCCGGGATTTTGAGAAATGCGGGTGATGGAGTGATGGAGTGATGGAGTGCGGGCTAGGAAGTAGGAATGGGCTCGTGTTGGAGGGCCGCGTTCATGGTGGGCACGTCGATGTAGGGGGAGAACTTGGTGATCTTGCCGTCCTCCACCTGCCAGACGTGCACCACCGGGACTTCGAAGCTGGCACCGTTGGCGTTGACGGTGCCACGGGTGCTGCCGATGGCGACGATGCATTCCGCGGCATCGATGTAGCGGTCCACGGTCACCTTGGAGTCGATGTGCTGGAGGATGAGGCCGAAGAAGCGGCTGAAGCCCTCCAGTCCCTCAAAGGTGCCTCCCCAGGGGAGCTCAGCAGACTGGGAGATGACGGCATGAGGCCCCAGCAGGCCGGCCACGGTGGCCACATCCCGGTGCTCAAAGGCGGTGTACAGCTTCTGGACAAGCTCCAGGGCGGGGGAGGGGGACGCTGGGGAGGAGGTTTTTTCCATGGTTGGGGAATTTATCCCGGTTTCCCACCCGGGATGCAAGTGTGGGTTCACTTGGTGTGAACGATGTCACCACCTGAGGAAGATGCAGGTGGGCAAACACTCGCTTGCACGGACGCCTGCTCCACTCTAAGAAGCGCGGCTCAGCCTTTTGCATTTTCCGGATTTCCCCCAGTCATCGCTTCATGAGTCAGATCAAGCACTTTCACTTCATTGGCATTTGCGGTACCGCCATGGGATCAGCTGCGGCCGCCTTCCGTCAGCTAGGACACAAAATTACAGGCTCTGACAACGCGGTGTATCCACCCATGTCCACGATGCTGGAGAGCCACGGCATTGAGATCGCCAGTGGGTACAAGGCGGAAAACCTGCCTGAAGATGCGGACATGTATGTGGTGGGAAATGCGGTCTCCCGGGGCAATCCCGAAGTGGAGGCCCTGCTGGAACGCAAGCTGCCCTACACCTCCCTTCCGGAACTGCTGAAGTGGGAAGTGATGCAGGGGAAGCGGAACTTTGTGGTTTCCGGCACGCATGGCAAAACCACGACGACCTCCATCCTCACGTGGCTGCTGGAGCACGCTGGAAAAAATCCCGGCTATCTCATCGGCGGTGTGCCGGATAATTTCGATGTCGGAGCGCGTTACTCGGACTCCGAGTGCTTCGTGATCGAAGGGGACGAGTATGACACGGCCTTCTTCGACAAGCGGTCCAAGTTTCTCCACTATCTCCCGGAAGCGGTGATCGTGAACAACATCGAGTTCGATCACGCGGACATCTTCGACACGCTGGATGACATCCTGCTGACCTTCAGCCGCCTGCTGCGCGTGGTGCCCCGCAACGGGAAGGTGTTCCTGAACGGGGACGAGGCCAACTGCCGCAAGTTGATGGAGGCCTGCCCGGCCCCGGCGGTGACCGTGGGCACTGGTGAGGATTGTGAAGTGCGCCTGCGGGTCACTTCCGCAGCACCAGAGCACACCGACTTCGAGCTCAACGGGGTGGCCTTCCGCCTGCCGATGGTGGGCGAGTTCAATGCCCGCAACGCCGCCATGGCCATCTGTGTGGCGCGGTTTGCCGGTCTTTCGGACGATGAAATCCGCGCGGCCCTCCTGGAGTTCCGCGGGGTGAAGCGCCGCCAGACCGAGCGCGGTCAGGTGCATGGCATCACGATCATTGACGACTTTGGCCACCATCCGACAGCCATCCGGGAGACCCTGCGCGGTCTGCGCCAGAAGTATCCCCAGAGCCGTCTCTGGGCGCTGTTTGAACCGCGGTCCAACACCAGCCGCCGCAACACCCTGCAGGGAGAGCTGATCGAGGCTCTCAAGGAGGCAGATGGCAGCATCATCGCCGCCGTGAACATGCCGGAGAAGGTGCCCGCGGGCCAGCTTCTGGATGTGGACGCGGTGGCGGCGGCGGTCAGTGCCTCCGGGCGGCCGAGCTACCATGAGCGGAACGTGGACGCCATCATCGAGCGCCTCAAGCCCTTGGCAAAAGAGGGTGATGTGGTGATCGTCTTCAGCAACGGCGGGTTCGAAGGGATCCACGGCAAGCTGATGGAGCGGCTCTAAGAGTTGCGTTTTGCAGGTCGGCGGGCTTCCGCAGACGTAGTGAAATGCAGCCTTGAAAACTGCCACGACCCCCGCGATGCCCGTCCACCCCCTGGTCAACCACCGCGCCCATGACTACCGGGCGCTGGTGAGGGAGTGGCAGGCGCTGGCGAAGGAGGCGGGACTGAAGATGGAGGTCTTCGCCCGGGTGGGGGAGCTGCCCGTCTATGTGCTGCGGACCCGAGACGCGGCCAAGGACACGCGTCCGACGATCTATCTCTCCGCCGGCATTCACGGAGACGAGCCCGCCGCACCCTGGGGGCTGCTGGCTTGGGCCAGGGAGAACGTGGCCCGATTCAAGGAGGACCGGTACCTCATCTTCCCCGTGATGAATCCGCACGGGCTGATCCTCAACACCCGGCACGACCAGGATGGGACGGATCTGAATCGGAGCTTCAACGCCACGGAGCATCCCCTGATCTCGGCCTGGCACCGGGTGGTGGCGGGGCGGCAGATTGCCATGGGAATCTGCCTGCATGAGGACTACGACGGTCAGGGCAATTACCTCTATGAGCTGAACCCGCAGAGTCCGGTGGTCGGAAACAAGATTCTGAAAGACTGTTCCCGTGTTTTACCCATCGACCAGCGAAAAAGGATCGATGGCCGGGCTGCCAAGGGCGGCCTGATCGTGCGCAGGGTGTTGCCGGAAATGCCTGGCCAGCCTGAAGCCATTGTGTTGCATTTGATGGGTGCCCCCCTCACACTTACCTTCGAATCCCCCTCGGAGTTCTCCCTGCATGACCGAATCGAAGCGCAAAAGACCTTCATCCAGTCTGCCCTGGAACATGGCCTTCGCCGTGGTGGATGACCTGCCTCCTGCCAGTGCCCATGACTCTAAGCTGCAGGCCTTTTGCTCCTTCTGGTGCGGCATCTTCTGCCTCTTGCTGGCCAGCTGTAGCAGTTCTGGAGCCGTGCGTCAGATGAAGCCAGAACTGGGAGCGCAGACTTGGCGGAGCTATGACGGCAAGGTGATGCCCTGGCGTGAGGGCAAGCCGGTGAAAGGCGGCAAGGTGAAGGCGGTGGTCATCACCGTGCATGGCCTCAGCGGGGCGGCGATGGATTTCTGGATGCTGCGGGATGCCTGGCCCGAGATGGGCATGGCCGTGTATGGCATGGAAATGCGCGGGCAGGGGAATGACCCCGACCGCCGGCGCCGGGGAGACATCTCGTCCGCCGAGGTCTGGCAGAAGGACCTGCTCACCTTTCACCGGCTGGTGCGGGAGCGACACCCTGGGGTGCCGGTCATCTGGTACGCGGAAAGCCTGGGCACCCTGATCGCCCTACACACGGTGACCGACCAAATGCGGGACCCGGCAGAACTGCCTGCCGGGATGGTGCTCTCCTCACCTGCGGCGGGCTTGCGCCTGCGGCCGAAAGGGGCCCGGGCCACGCTGCTGTACTCTGCCATCGCCCTGCTTCCCGGGGTCAAAGTCAACCTGGAGCGGCTGGGGGGCGTGGATGACAAGCAGATTCGCGTGACGCATGACACCACGCACGGAGCCCAGATGGCAATCACCTCCCATTATGTGTCCCACTTCACCCTCCGTCTGCTGGGGGAGGTGGATGACATGATGCGTACCGCTCCTCATGCAGCCACCAAGCTACAGGTGCCGGTGCTGGTGCTGGCGAGTCCGAACGATGTGATCGCCAGTGAAGAGCAAATCCAGATCTTCTATGACCAGATCGGCAGTGCGGACAAGACGATCAACTGGTACCGCCAGTCCTACCATCTGCTGCTACACGATTCCCAGCGCCAGCAGGTGCTGGAGGATGCCACGAACTGGGTGAAACATCACACGCAGGCGGGCGGCAGATAACGGGGGGCTTTGAATAGCTGGAAACGAAGCATGGGCGGGGGGAGCGGCTCTGCCCAGCCAACCATCCGGACAGAGTCGCCTGAATTCTAATCGGTGCCGAGTTTCTGACGCTCAGCCCAGCGCACGGCGTAGCGCAGCACGGAGGCGCCGTCTTCCAGCTTGAGCTTCTCGCGGATGTGGGCGCGGTGCACTTCCACTGTCTTCACGCTGATGTTCAGGGCGTCCCCGATCTGCTGGGTGCTCTTGCCTTCGCTGATGAGCTGGAAGACCTCGAACTCGCGATCACTGAGGCGCTGCACGCCATCCACGGGGCGGGCGGCACCGCGGCCGGAGAAGGCCTCCATGATCTGGGCGCTCATGGCGGGGCTCACGTAGCGGCCGCCTTCCAGGACATTCCGGATGGCCTGCAGGAGGGTGGTGCTTTCCGCGTCCTTCATGACGTAGCCCCGGGCTCCCGCCTTCAGCACGCGCTGGGCGTAGAAGCTCTCGTCGTGCATGGAGATGACGAGGATGGGGAGGTCGGGGTGAAGGGCCAGGGCATCCTTGATGAGCTCCAGGCCGTTGCGCCCCGGGAGGGAGATGTCCACCGCCAGCATGTCCGGCTTGCCCTGCTCCAGCTGCTGGAGCGCGTCCTGCGTATTGCTGGCCGTCCAGAAGCAGCGAAGGTCTGGCTGGCTCTCGACCAGCTTCTGCAGACCGTCTCGCAGCATGGTGTGATCGTCCACGAAGGCGATCTTTTTCTTGTCGGAGTTGGGGTCGTCAGGGTCGATGTTTGGCTTGCTCATGGCGGTCGTTAGTTGGGATTGCAGGTGGAATGGGAGGCGATGACCACAGCGGCGGTGCCCCGGATTCCGTCTTTGCGCGGAGAAATGCGTACGTTTGCCCCGATCGCATTGACGCGATAATGGATAATTTTTAAACCCATGCCGGTTCTATTTTCTGGTGTGTCGCGAAATTCCACTCCGTCGTTCAAAACCTCAATTCTCACTGATTCTGCGTTCATTTCCAGACGGATGTCGATTCGGGTGGCATTGCCATGTCGGGCGGCGTTGTTAACAAGTTCCTGGGCTATCCGGTATAAGTTTACCGCAGCGTTGGGGTTGTCCACCATCACAGAATGCGGACAATAGAAGAAGCACGGGATTTCATACATGGACTCCACGTTTTTCGTCAGTTTGGCCAGGGCGCCCATGAGACCGTCGCCCTCCAGGTCCACCGGAGCGAGGCCGCGGGCGATGTTCCGGCAGACGGAGGTGGCCTCCGCGATCTGGCGGCTGATCTCTGCGGCCTGCGCTACATTGGGCGGGGCCTGGTTGCGCAGGGAGTCGGTGAACAGCTCGCACTTGAGCTTGATGGCGGCCAGGCGCTGGCACAGGTCGTCGTGGAGATCATGCCCGATGTTGCGCCGTTCCCGCTCGCTCACATTGAGCATCTGCTGCTCTGAGGCCTTGCGGTCGGTGACGTCCCGACACAGGGCGGCGATCCGGTAGACCTCGCCCGCCGCGTTCTTGACGGGGAAGAGCCGCCCCTCGATCCAGCGGATGGAGCCGTCAGGATGCTGGATGCGGTACTCACACTGGGACATGGTGGCACCGTGCATGAGGGGATCCATGGAGTGGTCCAGCGCCTCCACGTACTCCTCCAGGACGTAGTCCTTCCAGCTTTCCGGGTCCTCCATGAGCCGCTGGATGCTGCGTCCCCACATGGTCTCATACGCTGGGTTCACATAGATGACCTTCCGGTCCCGGGTAAAGATGAAGAAGAGGTCGCCCACGTTGTCCGCCAGCTGGTGGAAGCGGTCTTGGTTCTCCCGGAGGGCGCGGCTCAGCTCGGCAAATTCATCTCCCCCGGAGAGGGGCTCCGGCAGGGCCTCGCCGGCTTCTGTGATGCGGGCCTTCTCCAGGAGCTGCCGGGTGCGCCGGGTGAAGAACTGGTGTAGCCCCAGCCACAGGAGCAGGCAGGCCACGGCGTGTACCCCGGCGGAGACCAGGCCCTGGCTGCGGGCGCTGCCGTAGGCGATGGTCACCGCCTTGGTCAGGTCATGCTCAACGATCACGAGCCACTGGAGGGGATCGTCCGACTCACTGGGCAGAGGGCGCACGGCGTAGGCGGCCTGCTTGTGATCGGTGCTGTAGGCTGGGGCGCGGTCCCGGGCCGCACGGAGGGCTAGTGCCACCGCCTGGGGAGGCAGGGGGGTGGCGGCGGGTTGCCCCAGCCAGTCTGCCCGGGTGCTGAAGACGATGGTTTGGTCTTGATTGCAGATGACGGCCCAGTGCACGCGGGGATCCCGAGCCAGGAAGGCGAGCTCCCGCTGCAGGCTGGTTTCATTCGTCCCCTGGCGTAGGGCGACCATCTCCGCCAGACGTGCTGCGGTCCGCTCCGCCTGGTCAATGACCCGGTCCTCCGCAATGCGCAGGTCACTCCGGAGAAGCAACCACGTGTTGAACGTAACAAACCCGAGACTGAAGACCAGCATCAGCAAAGGGATGCTGATGCGGAGCGGCGGCGGGAATCGCTGCCAGAATGACGTCATGCTGCAAGAACAACGCAAGCAAGGACAAAACGCAAGTGCGGATTGTCAGGCCTGCTGCTGAAAGTCGATGAAATAATGCCCCTCTGTGAGGTCTCCTGCTAGGGCTTGGCGGCAGCGGGAGCGGTGGTCCATGCGGCGCGGGTGTTGGTTTTGCGTTTGTAGATCTTGTCCCCGGCGCAGACGTAGAGCCAGTCCCGGCCGGGGCCGGCGAACTCCACGCTCACGATTTTGGCCCCCAGATAGGGTGGTGCGATGGTGCCGGAGAGGCGGCCCATGGCATCGAAGACCTGGATGCCGAGCTCGGTGGTGACGTAGTAGCGGCCTTTCTCATCCGTGGTGGCGCCATCACCCAGCGCCTCACCTTTGGCGTTGTTGGGGGAGACGAGCATCGTCATGTACGGAGATCCGCCCTTGAGCGTGCCGTCAGGCTGGATCTGCCAGGCCCAGACCTTGCTGCCGCCATGCTCGGACACGGCCAGCGTGCTCTGGTCAGCGGAGAGCGTGATGCCATTGGGTCGAAGCACGTGGCCTTCATCTGCCACAAAGGTCTTGCCCTCAGGGGTGATGCAGTGGATGCGCTTGGTTGGTGTCTCTGTGAAGTACACGAACCCTTTGGAAGTGACGATCAGGTCATTGGGCTTCACGTCCTTGATCAGTTCCTTCACGGTGCCGTCCTTTTCAAACACCACCACCTTGCCTGCCTTGTTCTGGCAGGCATAGAGGCGGCCATCTGGTCCGGGGGCCAGGCCACTGATGCCGGGCTGGTTGTCGATGAGGAGGTTGACCTTGCCATCTGGACCCAGCTGGTAGATGCCCTTGCCGGACTTCACATCGGTGAAGAGTAGGTTGCCCGCAACGTCGGTGGCCAGGCCGTCGGTGAAAGCGAAGCCGGTGACGGCTTCCTGCCAGCCTTCGCCGGGGACGAGGTTGTCATGCAGGGAGGTGTCCTGGGCCATCAGTCCGGCCAGCGGGGAGAGAAGCAGTGCGGCAGCGAGAAATTGTTTCATAAAGCCTGGGGAGAAGGATCGGGTGGGATCGGTCGGTGGTGGGAGGGGCGTTTACTGCTTGCGCCAGAGCCATTGCATGGCCTCGGGGAAGATGGAGCCGCCGTGCTTGCTGTTGTGCTGGCCGTCGCCGTACTCAAGCTTCACATCGTACTTCATGTAGTTGAGGGAGGAGAACATCATCTGGTTGGCCAGCGGCCAGTTGCCGTAGGGGTTGTCCAGATCGTTGGCTCCGTCTTGCAGGAAGATGCGCAGTGGCTTGCGCTCGGCGACGCGGATGAGATACGGGTACGCATGGCCGCCAGCAAGGTCCACATAGCTGCCGATGGTGGAGAAGACCTTGCGGAACTTGTCTGGCCGTTCCCACGCGACCGTGAAGGCGCAGATGGCCCCGCTGCTGGCTCCGCCGATGGCCCATTGCTCGGGATCCTCCACCAGCTTGTATTGCTTCTGCACCTCAGGGATGATCTCCTCGAGCAGGAACTTCGAATACGTGTTGCCGAGGGTGTTGTATTCCTTGCCGCGGTTGTTGGACTTCCAGGCACTCTGAGGCTTCTGCTCACCCAGATGGCCGGGATTGATGAAGATGCCGATGGTGGGTGGCATGGCCCCGGAGGCGATGAGATTGTCAAAGACGGTGGGCACGCGCCAGTTGCCCTTGAGGTTCACGTAGTCATGCCCATCCTGAAAGACCATGAGGGCGGCGGGCTTTTCGGCGCTGTACTGGGCGGGCACATAGATCCACCAGTCCCGCGTGGTGCCGGCATACACCTTGGAGTTCCAGGTGGGCATCTGGGTGAGGGAGCCTTTGGGCACGCCGGGCTTCTCCAGCGCCAGTTCGCCGATCTTGTAGTCGTCAATGGCTGGAGCCTGTGAGGCGAAGAGAAGGGCGGTGAGGAGGACAGGGAGGCGCATGCGCATGGTGGCTGCTATCAACGCCCGCCACGCAGAAAATGTTTCCTACGATCGCCTCGTGCATTGCCCCCCGGCGATCTCGAGTACTTCATCGCAAAGCATCTCGATCTCATCTCGGGCATGGCTCACGTAGATCATGGGGATGGAGAACTCGCGGCGGATGGCCTGAAGGTAGGGCAGCACGCGCTGACGCAACCTCTGGTCGAGGCTGGAGAGGGGCTCATCCATGAGGAGGATGGCCGGGGAGGCCAACAGGGCGCGACCGAGCGCGACGCGTTGTTTCTCCCCGCCGCTGAGGTGGTGCACCCGGCGGTCCAGGAGCGGGGCGAGTTCGAGGATATCCACCACCTTTGCGCTGGGAAGGGGACTTCCGGGCGCATGGCCAAACTCGAGATTCGCCCGCGCATTGAGGTGGGGGAAGAGGGCGAGATCCTGTGGCACATAGCCGACCTGTCGACGCTCTGGTGGCAGGTGCTGGCGCGCGGCTGCATCATCGAGCACGCGGCCGTGGAGTTGCACCCGGCCAGCGGTTGGTCGGCGCAGGCCGGCTACCACCTCAAGCAGGGAAGTCTTGCCCGCGCCAGAAGGGCCAAAGAGGCCGGTGACCGGGGCGGCGAGCTCCACATTCACTTCCAGGGCGAAGTCGGCCAGCGGGAGGCGGAGGTTTTCCAGGATCAGACTCATGAGGGCTGCCTCCGGCGGGTGAGGAGTTCGCTGATCCAGAGGGCGGCGAAGGCCAGTACCACGGAGATGCCCAGGAGCTTCATGGCATGGGCATCCTGGCCGGTCTGGACGAGCTGATAGATGGAGAGCGAAAGGGTGGAGGTCTTGCCCGAGATAAAGCCTGCCACCATGATGGTGGCGCCGAACTCGCCCAGTGCGCGGGCGAAGGACAGGACGACTCCGGCAGCCAGGCCCCGGCGGGCGAGCGGAAGGGTGACGGTCCAGAAGACGTTCCAAGGGCCGCGACCCAAAGTGCGGGCGATGCCCTCCAGACGCACGGGGACCCCTTCAAACGCGGTGCGCAGGCTGCGGACCAGCAGGGGGAAGGACATGACCGCGAGGGCCACCACGACGGCTTTCCAGGTAAAGACGATCTCCCAGCCGAAGGTTTGGTAAAGCCAGCCCCCGACGGGGCCGCGACGGCCGAGGAGCTTGAGTAGCACCAGTCCCGTGGCCACAGGGGGAACGACCAGGGGCAGGGCCACCAGGGTCTCCACCAGTGTCTTGCCCGGCCAGCGCTTCCGTGCCAGCAACCAGGCGAGGGCGGCCCCGGGTGGGAGGATCAGTGCCACCGCTGCCGCTGCCGTCCAGATGGTGAGCCAGAGGGTCTGCCAATCTTCAGGAGTCATGGGCGCGGTGCGGAACGGAGAGGGGAGCGGGCGGGTGTCCAGGTGGTCCCTAAGGCGCGATACGGGGGCTGTCAATTCTGCCCGGACGGTCCGGGATGGTCCTTGACCAGCCGGGCAATGCAGACTTGCTTGCTCCCCCTCCCATGAAACCGCTTTCCTTCTTCGCCGCCCTCCTGCTTTGCATTGTGCCTGCCACGGGGCGTGCGGATCTGACCCTGGTGCAAAAATCCAACAGTACCGGGGCGCAGAACCCTTCTGTGATGAAGGTGAAAGGCACCAAGATCCGCATCGACAGTGGAACGGCTCAGACCAATCTCATCGATACGACCACGGGAGAGATGATCATCCTCATCCACGGGACGAAGAAGCTCTCCAAAACCAACTTCAAGACAGGACCGGTGGCGGCGGAGATCGCCAAGTCGCTGGCCTCCGCCCGGCTGCACCGGCCACTGGGCACGGGCAAAATGGAGAAGATAGGGGTCTACAACTGCGAGATCCACGAGTGGGACTTCGGTGGCGGCATCAAGAGCAAGCTCTGGGTGGCAAAGGACTTCCCCAACTATGAAGCCATCAAGACCGACCTCGCCACGCTCAGCACTCTGGGCGGTGTGAATGTGCTGAACGACATCAATGGCATGGTGGTGAAGAGCCATGTGGATCTGGGCGGGGCCACGGCCACCACCACCCTGGAGGACGTCAAGACCACGCCGCTGCCAGATGCCGACTTCGTGGTGCCAGCGGACTATGAGTTGGTGACGGACAAGAAATAGGAAACAAGCCGGGATCCCGCCGGCAGGGAAATGAGTTGCAAACAAAACCGGGCTGCCTTTGTCAAGGTCAGCCCGGTCTGGTCGGGAATGGATCTAGCCTGGCATGGGGCCGGGGCTACTTGGCGGCTGGAGCAGGGGCCGGGTCGGCTGGTTTTTCTGTCTGCCAGATCCAGCGCAGAGTGTTAGGAAACAAAGACGCCCCGTGCTTGCCGTTGTGGGTGCCTTCGCCCAGAACGAACTGATAGTTCCAGCCGGCGAACTTGAGCGCCGCGGCCATATCCTGGTTCGCCAGGGGCCAGTTGCCGAACTGGTTGTCGATGTCATTCTTGCCGTCCTGGAGGAACACGCGGATCTTCCGGCGGGATTCGAGGAGCTTCTCTAGCTCCGGGGTGTTGTAGGTGTTCTTGGCCACCTCAGGCTTGGTCTTGCGGATCTGCGCAGGGTAGGTGTAGCCGCCGCGGATGTTGGTGAAGCTGCCGATGTGGCTGATCACCTTGCGGAAGGAGTCAGGGCGCTCCCAGGCCACGGTGAAGGCGCAGATGCCGCCGCTGCTGCCACCGGCGAGGGCGCGCTGCTCGGGATCATCAGTGAGCTTGTACTGCTTGCTCACTTCCGGAAGGATCTCTTCAAGGAGGAACCGGGCGTATTGATCAGAAGGCGTGTCGTACTCGAAGCTGCGGTTGCTGCGGGGTTTCTCCCCGGGATTGGTGGCCGGGAAACTGCCGGGGCTGATGAAGATGGCGATGGTGACGGGCAACTCCTTTTTGTGGATCAGGTTGTCCAGAACATAGGTGGCATTGTTGGGCCCGGCCTGTTTGGGGTCACCTTTGGAGGCCCCGCCGTCCTGCAGCACGAGTACGCTGGCGGGCTTGGAACCATCATACTGGGCGGGGACATAGATCCACCAGTCGCGGGTCGTGCCTTCAAAGATCTTGGACTGCCAGGGAGCCATGGGGATCACCTTGCCGCGTGGCACCCCTTCCTGGGCCACGGAGTCCGGCCCCAGTACATACTGGTCATCCTCCGGCGCAGCTGAGGCGGACCGGGAGAGAGGGAGCGTCGCCGTTGCCAGGAGCAGCGGCAGGGCAACTTGGAGACGGGAGCGTGAAAAAGTTTGGGAGAGGGCGCGGAAGGTCATGGCTGGATGCCGCCGTGAAAATGGGCGGCAGGCTGAGACGAACGCAGGGGAGGGCGGGGATCTTTCGGGGATGGAGAGAGGGGCAGGGATGGTGAAGGAGGATTCATGTGGGGAGGGATCAACTGTCGCCTTAGGTTCGAGCGTGAGGTGTGGTCACGCGATGGGGGGAATCTCAGACGGCTGTTTCACGAGGCGCGGAAGTGACAGGCAGCGTGATGACCTGGAACAAACCTATTGGTTGCCTGCAATTCGACTTTCAGAATAGCCTGTGCCGAAGGATGCTGCGGATCATCAAGAAGATCGCACGGTGTGTGAAGCAGCCGGCGGATGTTGAATTGCTCTTGGTCATGTCAGCTTACAATCGAGATCGAATCTTCCCACTGCTGAAAGCAATAAGGCCCATGACTTTAGTGACGGCTGAACAGGAGCAGTTGCTTCAGATGGCATTGCGAACGGAGGGGGCTGCGATGCAGATGCGGGTCGCGCGAGCTGTGCTCGACAACAAGTCATTGCGCGGGCGGAGCGTGTGGGAGGGGAGTGCGAATCTTGTGAAGCAAGTTTGCTGGGCGGACGTGAGCCGTTATGATCTGACTGTTATGCCCAACCTGGTGGAGGCGCTGCGTACCATGTGCTCGCTGAAGCTGATTGAGCCCGCCTTGAGACCAGTGATCTACGGGATGATACGAGACCCCGGGATGCTTTTGCCATTTCGAGCGATATTGATGTCTGTCTCCCGAGTCTTGGCAAAGCAAGGGGATCAAGAAGCAAGAAGGCTGCTGGCGGTGATGGCGCAGGATGCCGATCCTACGCTTTTCAAGAATGCCAAGGCCTATCTGAACGAAGATCCGCTGCTGCGGGGAGGCGAAGGGGATCTGTAGTTGGACCCTGCCGTGGTACAAAGGGTCTGTCCCTTTGTGAGATTCACGCCCATCCGCGAGCGATAGAACTGAAATCATTACACACCGATTTTTCCGTCCTAATGAGTAATCAATTTGAAGACCATTTTGGTGCAAGTTACCACGCTAGCATGGTAACTGAGCCTGAATATTCACAACTGAGTCTTTGCTTTCCAGGGGCAGTGAAAGACGGTTGGGTTGATGGGCTTGGAATAGAGTTTTTTCCACAGCGAGGAGAACCTTGGTATGGCACTTTCGCTCGTGGCAACCTGTCCAAGAATGCAGTAAATTTCGCCGGAAGTTGCCCCGATAAAATCCGTGCGATAATCATCTCGAAAGGAGAAGGCTATTTGGTCAATGTGGACCAGCCTAAGAAGTGGGAAGGAATATCGTTGCGTCCGTTGATGGGCGTAAAATTGGATGCCGAACAGCAGATCATGATTGTTTGGGACTTTGTCCGCATGTTGTGCATTGATCAAAATGGCATACGTTGGAGAACGTCGTCCATTTCTTGGGATGGAATCAAAGATGTCACCGTTCACGGTAATGAGATTCGAGCATCTGTGTGGGATGCCCCGTGTTCATGTTTCAGCACAGCGACGATACACCTCGCAACTGGCAACGTGAGCGGCGGGAAATGCCCGCCAACACCCGGTTCGCCGCCGTGAGCCCCTCGAGACTGAGCTTTGAACTCCAACTATGACGCCCCATCCCGTGACCTGGACCAATGACGAGGTTGGTTTTGTTGCCGCAGTGCGATGAGACAGGCTATTGCGGGAAGGTCCCGTCATTCCTCTGGCGGACTGGAAATAACAACTGAAGACGATGCGAATTACGATAGATGGTAATACCATAGGCAGCGAGGCAGACTTTCATGATGCCCTAGCGAAAATCCTTGACTTGGGAGACTTCTACGGGCGTAATCTCAACGCGCTTTGGGATCGTCTCACGGCTGACGTGGATCGCCCGCTAGAGATCGTTTGGATCAACGCTTCCGAAAGCAAAAAGAACCTGGGAGACATACAAGATAAGATTGCAGAATTGTTCCGAGATGTAGAGGCACATGATAGAGGTTTAAATTTCTCGGAGCGTTTTCAATTTAGTTTTGTTGACTAAATGCCGCAAAAACAGGTGGGCACGAGCAACTCAAAGTCGTCCTGTGGGAGACCGAAAGTGTCGGTCCCTATATCGCACCCAAAGACGTTGAATGAGTATGGAAGAGGTTGTCATCATTAAGGCGCTTCGAGAGGCCGTAAAGTCTGCTGACGTGACCAAGGTTCGTGCTTTGATCGGCGTTCAAAGGAAAGGCTTCAACTAATGACTCCCTTCGGTACTTGGCTGCATGTGGCGGCGAAGACTGGAAATGTTGAGATGGTCGAATGTTTGTTATCCCTTGGTGCGGATGTTAATGCCATTGGAGGGGCATTCGGTGGGACAGCAGTAAACTTAGCTGCAGGTTACGGAAACTCCAAGGTGGTGGAAGTTCTTTTGGCTGCCGGTGCTACCTTGGACGTGAGTGAACCAGAAAGGGGTACAAAGTGTCTGTCCCTCTGTGATGCCGGGTAGTGATGCTTGCCGAAAATGTGGAAGAGCCGTCCCGGCTCTTGAGCGTTGAGCGTAGGATGAGCCGACCATCGGGCAGTGGAGGTGTTGGTGGCGATGAGGGAGAAGCTGACGTCGTCGGCTTCCACACCTGAGATTTCCGGCTGCGGATACCCAAGGTAGCCTCGCTGGAAGCTCGGCAACCTTGGGCTGTGGTACAGATCCCCTGCGGGGATCGGCTTCAGAAGGGCGGCGGGTGCAGAGGTCTTTGACTCCCATCCGCGATGGCGGCCCTTGTCTTCGAGTGGGGATTGCCGATACTCAGGAAATTCAACCATTGTGCGTGACCATGGCGATGTATTTCAGTCTGGTGATCGAGTGTTATCGGGAAGTTGATGCTTTCCGCATCAAGGAAGGGCTTGAATCCCTGGTCCTGTGCCTTGACGACCGAAGGGTTCCCATGGCGAACCTCGATCTGTACACGAAGTCCGACTTTTGGTATGTGACTGCGTGCCCAGTGGGACCTGGATACTCGAACTTCGGCTTTGGGGAGGGGATGAATGAGCCAGCCATGGTTGCGAGGATCATCGACGAACTCTACTTGAGTCTAACGGGCGAGAATGGAATTCGCCGGGCACTTTGCGGGTATGAGGTGCATGACGTATTTGAAGACGAAAGGGGAGAGGCGGTTTTGAATCGGTTTGATTTTTCGGACCTCATCTATCATCGGGATGCTGCGGAGCCTCAGCCGGGGGCTCAAGAGTTCGGCAGAGAGTTTTACAGAAATCTCGCGTGAAATTGGCTTTTGAAAAAGACGTGGTGCAAAGTGTCTGTCCCTTTATGACATCCAAAGACGTTGAATGAGTACGGAAGATGTTGTCATCATCAAGGCGTTGCGAGGGGCCATAAAGGCAGCTGACGTGACCAAGGTTCGTGCTTTGATCGGCGAATCAAAGGAAAGGCTTAAACTCATGACAGCCTTCGGTACTTGGCTGCATGTGGCGGCACAGGCCGGAAGTCCCGCGATTGTCGAATGCCTGCTATCTCTAGGTGCCGATGTGAATGCAAAAGGGGGGGCGTTTGGCGGGGCCGCCATCAATGTAGCCGCAGCCTTTGGCAACCTAAAGGCAGTGGAATTGCTTTTGGCTGCCGGTGCAGCCTTGGACGTGAGTGAACCAGAAAGGAATCCGCTTTTCAGTGCCATTCAGGGTGGAAGCTCAAAGATCGTGAAACTGCTCATAGCGAAGGGGATTGACGTTCGAGTGAAATACACAGGGAACTCGATGAAGGATATGGATGCCTTGGGGTTTGCTGAGGAGCGAGGCGAATCTGAAATTGCCAATTATCTTGCGGGCTTAGTTGGATGACGAATAGAGATCTGCGGAGCTGCCTTTTTGACCTCAATATGGATTCATGAGGAAAGGGAACTCCAGGTGTTTTCCAGTTCGGGTGGATGTAGGCGTCTTCTTGGGACTTGGATCTTGAATGCAGGGGCCTCGTTTGGAATGTCCTGGAGGTGTTGGTGGCGATGAGGGAGAAGCTGACGTCGTCGGCTTCCACACCTGAGATTTCCGGCTGCGGAAACCCAAGGTAGCCTCGCTGGAAGCTCGGCAACCTTGGGCTGTGGTACAGATCCCCTGCGGGGATCGGCTTCAGAAGCCAAGCGGGTGCCACAGAGATGACCTGCGTAATTCCTCTATCGTTCGCCGAAATGCTCAACAAGCTCGTCGCCTGGAGGCAGGAGGGATACTTCTGGGAGGAGGAGTTTTATGGGTACTTTGGGCAACCGGATCAGTTCTTGAAGTTGCAAGGGCGGGGGCAAAAGCGCGTAAACCTTCCTTGAGATGCTGCTGCCGCCGTGGTTTGCTTGATCAACTATGCCTTCAGCAGAGCTAACACGAGCGGGGCTTCGGGTGGTTTTCGAAACAAATGCCGAAGCAGAGTTGCCTTTGGACGATATTTGGAAGGTTCTCTCGTATACAGAGAGTCTTCCGGATGGCGCTGTGGTGCGCTACTTGAGTTTTGAGACCTCAGATGGACACGCAGTGGAGGTCAACGACTCCGACGTTGGTTGGGGAAGCGTCTTGGAATCCGTGCCCCGTGTTTTTGGGGGTGCGAATGATGTCTGCCCCACGATTGTTTTTCCCTTGCCAAATGAGCCCGCAGTGGTGGTTTATTCTCGCAATCAGAGACCTGTGAATTGACCCCGCCTGCGGGAACTGGCGGAGTGCGAGCGGATGATCGGAACGTTGAGCTTCATCGAATGAACATAGACGAGCCCATGAAATCTCTCAGCTTTACCCTCCCTGTTGACCTGATTGGATATTGGTGGGTGGAGCATGATTTCGAGGGGGCACCAGGTGTTCTCATTTTCGATGAGAAAGGGTATGCGGTGCAGTTTCTTGCGACGAACGATCGAAGCAAGGGGCAAGGGATCATGCGGCTGTGGTTCACGTTGGATGATCTAGTTACGCTGAGGTTTAGGCTGTCGCCCAAAGGGAACAGTTGGACGAGGACGGTGGAGCGCACCGAAACTGGCTTTACGATCTTTGCCGGGGACATCGCCTTTCCTATCTGGCGTGCCGAGCGGACTGAATTGCCTGATTGGCTTGAGGCGGACTATCAGGCTGCGATTCAGAAGCTGGTGGAGCAGGAGAAGGGCGATTGATGTTTGTTTGTTGCGTTGGAGTGCCGCGATCCGCCGTCCCTCCGGGACGGGAGATTATTGTGTTCATAGTCCGGTGGTTCCCGGCCTGATGACAGGCCTCCACCACCGGCCAATTTCCGGCGTCCCTCCGGGACGGTTTCATGCTTCCTCGAACTCCGTGCTCAAGGGGCAGCCTCCAGGCGCCCATCCGGGACGGGGGCTTTGAGAAGTGGGCAAAGTTTGTAGGGTGTAACGAGCTCCAGCGCTTGCTGCCTCGCGAAGCGTCTTGGAGTGCGTGTGGCTCGACACCGCTTTGGCGGCTGTGGTGATGGGATAGAACCTAGGTACGGGAGCAGGGGTGGTGCGTTGTCTAAAGGAGATGGGGGGCTTCCGCGGGTGAGCAGCGGGAGGGGCTTGCTTGTGGCCTAGCGAGTAGGCTTCGCCGGCTGGCAACGGTCGGAATTGGATTGGGTGCTTCTTCGGCAGGCAAAAGCGGCGTCGAGCCGCCAGCACTCCAAGACACTGGCGTGCGGCAAGGTGGTGCCAGGCTTCTGCAAAGTGCGTAGGTGCGATGTGATCACGCTTTTCCACGAAATTTTTTCCAAACCGCTTCGTTTCAGCGCGGGAATCAGCATTGCTTTCCTATGACGATAAAATCCTTTGGCCTGCTACTGGTCGCGTTGAGTTCAGTGTCCTGGCTGCGTGCGGCCGATCTGGTTCTCGCTGAGAAGGGGAAGGGGGCTCTTCCCATTGTATTGGCGAAAGGGTCCTCAGCTTTCACGCGGGCGGCGGTGAATGAGCTGGCGGCCTCCATTGAGAAGGTCACTGGGGCGCGTCCGCAGATCATCGAAGGTGAGTTGGCGGTGGTGCCGCCGCAGGCGATCTGGGTGGGGGTGCAGCCGGGAGTTGCGAAACTGTTTCCTGGAATGGACTTCGAGTTTCAGTTTCCTGAAGAGACGCTTCTGGCGGCGAACGACAAGCATGTGGTGATCGCGGGACGGGATCGCTGGGCGGCCCCTGATGCCCAGACGGAGTATGGCACGGTGAATGCGGTCTATACTTTCATACAGGACCAGCTGGGTGTGCGCTGGCTCTGGCCAGGGGAGCTGGGGGAAGATGTGATTTCCAAGGACCGCATTGTGCTCGCACCGTTTGAGCAACGGTATCATCCCCAGATCCGTTCCCGAGAAGGGGTTTTTCACTACTCCAGTCTGGGCGACAAGGGGTATGGCAAATCCCATGAGTGGACCCTCCGGCAGCGGCTCCAACTGGGCTCGCTGACGATGGAGGGCGGACACGGCTTTGGGGATTGGTGGGAACGCTACCATGAGAAGTACCCGGAGATCTTTGCCCTGCAGCCGGATGGCACGCGCAGCGGGTTCCCGAATCCCCGTACGGCCAAGCTTTGTGTCTCGAACCCTCTGGTCCTGAAACTCTGGCTGGAGGAGGTGGAGGCAGACCTAAATGCGAATCCTGGCAAGACGGTCTTTAATGCCTCACCCAACGATAGCTGGGCCAGTGGACATTGCGTGTGTGCCAACTGCCGGGCCTGGGATCATCCCGATGGAGAGCCGAGACGCTTCAACTGGTACAAACTGGCTGAGGTGCATCCGGCTCTTTCTGACCGGGACGTGACCTTTGCCAACAAGGCTGGAGAAAAGCTAAAGGCCAAGTACCCGGGGAAAGACTACTGCGTGCTCATGCTCAGCTATGGCCACTCCCGACCTGCGCCAGTGGTGGCCCGTCCCGCAGACAATGTGATCATGACCTTGGTGGCGAACTTCTACGGAAGGACCGGTCTGGTGGATGTGGGATCGACAAGAGGGGAGACGTATCGCGAGCAGTTCGATGCCTGGGCCAAGGTGACCTCGTCGTTTTTCTGGCGTCCCAACACGGGCAGCCCAGCAGGGTGGCAACAGGGGCTGCCTGATCTGTCCACCCAGCAGACGATCCGGGATCTGAAGGATGTCGCGGCGGCAGGATGTCGGGGCATCTACATCGACGGAGTCTGGGAACATTGGGCAACCCTGGGACCACAATACTACGTGATGGCCCAACTGGTGTGGGACTCCAAGAAGGATGGGCAGGCGATTCTTGCGGATTACTATCAGCGTGGATTTGGCCCGGCGGCCGGGGCGGTTAGAGAGTACTATGAAGGCCTGGAGAAGGCGCGCATGGCCTACACGGCCAAGAACCCGGATGGTGGTGTGTTTTTGTTCCCTGAGCTTTACACGCCGGAGCTTCTTCGCGAATCGCAAGAGAGACTGACTCGGGCGGCTGCGGCGGCACCAGCGGGTTCGCTGTATCAGCGTCGGGTGGCGTTTGTCCAAGTGGGGCTGGACTACACCCGTCTGGTCATGGATAACGTGACGCTGATGGGCCGCTATTGGAAAAAGAAGGACGAGGTCGTGGCCAAACAGGTGAGAGACAATTGGGCCGCGATTGACAAGCTGATCAACACCACCCCTTACGCGATCAACGTCGGCCCTGTCCGGCCGATCACTCCGCGCATGGCGGGATTACATCCCGACTATCCACCTGCGAAACAGAAGAAGGCGAAGGCGGCGGAGTTGGATTTGAACTAACCGCTGGTTGAGGAGGGTGGGCGCCTCAGCGTCATGGTCTGTTGTTCCGTCTGCGACGGGCAGTGTGCTTGAGAACGGGGGCAAGGCTTCTCAATTCGCGAAGCGTCTTGGGGCTTGTTTGTGAACCAGCGAGTGGGCTGCGCCGGCTGGCAACGGTGGGGATTGAATGGGGCGTCTCTTCTGCAGGCGAAAGCGGCGTCGAGCCGCCAGCACTCCAAGACACTGGCGTGATGTGTGGACGGGCCAGGGCGAGAAGACGGGATGGGTAACGTGGAGACGGAGAGTGTCTCGCGAAGCTGGTGTAAAGCCCGGCGTGACTGGCGCGTATGCTCCACACATGCGCCATCTTCTCTGTCTTTCCCTTGTCCTCGCCACCGCGCCGCTCCCGATGCTCCAGGCTCAGAGCGCGCCGTATGATGTTTTCCCCGCGGCGGAGGCACCGTACTACCGGGTGCGGTATGAGGCGTCCAAGGAACCGGGCGGGTTGATCTTTCCCGTGAACTACACGGTGTGGGTGCCGCCGGGAGTGAAGATGCTTCGCGGTGTGATCGTGCACCAGCACGGTTGTGGTGAAGGTTCGTGCAAATCCGGTCTGACGGGGGCGTTTGACCTGCACTGGCAGGCGCTGGCTAAGAAGCATGATTGTGCGTTGCTCTCACCCGCATATGAGCAACCGGAGAAGGCGGACTGCCAGATGTGGTGTGATCCGCGCAATGGATCCGGAGCGGCTTTTGAAAAGGCGCTGGGGGACCTGGGGAAGGCGAGCGGTCATCCGGAGCTGGCCAGTGTGCCGTGGGCGCTGTGGGGACACAGTGGTGGCGGGCACTGGGCCGGCGGCATGACGCTCCTGCATCCACAACGGGTGGCGGCGGCGTGGCAGCGCAGTGGGGTGCCTCTACTGAAGGTGAATCCTGAGCGGGCAGCGATCAAGGCGCATCTCATTCCTGATGAAGCGGTGCAGGTGCCGATCATGTGCAACTTGGGCACGAAGGAGGGTGTCACGGTGAAGGAGGGGCGTTTCGCCGGCGTGTGGCCCTCGAACGAAACGTTCTTCAGCGAACTGCGGGCCAAGGGCGGCCTGGTGGGAGTGGCGGTGGATCCGCTGACGAGCCATGAGTGTGGCAATCAGCGCTATCTGGCGATCCGTTGGCTGGATGCGTGCCTGACCGCGCGTTTGCCAGACCATAGTGGGGGTGCTTTGAAATCGATGTCGAAGGAGGGGGCGTGGTTGGCTCCGTTGCTGGGGGCCGAAGCCGTACCTGCGGTCAAATTTACCGGGGACGTGGGCAAGGCAGTGTGGCTGCCGGATGAGGCCACCGCCAAGGCTTGGATGCAGTATGTCAAAGACACCGCGATCGCCGACATCACCCCGCCGCCTGCGCCGACCAAGGTACGGATTGAGGGCTCAGAGTTGAAGTGGGACGCAGAGGCGGATCTGGAAAGTGGTGTCGGCCATTTCATCATCGAGCGCGACGGGAAGGAAATCGCGACGGTGCCAGCGCAGCCGAAGAATCCCTTCGGCAGGCCCGTGTTTCAGGGGCTGCAATACAGTGACACTCCGGCCATGCCGCTGGTGCAGATGAGTTACGCTGTGGCTGAGGGAACGAAAGCGGAGGGCTATCGGGTGATTGCGGTGAATACGGCGGGATTGAGGTCTGGGAAATAACGTGGTTGGAGGGTTGTTGATTCGGCGGTGGGGGCAGATAAGCCAGACCGCCACAACTCCTTCGGAGTAGGTGCCGCTATCCGCTGTAACCCAACGTAGACTCGCTCGATGCTCGTCAACGTTGGGCTTGTGGCCGCATCCTCTTCGAGGAAGAACTTCCGTGCGACCGGAGGTGCTCGCTCAATCTTGGGCTCAAGGGTGTGGTGCCGCCGGGACTACGCAAGGGTTGAGACAGTTCGGTCGGCGTCAGTAAAAG